>JBDGQN010000099.1:0-4325 GCA_042219055.1 Salinibacter sp. | reverse complement strand
CGGGCACCTCCTTCTGGGTCGACCCCGCGGAGGACCTCTTCTTCGTCCTCCTCACGAACCGCGTCTATCCCGACGACACCGATGAGCAAATCTTGCAGGTGCGTCCCCGAGCGGCCGACATCGTCCACCGTGCGATCGAGGGGCCGCCCCAACCGCTGCTACCAGGCCCCTCGCCGGAAGAATCGTCGGAATGAGGGGGGGAGCCTTGGTCAGATTTCTGTTTCGAAACGGATGCGCACTCAACCCGAGTACGGAAAACGAGATCGCTGATCATAATCTCCGACGCCATGCTCGATCTCAAGGAAGCGACGCAGGTCATTCTACAGAGGTCAGCAATTTTCTGGGTCATTGTCCCAAAGGGTCGTGTCGGAACTGCACAGAGCTCTTCCGGCGCCTCATTCCGCGGACCTCGACGAGACGCACCGCGCCTCTGAGGAGCTCTGTGAGCATCGGCCCTTCCGCCAGTTTTGCCTGACGGACACGAGCATGGCGGACGTCTCGGAGGGCTCCTATCTGGTCGTCTCCGATGACCTCCCGTCGTACCACGCCCTTGCAAACGACGAGCAGGCCGTCATCAACTTCGACCATCTCCGCACGGCCAGCTGGTAACTGCGTCCTTGACGTACGGTGGGGATTTCAGCGAAGGGCCCGGACCGGAGGCGGCGCACTCCGTTGAAGCGTTCCGGATAGGGCCGAATTGGAAGCAGAAGGCTGGAACCGCTTCCATTTAGAGTGTGGGAACGCTTCCATCTTGCGGAAAGGGTCGTCAGTTCCGTCTTTCAAATATATCCTCTGTCGGCATCCATTGCGATGGGCGGACGTTTCGAGGAGGGAGCGGAGGGATGTCCCGGCGGGGCCTTCCTCGGTCCTCGTATTTTTTATTCCCGACGCTGGCGTGGCCCTCGTGTCTATAGATTGCTTTTTTGTCGGCCTCGATGCCGGAGGCTCCCAGACGTTGCTTCTCGCCGACTGCGAGGGCTGTTCGGAGCGGGTTGATCGTCAGGGGCCTGCTGTCAATCCACAGCGGATGGGGGGGGACCAGGCAGCTCGAACCCTAGCGACGCTGGTTTGGGAGACGCTCCCGGCCCATCGTCCCATTCAGCGGCTCTCGGTCTGTGCCGGGGTGGCTGGGGCCGGGCGAGAGGCCGAGCAGGAGGCCCTCGCCGACCAGCTTCGAGGGACGCTTGCGGAGGGGGCGGAGGTCGTTCAAATCGAGGTGACGCACGATGCAGACATTGCTTTGGAGGCGGCTTTCGGGACGGGGAGCGGCCTCGTGGTCATCGCCGGAACGGGCTCCGTGGTGTTTGGCCGAACCCAGGACGGTACGACGCACCGAGTCGGGGGATGGGGGCACCTGTTGGGGGATGCCGGCAGTGGGTACGCTGTGGGCCGGGCGGGCCTCCGGGCCGTCGCGGAGGCCTTCGATGGGGGGAGCGACACGTCGATTCGGGCCCGCGTCGACGAGCGGTACGACGTCGCTGAGCGCGAGGCCCTCATTCACCGGATCTACCAGGATGAGATTGCGCTCCAGAACGTGGCCCCACTCGTGATTGAGGCGGCGGAGCAGGGCGATCCAGTGGCGTCCGACATCCTCTCAACCCAGGCCGCCGAGCTTGCACAACAGGTCGAGTGGCTACTCGACGGGACGGACGACGTTGTGCCCCGAGTGGCTCTGCTCGGCGGAATGCTTCGGAACGAGCATTATGCGACGGTGCTCGCACGAATCCTTCGGGAGCGCGTCCCGGACTGGACTGTCGACATTCTCCGGGACGAACCGGTGCTCGGGGCCCTTCGACGCGCCCGACGCCTGTGCGACTGAGGGACGCCGGGGGGAGGGGCATCGTCGGCAATTGAAGCTCAGCGATGGGAGCAGTCTCGGAGATGCTCTGTTCGCGACGAGTCCTCCTTCAGCGTTGGGGTAGCTGGATCCGATGAGCGGCAGCCGCTTGCGTTTCCCGTCGGTAATGGTCTATTTCCGGGGTCCTCTACTACGATGTCAATCGAGGTGCAGATCGAGGCCCCAACTCCCGTGCCTTAGGGTTGAAGGGCTGCTGAGGCGAGAAGAAGACTGGAACTCCAAATCGTTGCCCGCCAGACATTGGATTGCACGAGTGCCCGTCTATGCTCACGACGCTGGATCTCATCGTTATCGCTGTGTACCTGTTCGGCGTTGCTGTCTTCGGCATTTGGGCCGGAGGGAGCCAGCAGTCGACGGAGGACTACTTCCTTGGCAGCCGCGATCTGCCGTGGTGGGCAGTGTGTTTTTCGGTCGTGGCCACAGAGACGAGCACGCTCACGGTGGTGGGCATCCCGGCGGTGGCGTACGGGGGCACGCTCACCTTCCTACAGATCACACTCGGGTATCTGGTGGGACGCCTCATCGTCAGCGTCTATTTTCTCCCGCGCTATTACGCCGGTAAACTGGAGACGGCCTACGCCTTTCTCGGCGACCGGTACGGCAACACCATGCGCGGGGCAGCGTCGGTTACGTTCCTCGTGACGCGCCTTTTGGCCGACGGGGTGCGTCTCTTCGCCACGGCGATTCCGCTCAAGGTGATTGCCGACATGGCGGGTCTTCAGATGACGTACTTCCACATCATCCTCATCATCGGCGTGGTGACGATCCTCTACACGCTGGTCGGGGGCATTAAGGCCGTCGTGTGGATGGACGTGGTGCAGATGCTGCTCTACGTGGGCGGGGCGCTCGCGGCCATCGGGTTTCTACTGGGCGACGTGCCGTCCGGATGGTGGAGTACGGCGGTAGCGGCGGGCAAGACGAACCTCATCGATCTGGGGCTCGACCACTCACTCGGCCGCTGGTTTACGATGCCCTACACGCTGGGCACCGCCGTGATTGCAGGTGCTGTCTTCTCTATGGCCTCGCACGGGACTGATCAGCTCATCGTGCAGCGCCTGTTGGCCTGCCGCGACGATGCCGATAGTCGGAAGGCAGTCGTGGGCAGCGCCGTCATTGTGATGGTGCAGTTCGCGCTCTTTCTCGGGGTCGGACTGCTGCTTTGGGCGCATTACGACGGGGCGTCGATTGAGGCGCTGGGGCTGCAACGCACCGACGAGGTCTTTCCGAAGTACATCGTCGAGGGTCTTCCGGCGGGCCTCTCGGGGCTTATCCTGGCGGGCATCGTGGCGGCGGCGATGAGCTCGCTCTCCTCCTCGCTCAACGCGCTGGCCTCCTCGTCGGTCAACGACCTCTACGAGCGCATCTCAGGGCACTCGATGGACGCGGATCGAGGCCTGCTCGTCTCGCGCCTTCTCACGCTGTTTTGGGGCATCGTCTTCATCGGCTTCGCGAGTCTGTTCCAGGATAGCAACAACCCGGTCGTGGAGCTGGGGCTGTCGATTGCCTCCTTCACGTACGGGGGCCTGCTGGGAGCCTTTCTGCTGGGACTGTGGCACAAGGGCACACGGCAGCTCGACGCGCTCGTGGCCTTTGTCGTGTCCATCGGGGCGATGGTTTTGATCATCTTCGGCGTGTGGCACAGCCCGGCGGAGGGGTGGCTCTTCGTGCTGAATCCGTCGGACGCGTACGTTCAAAACGCAAATCTGCGCACGATCGGGTGGCCCTGGTACACCGCCATTGGCACAGTCATTAACTTGGCCGTGGGGAGCCTGCTGGCGTTGCGGCATGGAAAGATTGGCAAATTGGCAGATTGAAAATTGACGGTGGGATGGTTGAAGGCGACAAGCTGAAGGTGTGGGAAAGTGGGAAGGTGGGAAAGTGTGAAGGTGGGAAAGTGGGAAGGTGGGAAAGTGTGAAGGTGGGAAAGTGTGAAGGTGGGAAAGTGTGAAGGTGGGAAAGTGTGAAGGTAGGGAAGAGGTGAGTGGGCGTTTTTCTCTCATACTGACGCCCAAATCCTCACAGCGTTTGCACGGCTCGGGGTGGCATCGTTACCCTAATCGTGGGGCAGGGGCGCTGGGATTGCTCATGGTTCTGTTGTACAGGAGGAGAGGTGCGCATGCGCCTTTTTCATCTCGGCTGGTGGGAGAATCAGCTGTATCTGTGGGGCGAAACGTCCGACGACGAGGCTCAAGTCGACGCCCCCGAATCGGAAATGCTTCCCCGAGCCTGCCGGGGGGAGACGCTGGTCGACCTCCTCGACGAGCGCGGACTCGGCGGTGAGCACGAGCCGGAGACGCTCGTGGGGTGGCTTCCTACGGTAGACGGAACGGCGGTGCCGTCCTCGTCTGTGCTCGGCGACCCGCCGCCCGACGATGCGGACGCAACCCTCGCCCCGTGGCGCGTGCCCGTCGTACCGCTCGATCGCACGGCGGCCGTGGACCTGCTCGGGGCCTGTCACGACCGCGAC
>JBDGQN010000098.1:0-18547 GCA_042219055.1 Salinibacter sp. | reverse complement strand
CAGGAGGGCGGGCTCGCCGATACTTTTCTCTACGTTCGCAGCCCACTGAAATTGTCCTCGGTCGTCGTGCCGTCCTCTCGTTCGCTTCCGTCCCCCGTTCGCCACGTCCGCGGCTGGGCATCCCAGGGGGCGTACGGGCTGCTCTTTGGGGTGCTGTGCGCGGCCGTCGTGCTGCTCGCTGTCGGGGCGGATCCGGACACGCGGGCCGACGCCCTGCGGTTGTGGGCCGCGGTGGGGGCAGGGGTGTTTGCGGTAGCGCTGCCAAACGTGCTGTTCCCGGACCCGAACGTGGCGATGGCTCAGCGGCTCAACTGGTCTCCCCGGCGTCTTCTTCGCTACCTGGGGCGTCGGCTGGCGCCGCTCGTGTTGCTCGTCGCGGCCCCGGCGGTGCTGCTGGCATATGCGGATCCCGCCGGGCCGCTCCGTCGGCTCGGCCTCAAGACGGCGGCTCTGGGACAGGGGCTCCTTCTGCTGGCGGGGGCGGTGTTGGACAGCTTCGTCCACTACACCACCCTCGGGGCCCGGTCGCAGGCCTGGCACGAAGGCCGGGCGGGGCAGTGGTATGCGCGGGCGGTGGAGGAGAAGGGACAGGGGGTGAGTCTCCCACGGGGCCTGATGCCGGCCCTCTTTGCCACCACCCGCTGCTTCACGATTGCCCTCGGGGCCGTCATTGCCACCGCGGCCGGGGCACAGACGGGGACGGGATGGCTCGCGTGGGGCCCCGGTCTCCTCCTGGTCGGGTGGGCGGGCGCGCGGTTGCAGCGGTCTCGCTCCGCGTACGACCGGCACTTCTATCACACGACGGCCTTCTACGCAGAGGTGCTGGGCAGCGGCACAGTGGCGGCCACGGACCGAGCCCCGGTGCCGTACGACGCCTTCTACTGGGTTCTCCCCCGGTGGCGTCCGGCAGTCTGGGCCGGCGTGCGCCAGCTCGACCGGCGCCTGCCCCTCGGCCGCCTCGTGGCGGTGGCCCACCTCGGGCTCTGGCTGTTCTGCCTCCGTGGGGGAGCGCCTGCCTTCATCACGACCTACCTACTGGTCGTCATGATCGGGCAGGTAGCGGCCTGCGCGGTGCTGGGGACAGCCGGGGCGGCCCCCCCGCCGTTCCAGATCACCATGCAATCGGTGGCCGACTGGATTGGGACCCGCACCTTTGTCAACCTGCGCTGGTTCGGGGCGCACGTGGGGAGCCTCGCCCTCGTCGCTTTGTTCGGCGATGCGTACGGCTGGGCCTGGGTCGGCACCTGGGCGGCGGTGCACCTCGGCCTGTCGGTGGGAGCAGCGGCGGTGGTGACGCTGGCGACGGAGGGGACGGCCCGGTCCGCCGCGTAAACGAGGTTGACCGTCGAGAGTAGGCGTCTCGCCCCGCAGGGGGGATGCCCTCCGGCCCCTGAGACGCCTCTCTACAACCATCTGACTTTTCAAATAGGTACGGGTTATGGAGGACGCACTTACGCTGGACGGGCTCACCAAGCGATATGGCGATGGGCCCCCCGTTCTTGAAGGGCTCTCGCGGACCGTTGCGCCGGGAACGTTGACCCTGCTCGTAGGCCCCAACGGGGCGGGGAAGACCACGCTTCTGCGCCTCCTCTCCGTGCAGGCCTACCCCACGAGGGGGACTGTACATTACGGTGATCTCGATGTACACCAGCACCCGTATCGCTACCTCCGCGACGTGGGCCTCGTCCACGCCGGCCCCCAGTTGCCCGAGCACCTGACGGCCGTGGAGTTGCTCGAATGGATCCTGCGCAGCCGCGAACAGTGGACCGACGAGGCGGGGCCGGATCGCATCGAATCGCTGCTCGGTCGCCTCCGCCTCGACGAGCGCCGCACCAACCTCATCGGGACCTACTCGAGTGGCATGGTGCAGAAGGCCCAGGTGGCCGCCGCGTTCGTGGCCGAGCCGGACGTGGTGCTCATGGACGAGCCCCTCCGCAGCCTCGACACGGCAACCGTCGAGGCGACCGCCAGTCTCCTACGGGGGTTCGTTGAGGACGGGGGGCTCGCCGTCGTGGCAAGCCATCAGACGGACCCCCTCGCGGCCTTCGCCGGCGAGGTGCTCCGGCTCGGAGGACGGATGACCGACGGGGGTTCGGCCCCTGGATCGTCTAAGAGTCGAAACTGAGGAGACGCTGGGCGCTTTGGTCGGACGGAGGAGTGGGCAGTGCGGGACGCTCTGCCCGGATGGCTGAAGGGGACGAGGAAACGTACCCCCGGTCCGGAAGATGCTCTGAACTCGTCCGTAGGGCTTGCGCGAAGAAGCCACAAGGAGTCCTTTCAAAGGCCGATTCGGGCCTCCAGGGGGAGGACCTGTTCCCACCGGAGGGCGGTATCCCCTCCGGTCCACTCACGACACGTTATCTGTTGCACATCTCCCGGTCGCTTTGTGACGAAGCATCTAGAGCGTGACCTCGGTCTCTACACGACGATCACAGTGAGCATTGGGGCCATGATTGGCAGCGGCCTGTTCGTGCTGCCGGGGCTCGCCGCGGGCAAGGCTGGCCCGTCGGTCATTCTGGCGTACGCCCTGGCGGGGCTCATCGTGCTCCCGGCCACCCTCTCAAAGGCCGAGATGGCCACGGCCATGCCGGAGTCGGGGGGCACCTATCTGTACATCGACCGCGCCATGGGGCCCCTCATGGGGACCATCTCAGGGCTCGGGGCGTGGTTCTCGCTCGTGTTTAAGAGCGCATTTGCGCTGGTGGGGCTCGGGGCGTACCTCGTGCTGGTACTGCCTCTTCCCGACGCCCAGCTCAAGCTCATCAGTCTGGGACTGGGAGTGCTCATCATTGGGGTCAACCTCGTAGGGGTGAAGCAGTCGGGGTACCTGCAGGCGTTTCTCGTCTCGTTCGTGCTCCTGATCCTCTTCGCGTTCGGGGCGGAGGGAATAACGTACGTGCAGGCGGATCAGTACCATCCCTTCCTCAAAAATGGCCCCAAGGGACTTCTGGCGGCCACGGGGTTCGTCTTCGTGTCGTACGCCGGGGTCACCAAGATTGCGAGCATCGCCGAGGAGGTCGAAAAGCCGGACCGCTACCTGCCGCTCGGAATGCTGCTCTCGATCGGCATCATGATCCCGATCTACACGGTCGTCGTCTACGTCATCGTGGGGGTGACCCCTGATGCCGTCCTGCACACGAGCCTTACGCCCATGGCGGACGCCACCGAGCAACTCCTCGGGACGCCCGCCAAAATTGGAATCTCGATCGTGGCGGTGCTCGCGCTGTTGAGCATGGCCAACGCCGGGGTGCTGTCCTCCTCCCGCTTTCCGTTGGCCATGAGCCGCGACCACCTGGCCCCCGAAAGCCTTAGCGCCGTCAGCGAACGGTTCCGGACACCGCTCTACTCCATCCTCATGACCGGCGTCTTGCTGCTGGTGCTCATTGCGTTCGTCCCGGTCATCGACCTGGCGAAGCTCGCCAGCGCGTTCCAGATTCTGGTCTTCGCGTTCGTGAACGCCGCCGTCATTGCCTTTCGGGAGGGGGAGGTCGAGGAGTACGATCCGGCCTTCGAGAGTCCGGGCTATCCCTGGATTCAATTTGGCGGCATTCTCGGCGGGGTGCTTCTGATCACCCAAATGGGCTGGCTTCCCATCTTCGGGGCTGGGGGCTTCGTCGTGATTGGGCTCGTGTGGTATCGGCTCTATGGGCGAGAGCGGACCGAGCGGGAAGGGGTGGCCCTAGAGGCCCTGCGGCGCAATATGCGTGCGCCCCTCTTCGTCCGCATGCACGACACCTTCTCGATGGAGACGGGGGACGTGATGGTGGCCGTTTCGGCGGACGCCTCGGTCGCGGAGGAGACGGCCACCCTCTCGATGGGGGCCGACCTCGCCCGGCGGGGGGATGGAACCGTGCTGGCGGCCCGGTTCGAGACGGTGCCCGAGCAGATGCGTCTGTCGGACGCGGCGGGCCAGGTGACAGAGGCGGACCGCAGCTTCGAAGAGCGGGTGCACAACCTCGCATCGATCGAAGAGATGTCCGCCGAGGTCCACGAGATCGTATGCCACGATGCGGGCCGCGCCGCCCTCAACTTCGCCCGCACCCGCGACGTGCAGTTCATGCTGGGATCGATTTCGCCGGGGCGCTGGCACCCGAAGATGCTGGGAACGGACACGGACTGGTTCGTGCGGAAGGCCCCCTGCGAAGTAGCATTCTTCGCGCCTCATGCTGCCAACGGGCAGCCCGAGGCGCTCCGGGAGATTGCCGTTCTCCTTCCGCGTGCCCCCTACGGCCCCCTCAAGGCGTTCGTGGCCGACGCCCTGGCTCGTGCCCACGATGCCAACATCCGGTTCCTGACCGCGATGGGTGCGGACGTGTCGGACGACGAGGTGGACACGGTGCAGGCCTTCCACGACCGACTGGCCGAGCACTGCGAGAGTTCTACCGCCAGCCAGATCATTCGGACCAACGACGTGACCTCGGACCTCGTGGCGGCGACAGGAGAGGCGGAGCTCGCCATCGTGGGCACGATGGCCCGCTCCCGGCTCCGCGACCTCTTCTTCTCGAATCGGACGACCGAGTTGCTGAGGGCCCTCCCCTGCAACGTGCTTCTGGTCCGTCCTCAGCGTCCCCGTGAAAATACCCAGTTTCGCCGATTCGTCGAACGAATTGTCTTCTGATTCCAGATGCGGGACGTTTCTGTACACCTCCCCCCACCAAGCCCGCATTTCCTCGGTAGCACGGTTGGCTTTCAACAGCGCCACAGAGAATGTAGTGCACCCAGACGGACGGCCTCACCATCCAGGCTTCTGCACATCAGTCCTTGGGATTTGCTCCGGCACAGCCCTGCTGGATTGCACTTGTTAGAGGAGACCGACCGGCCAGAAAATCCCTACCGCAGGTCGAACCTAATAAATGAGTGGGATCTATGCGCGACAGACTGCCGGCCTTTCTCGGAGCGACGGGACAGAAAACAATCTCGTTCCATCCACGACGAACCTGCGATAGAGGGGACGAGTTGAATACAATCCACTTGCAGACGAGACGAAGCGCCAGTCCACGCCCAGCCCGAGCGATTCTTTCGGGAGAGGACCGGAGTGCTCAGAAAATCTCCTCGGCCTTTTGCGTGAGGGCTGCGTACCCATCGTCCGCAAATGGTGTAATACCATCTGCGCCGAATCGTTGTACAGATTGTGAGCGGTCGGTGCGGTCAGCAAATCGGAACTGAAATGTAGATCCTGCCTCGATCTCGATGTAGGACGACCGGCGGGTCGTCCCTACGTGGACGGATGAGAGCAGAAGTGTACAACGAAAGATCGCAATTGGTATAAGGACGTTCACGACGTACCTTTCTCCGCTCCACCCCCAACCCGTTCGTCACGGTCCCCCGAATCCAGGAGGAAGACTGCGTCGCCATGCGGGTGTAATGGGCATTGAGCGACCGGTCCGTGTATGTAGTACGTAAGATGCCCCGCACGTTCTAACCCTGTTCTAATCCCGCCGCCGTCTTTCGCTGAATCCACCAATTTTCTAATTCGTGAAGGTTCTCCCCGGCCGAGTATCGGCGGACGACTTTGGAGAAGCCCCTGCGGTTTGGAATCCGTACTCTCCGAACTTTCCCCGGCACCAACCGATACGAATTTTTGCACTTGGTGTAGTTTTCGTTAAGCCTCGCTGATTCTCCCTGACTCCCATGCGACGCTCTTTCCTCTGCGCCTCATTCGCCCTCTTCGTGCTCTCAACAGTCGTGGCCGTGGGTCCGGCCTCGGCGCAGTACTTCGGAAAGAATAAGGTTCAGTACGAGCAGTTTAACTTCAAGACGTTTGAGACGGATCAATTCGACATCTACTTCTACCCGTCCGAGCGGCAGGCCGTCGAGGATGCCGCCCGGATGGCCGAACGGTGGTACGACCGCCACTCGCGCACCTTTCTGCGGGAGTTTCAGAAAAAGAAGCCCCTGATTTTTTACGCCAACAGCCCGGACTTTCAGCAGACCAATGCTGTGCGTGGGAAGTTGGGGCAGGCGACGGGAGGCGTGACGGAAAGCGTCAAGGAGCGGCTCATCATGCCGCTTGCTGGTAGCTACGCCGAGACCGACCACGTGCTCGGGCACGAGTTGGTGCACTCGTTCCAGTACGACATTGCCCTCCGCAAGAACAGTGAAGGCTTTTCGCTCCGCAACATGCCGTTGTGGTTCATCGAGGGCATGGCCGAGTACCTGTCGGTTGGGCGCCACGACTCGCACACTGCCATGTGGATGCGGGACGCGGCGCTGCGTGAGGATCTACCCACCATCCGTCAGCTTACGCGCGACCCGCGATCCTACTTCCCGTACCGCTACGGACAGGCATACATGGCGTACATCGGGGGCAAGTATGGGGATGCGGCCATTGCCGACCTCTATAAGATGAGTGGACGCGTGGGGGTCGATTCGGCCTTCGTCTACACGCTCGGCATTACGGCCGACTCGCTGTCGAAAGAGTGGAAGCAGGCTACGAGGGACGCCTTTCTGCCTGCCGCCAAAGGCCGCACACCGGTTGATTCAGTGGGCAAGGCGGTGATTGGGAAGCCCGGCGGGGAGTACCAACTCAACATTTCACCGTCCGTGAGTCCGGACGGGCAGTACGTCGCCTTTATCGCCCGCCGCAACCTTTTCAATACCAATCTCTTCGTGGCCGACGCCGAAACTGGCGAGATCGTCCAGAAGCTGCAAGGAACCCGGTCGAACCCGCACTTCGACGCCCTCCGGTTCATCGACTCGGCGGGCTCGTGGTCGCCGGACGGGCGACGGTTTGCGTTCGTCACCTTTACGGAAGGGCGCAACGAGATCAGCACCTTTAACGTGAAGACGGGGGAGATCAAGACCCGAACGGTGATTGAAGGGGTGGGGGCCATTCGAAACCTGGCCTGGTCGCCCGACGGCTCCTCCATTGCGTTCTCGGGGTTGGACGGGGGGCTGAGCGACCTCTACGTCTACAACCTGAAGAAACAGAAGGCGCGTCAGCTCACCGACGATCGCTACGCGGAGCTCCAGCCCACGTGGTCCCCCGACGGAGAAACCATCGCCTTCACGACCGACCGGGGGCCGAACGGTACAAACTTTAACACTCTCAAGTACGGGGAGGAGCGCATCGGCCTGATCGATGTTGAATCCGGCGAGATTCGCACTATCCGGCCGTTCTCGACGGGCATGCAGCACAATCCTCAGTTTAGTCCGGATGGCCGCAGCATCTACTTCATCGCCGACCAGGACGGATTCAAAGACATCTACCGCTACGACCTGGATGAGAAGGCCACCTATCGGGTCACTCACATTCAGACTGGAGTGAGTGGCATCACCTCCCTCTCGCCGGCCCTGTCGGTGGCCCGGCAGAGCGGGCGAATGATGTTCTCCGTCTTCTCGAATGGCGGCTACTCGATCGTGGCCCTCCCGGCGGAGAAGACGAAGGGGGAGCGGGTGGTGCCGAAGGGCGAGGCGAGCACTGCAGCGGTCCTTCCGCCTGTGCAGTCGAAGGGCGAGGGATTGGTGGGCAGTTACGTGAACGACCCGAAGACGGGCCTCCAAGATCTGGGGCCCACCGACACATCGAAGGCGAGTGATCGACTGCGTCTCGACCGCATCGTGCCGCCCTCCGTTGGGGCGTCCGTCGGTGGGCCGCTGGGTACGCAAGTGGCCGGCGGGGTCGGATTTCTCTTCAGCGACATCCTGGGGCATCAGAGGCTGAGCGTGTACCTGCAGGCCAACGGCACTGTGAAGGACATTGGGGGGGGAGTCTCGTACTTCAACCGGGAGGGCCGGATGAACTACGGCGTGGGCATATCGCATCGGCCGTCCGCTTTCGGGCAGTTGTACCGGACCGGCCCCCGTACGTATCTCCAGGTTGTGCAGCGCGTTTTTCGGACGCAGGTGGGCACCCAAGCGAGCTATCCCTTCTCGGAGACGAACCGTCTGGAGGTGGGAGTTGGGGGCACGCGCTACGGGTTCGACGTTACAACTCGTCTCCTAAGTGGGACCCGGTCGAGGAAGGTCGAAGCCCCCTTCACGGAGCGCGATCCCCTGTACTTCGGGCGGGCGAGCCTGGCGTACGTTGGGGACTTTTCGAACTCAGGGTTGACCTCGCCCCTCCAGGGGGGACGCTACCGCTTTCAGGTAACCCCGCAGTTCGGCTCCCGAAACTTCGTTTCTCTTCTTGCCGACTACCGCCGCTACTTCTTGCGCGAACCGGTGACGTTTGCCCTTCGCGGCCTCCACCGGGGAAATTACGGCGCGGGCGGGTTCCAGGGGCAACTGACGGACTCCTTCGTTCGGGAAACGCTCGGCGACCCGTACCAGATCGGGTTCGTGCGAGGGTATAGCTTCAGCTCCATCTTTGAGGAGCCGAAGTGTCGCCGAAAGAACATCTGTAAGATTGGTCGGCTCTACGGGACGCGGATGGCCCTCGGGAGTGTGGAGCTTCGCCTTCCGGTGCTTGGGCCGGAGGTCCTGAGCCTGGCGAACTTCAAGTACCTGCCGACCGACCTGGTGCTCTTCGCGGACGCAGGGGTGACGTGGACGAGTGAGGACTTGACGGAGCTGTCCTTCACCTCGAATACGATCCAACGGTCGAATCCGGAGGTAAATCAGCCAGTGCCGGCGCGGCCGGTGACGAGTGCCGGGGTGTCGGCCCGGGTCAACGTGCTGGGGGCGATTGTACTCGAGGCCTTTTACGCCCGCACGTTTCAGCGGACCAAGAAGTGGGACTTCGGCGTCCTTCTCCGGCCGGGTTGGTAAGCGTCGGCGTTGAACGGGGGGCGTTGAGCGGTGCTGGGGCGGTATCCCATCGGGCTTCTGTTCCGGCGGAGAGGATCAGGCGTCGAGGCGGCCCCGAACGACAGTGGTCGCCTGGCCGCCGAGGGTGAGCCGCTCGGCGGCGGGGGTGTCGAGGCGGACGCGGACGGTGCCCCCACGCTCCGACACCTGTCGGCCGGGGCCGTGACGATGACGCCGCGGGTGTCCTCGAGAGTCGCCAGTGTTGACATCTGCGGCTGAAGACTGCGAACGGCGTCGGCGTTCGGAAGGCGAACGAGATAGTCGCGCCCACTCCAGCCCACCGCGTTCAGGGAGGCGCCGTTGAGGCCCTTCCGCAGCGCGTCGGGAGGATCGGTTGGGTGCACGGGGTCGGTGGGGAAGTCTAGGTAGATCCGGTTCTCCTCGCGGCGAGCGGTGAGACGTCCACTCGCGGTGTCGAAGTGGGCAGGGGCTTTGGCGGACACAATCCCGTCGGTCCAGAGCACATGGGCGGCAGCGAGGGTGGCGTGGCCGCACAGGTCGACCTCGTGGGTGGGCGTGAACCACCGTAGCCGATACGAGCCGTCGGGCTGGGGGCGAAGAACGGCGGTCTCCGATAGGTTCATCTCACCGGCGACGGCCTGCATCCAGTCCGGCTCACGGGGCTCCCGACACAAGCATACGGCGGCGGGATTGCCGGCGAAGGGGGTCGTCGTGAACGCATCGACCTGATAGAGAAGAGGCATTGGTGGGAAAGGGGGCAGCAGTGAGAACTACGCAGGGGAAGAACGACATTCCCTGGACGTGGGTCCGGAGGAACGTGTGGAGGGCTGGATATCTGAAGGGGAGGCCGATGAAGGGACAGGGGGAGCGAAAGTGACTCGTGCGAGCGTACCCATGTAGAGAGGAAACGGGAGGGTCGCCGGAGGGTACGTTTCTACTCGACATTTCTGTGATCGGATCGCGTGTGCATGTATCGCTTTCTTCGCCCACTGCTCTTCCGACTCGATGCCGAGCGTGCACACACGGTGAGCCTACGGGCCGCCGAGGCGGCACAGCGCACGGTCCTCGGCACCGTGCGGTCGCGATACGAATACGAAGACGAACGGCTCAAGCAGCGGCTCTGGGGACACACATTTCCCAATCCGGTGGGACTGGCCGCTGGGGCCGACAAAAACGGTCGGGTCGTTCCGTTCTGGGAGGCGGTTGGGTTCGGCTTTGTGGAGGTCGGGTCCGTGAGCGCCCGCCCGGCCTCCGGCAATCCCCGGCCCCGTGCCTTCCGACTGCCCGAGGACCGGGCGCTCGTAAACCGCTTGGGCCTCAACAACGACGGCGCCGAGGCGGTGGCGGAGCGGCTGGAGCGGGGACGGGCGGACCGGTCGCGGCCCCTGGGCATCAATCTGGCCAAGACCCACGATCCGGACCTCATGGGAGACGCGGCCCTGGAGGACTTCCGAGCGAGCTTCAACCATCTCGTCTCGCAGGCGGACTACGTGACGCTGAACATCTCGTGTCCGAACACTCCGGACGGGGGCACCTTCGAAGATCCTGAGGCGCTCGACGCGCTGCTGGAGGTGATCGCATCGGAGCAAAAGGCGCCGGGGCTCGCGGTCCCGGTGCTCATCAAGCTGAGTCCCCCGATCAACGACCGGGTCCTGTTCGACACGCGGCTGGAAGAAATCGTCGCTGTGGCACAGGCGCACGAGGTGGACGGGCTCGTCGCGACCAACACGGCGCCGGATCGGCAAGGGCTTCAGACGGCGGAAGCGGAGCTAGCGGCGATTGGAGAGGGCGGACTCAGCGGTCTGCCCCTGACAGATCGGGCCACGCGGATGGTGGCGTATCTCTATCAGGCTACCGACGGGGACATTCCCATCATCGGGGTTGGAGGGATTCACAATGCGGCGTCGGCTTACGCCAAGATCCGGGCGGGCGCCTCACTTGTGCAGCTCTATACGGCGCTCGTCTACGAAGGACCAGCACTCGTGCGCGAGATCAAGAAGGGCCTCGTGGAACGGCTGAGTGAAGATTCATACGCCTCAATTGCCGAGGCCGTCGGGGTGGACGTTTGAGGAGGCCCCCCGCCCGATAGATTTTTGATCGTACGCGGGTCCGAAAGCCGGACAATGCGTCGGATTCCACGAGAGACCGAGTCACAACTCCACCTGCGTCTCGATCTCGATGACGCAGTCCGAGGGAATCTGGAAGTGGTCGGCGGCTCGCTGGGCATTTTGGGACATCCAGGCGAACAGTCGCTCTCGCCAGAGGGCCATGCCTGGCTTCTCCGTGGTGAGCAGGGTCTCGCGCCCCAGGAAGAAGCGGGCGGCGACGATCAGCGGAAACCATCCGCCCTCGAGATTGGGTCTTACGAGGAGGGAGTCACAGGAATCGACTTCTTCTCGAAGAGATACGTGAGCCCCGTCACTGGCTTTGCCATCATCTTTGTCTCCTACGAGGGCTTCCAATGGATGCCCACCGAGAGGGCCACCTGCATGTGATCGAAGCCCTGCTCCTCGCGGTACGTGATGGCGCGGTCGGTAAAGAGGGCGGCGATGCCCTCCTTGCAGGCTGCCAGCACGGCCTCGTTGCCCCGCACGTTGAGGAAGCTCTCCTGCTGTCCGGCAAAGCTGGCCTCGGGCAGGTCCTCGGCGGTGGCGCTGCTGCGAGCCGCCACGTCGATCGCGTTGGCGTCGTCGTTCGCGCTCAGCGTCCGGTGGGCCTCCCGAACGGCCTCGGCACTCTCCTCGGGAAACGTACCCCCTCGGACGAGTCCCCGAATGGTCGCTCCCGGGTCGGCCAATGACTGCTCACCGTCGGCCAAGGCATCGAGCTGTGCCTGAATCTCCTGCTCCAAGTCGCTGGCGGCCAAGTACCGCCAGTACGTCTCGGCGGTTGTCGTGAAGCCGTCGGGTACACGGAGGCCCTTGTCCTTGAGGACCCCGATCATCTCGCCGAGCGAGGCATTCTTTCCCTCGACGACGGGTACGTCCGGGAAGTAGAGTCTCGAACGGAACGACTAGGAACGAATCTTCTTCCCGCACCGCTGTCAGGGACCCAGCCCCAACGTCTGGGCGGGAGGGGAGGCTGGACTTTGGAGGAGGCGGCGGCCGAGTCGTTTCTCGACCTCTTCGAGCAGAAACGTCGCGACCGCGCGCCCCAGCTCGGGGGCGTAGGAGAGGTTCGCTCCGGCTCGGCCGCCCAGATCGTACGAATACTGGCGAGTGGGTCCGTCTTCGATCTCACAGTGCAGGGTATGGAGGTCGTTTCCTGCCTGCGTGATTCGGAACCGAACGATCATTCGAAGAAGCCCCCGAACCTCCAGTCGGAGATACATTGAGGAGGCCTTCTCGGAAGGAGGGGCGAGCCGACGCAGGGTGACGCTCGTTTCGTATCGTTGACCGCACTCCTTCCTGAGCGCTGGTTCGAGACTTCGATGCAGAACGGTTAGAATGCGGCGGGCCGGAGGTGAAGAGCGTGATCGGAACGCGGAACGAGACGACATGGCAGAGCTTCGGGCTATGAGAGACTGGACGCTTGGTACAATATGGTAGTAAGGAAAGGGCGAAGTGAAGATGATCGGACGCCGGATTCGTTTGTGGGGCGTTCTCCCACGCTCTTCCGGAGGGGGGAAGTGAATTCCTGCTGGCCGGACGCTTCGGAGGCGCGGGGTGTGATGTCCTGTTGACACCGTACAGAATACAAGTTCGTTGGACTGCGATGCCCCAATCCGAAACAGTCCCCCGAAGTCGCTGCTCGTGCAGTCCGAGCACACGCTCCCTTCCGACAAGAAGACAGACAGCAGGTACCTCCGGGGTCCCTGTTCCCGCTTGCTCCCCTTCGACACCCTTCCCTGGCGATGGTCTCTGACCCTTCCCGTACGATCGTCGCGGTTCTCCTGCCCCTTCTCACCTCGGGTCTTCTCGTCTGGCAGATAGCTGCCGGCTCCGACCCGGTGCCCGGAGGTGAAAACTCGTCCCGGACCCGAGTCGAGGCGAACGCGACCGGGTTGACGGACGACCCTGCCTCCAAAGGCGTCCCTACGTTCCGAGTCTGCAACGATGCTCCCCGTCCCCAACGCCTCTCGGCGACGGCATGGACAGTCCCCAGAAACCGACTCATCGCCACTGCTACCGCTCACCACAGCGCCCGCGACGCCCTCACGACGCCCTCCCGCTCGGCCTCGCTTGCCGGTACCTTCTCCTACGGCCCCCTCCGGAAAGACCTCGAAGGCGAACCGGTGAGCGTCTGGGTGGACGACTGCTCCGGCACGTACCGCAAAGTGGCGACGGCCAGGACGGACGACAACGGTCGCGTCTCCGTGCCCATCGATCCGGACCCGCTCCCAACCCCCGGCCGCTACCGCACCTACTTTCACGTGCAAGGCGACGGCTCCGCCGCCATAGGCACCCTGCGGGTACTACCGCGCGGCACGGAGCTCATCGTCTTCGACATCGATGGCACCCTCACGACCGACAATCGCGAGCTCGTCGGGGATCTCTTCGATCCGCTCCTGTGGGGGGAGTACGTTCCGGAGGCTCGCCCGCAGGCCGCTACGCTCACGCGGATCTACCGCAGGCAGCACGGGTACCAACTAGTTTATCTGACCGCACGGCCCCATTGGCTGCGCGCCCGGACCCGGGAGTGGCTCACCGCAAAAGGAATGGCCCCGGGCATCCTGCGGATGGCCCCTTCCCTCGCCCAGTCGGCTCCCACCCCCGATGGCGCCGGCGCCTACAAGACCAACGTTCTCCAGCACCTCACCCAGACGTTGGGCTTCGAGATCCGTCGTGCCTACGGGAACTCGGGCACAGATCGCCACGCCTACGAGCAGGTGGGGCTCAGCGCCGCCCAGATTGTTCTCGTCGGGAAGCACGAGGTCAAAAAAGGAGCCGTCTTGCTTCGCAACGGCTACGAACGGCATGCGCTGACCGTGAAGACCCGATATCGATCGGCCCGTCAGCCCTTTGCCTACCGGTGAGCGACCGGTCGACTGTTCTCGCCGCAGAGGGACGTGTCTGCTCTGCGTCAAATCTCTTCGAAGCAGGACCGCCTTCCCCCCTGCAAAGTACCACTGACTGTTGATCAATCCGTCTTTCGCCGGCCTCCCTCGTAGAGCGCCTTCTTTCGGAACATGCTGACCTCTTTCCGGCGGTATCCCGGTACGACGCTCGGTGTTATGGCAGTCGCTGGCGCCGTGAAGGTGGGGGCGATTCTCTGGGAGACGACGTTCAGCGCCTGGCCGCTCCTGCAGGTACTGATTCTTCCTGCACTGGGTGGAGGACTGGCCCTCGGGATCGGGATGGGGCACGACCACCTTTTGTCGGCGTCGGGCGCCCGTCGTCTCGGGGCCACAGGACTTCTCGTCCTCTCTGCCGCCGCAGGATGGGGGCTTGTCGGGCCGCCTCTTCCGCTTGCTGCGTGGCCGACACTTCTTCTGACCGGTGCGGTCCTGGTAGGACTTCCGATCGGCTACGCGCCCCCCTCGATTTTCAAGTCTCTTCTCAACTGGGGCTCCTCGCAGCAGCGCGTCCGATCTGGTTGAGTCCCGTCCCTTGCCCTTCTGTGTCTCAGGGACGACCGTAGTGGGCAAACGATCGGCACTCAGGACAGTGAGTGGGCTGAGGATGTCGTCTTCGTCTGTCTTCGGAACGGCTCTGCCGGACGGTGCGACTCCGGCGAGCAGGACAATGACATTCCCCTGCGCCGCTTCGTCGTTTCTCGACCTGGTTGCAGATTAAATTTGATGGAAGAGGATCTGCACCGTATCGTGCATCGTCCCGCCGGGCTTTTCACGCACGAACGATAGGATTCAGTGGCTCCGAACCCCGACGCTCTGTCCATCGACGTCGACACGCTGAATCTTCTCCTCACCAGCGTTGACGATGTTCTCTCCATTCTGGGGGACGAGGGCGAAATCCTCTACGTGAGCCCGTCCATCGGGGACGTTTTGGGGCATGAGCCGGGGGAGCGAATCGGCGAGTCGATTTTCGAATTGGTGCATCCGGAGGACGAAGGAAAGGCCCGACGCCTATTTGAGCAGGCGTTGGAGACGCCCAAGCAGACGCGACGAGTCCGGATTCGGATGCGGCACAAACAGGGCGCCTGGCGAACGCACGAGATTCGAGGGCGGGGCGGCCGTACGGACGAGACACGCCAGGCAGTGGTTCAGATCTCCCGGGACGTCACGGTCCAGAAGGAGGAGGAAGGGCAGCAGTTTGGGTTCCAGGCCCTGCACGACTCACTCACCCAGCTCCCCAACCGTCAGCTTTTCGAGGACCGGCTCCAGAAAGCGCTCGCCCGGGCCGACCGGATGGAGACGGGGTGTGCAGTTCTTTACATGGACTTGAACGAATTCGAACAGGTCAACGACACCTTCGGCCGCCCGGCCGGTGCCCGGATGCTCCGGCAACTCAGTCGCCGGCTGCAGCGCGTCGTCCGGGACGAAGATACAGTCGCCCGTCTCGCGAGCGACGAGTTTTTGGTTCTGGTGGACCGGATCGAAGCGCCGGGCCAGGTCGAGCGCGTGGCCGAGCGGGTGACCGACACGGTGGAGACGCCGTTCGAACTGCAGGATTCTACCGTCTCGATTACCGTCGCAATCGGGGCGGCCCTGAGCGACGGGGCACGAGCGCCCTCGTCTCTGCTTGAGGGCGCCGACGAGGCGATGTACGAGGCAAAACAGAAGAAGCCGGACAGCGCGTTTCAACTGTACGAGGCCGCGGCGGGAGAGTAAACGGAATCGGGCGCCCCCTCTTCCGAACCGGGCCCTCAGAGGCCCCAAAACGCAACGACGCCGGGCGTAGTGACGACGGCCAGGAGGACCTGAAGGAACCGCCGACGCGAATGTGGTCCTCGAAGTCGTGTCCCCTGGGGCCGTAGACGAAGAGATTCGTCTGGTACCCCACGGGTGTCATAAAGGCGGTGCTGGCCGCAAACGTCACGGCAAGGATGAACGCGAAGGGATTTGCGCCCAGGCCCGCAAGACGGTTCGTGAGCGGTTCCTGCTGCCCCACATGCTGGAGACGTCCCTCGATCTCTTCAGCGGCTTCGAGACGACTTATCGCCTAACTGAGTAACCGCCTTCCACGCTCCTGCTCCGCGAGCCCTGGCAATTCGACAGACAACCTGGTCGAAAAGCGGGACGTCGGGACGGCGTATTGGGATTTCGGCGCGTCGTTCGAACCCCTTGCTCCGCATTGCGGGCAGCAGGAAGCAGGTACGGTGGCGACTGGCCCGGCGTAGAGAATGCCCCGCCGGCAGTGGGGGACCAATCTGCGGCGACGTTTCATTTGTGCCACACTTCCAGAAATGTTTCTCCACGGAGGCAATGCACGAAAGCGCTCGCTTACTTACGATGACGGGCCAAAAACAGTCTTCCAGATAGGGACTTCTCACCGCCCCGTGGTCCGAATACGCGGCCGGGCCGCTCATTGGATTGTCCGCTCTTCGCCTGCTGCTGACGGGCAAGGCGTACGGACTCGGCCGGGACTGTTCGCCCATCTACGCCCTCATGAGTTCCTGGACGTACGGGCTTCTGAGGGGGGATACGTGAACTGCTGATCGGAGGGAGTCTCACGCATCACTCACGTTTCATGGATCTGGATCGGACTGGTACGCCGCGGCCTGTTTCCCTCTGCCCTCTTCCTCATACCTCTTCCCCAAAAACCTTCATCCCGCCATGCTTTTCCGACAGATTTTTGACGAGAAGCTCGCGCAGTACGCCTACCTCATCGGCTGTCAAGAGACCGGAGAGGCTCTCCTCGTGGACCCGGAACGCGACATTGACCGGTATCTCGACCTGGCAGAAGAGGAAGGAGTCGAGATCGTCGCCGTCACCGAAACACACATCCACGCTGACTTCCTCTCCGGTGCCCGCGAGTTTGCCGAGCGCTTCGACACGACCCTCTACCTCTCGGACGAGGGCGACGAGAACTGGAAGTACGAGTGGGCCCAACAGCCCAAGGTCACGGGGGGCGAGTACGATGTCGAGTGGCTCTACGACGGCGATACGTTTCACATCGGCAACATCGAGATTAGGGCGCTCCACACGCCGGGCCACACGCCCGAGCACCTCTCGTTCCTCGTGACCGATAAGGGCGGCGGGGCCGACCAGTCGATGGGCATCGTGACCGGCGACTTCGTGTTCGTCGGCGACCTGGGCCGTCCGGACCTCCTGGAGTCGGCCACCAAGGTAGAGGGGGTGACGGAGCCCTCCGCCCGCACGCTCTACGACTCCGTGCAGGACTTCCTGAATCTCCCGGACTACCTGCAGGTGTGGCCCGCCCACGGCGCCGGATCGGCCTGCGGCAAGGCCCTCGGCGCGGTGCCGCAGTCGACGATCGGGTACGAGAAGCAGTTCAACCCGATGATCGACGCGGCCCGCACAGGCGAGGAGTCGTTCGTCGACGCCATCTTGGAGGACCAGCCCGAGCCGCAGATCTACTTCGCCCGCATGAAGCGGGACAACAAGGAAGGCCCCCCGGTGCTGGACCAGTTGCCCTCGCCCCGCGAACTCACCGTTCGCGAGCTAAAGACCGTGGCGCAAGACGACGAAGCGCTTCTTATCGACACGCGGCTGGACCGGTCCGCCTACATGGCGCACCACATTCCGGGCACCCTCTACGCGCCGATGGACAACACCTTCAACACGGTGGTCGGCTCGCTGGTCGAAGACGAGACGACCCCGATCTACCTGATCGTCGACGAGGAAGACGTGGCGGAGACCGTCCGCGACCTCGTGCGCATCGGCTACGACAACGTGAAGGGCTTCGCGGAAATCGAGACGCTGCAGCGCTATTTCCTGGACGACGGCCCGAGCGAGACGATCGACGAGATCACCTTTGCGGAGTTCGGCGAGCGGCGACAGGCCGGGGACACAGAGGTCCTCGACGTGCGGTATCGCTCGGAATACGAGGAGGGCCACGTGGACGGCGCCCTGAACGCTTCGTACACCCGCATGCCAGAGTACGAGACGGACCTGCCGACCGACAAGACGCTGCTGGTCCACTGCCAGAGTGGACGACGAGCGGCCGCCGCCTCCGCGTTCCTACGCCGCACGGGCCGCGACGTGGTCTACATCAACGACGACTTCGGGAACTACGAGGCCCTGCAGCAAGGAGCTGTTGCGGCGTAACCGCCCCCCAGGTCCGGTCGGTGGGAAATAGTACGTGCCCTCACCGGCCCGGCCGTCCGCCTCCGCAACCGGCTCCGTCCGTTGCGTCCACAATTTTCCCTCGTCTGATCTGCCTCCTTTCGCATGTACACGGCCTGGCTCGGTGCTCTCCTCGTTGGTCTCGTCCTCGGCCTGCTTGGCTCAGGCGGGTCAATCTTGACGGTGCCGGTCCTCGTCTACCTCGTCGGCGAACCGAACAAGCTCGCCATTGAAAGTTGCCGCGTTCGGGGTCGCTGACGACGACGCGAACCCGCGTGACCCCCGCCTTCGACACCTGAATCGTACCCTCGTACTCGCTGGTCGTGCCGGTGAATGAGAGAGGCGTCTCGGCCCCCACGGTGCCGTCCCGCAACAGCTGGGCGCGAATGGTGTAGCAGCTCGAATCCTAGCGTCCGCCGGGCCGCGTGGGGCATCCGCACAGCATGCGGACGCGCGCCCGAACCGAGAGGGCTTCGCCCGGCGTCGCCGTTCCCGACGACGGGCTGAGCACCTCCACGATAAAGCCGTGGAGGGGGAGCGCAATGCCGTCGCCCGTGACGTCCTTCCCGGGCACGAGGAGCACCGTCTTGGAGGCCGTCTGTGTGGCCTGTGGGGAGCCGAGAGGCCCTTCCGACGTGATACCAATTGCGATCTTTCGTTGTACACTTCTGCTCCCATCCGTCCACGTAG
>JBDGQN010000097.1:0-7633 GCA_042219055.1 Salinibacter sp. | reverse complement strand
AGCTTTCCGGCAGTGACCTCAATCCGAGGCCGAGCCGTGTGCTTCCGTTCGTAGCACAGCGGTGAATCGTAGTTGAGGGCCGAATGGCGGCGATGCGGGTTGTACCAGCACCGTCACGAGTATGATCACAATCACCACGTTTAGCGAAAATGACAGAACGACGTGTTCCTGTCTTGAATTGTTGCTTGCCAGAGGAATATGCATGCTCGCGGCTCGGCGACCGGGGTGGCAGTAATGTCTATGACGAGAAAGGCAACCCTCGCAAGAAGTGTTTGCCCGGATGCAGAAGCTGCCCGCATCACCATCGGGATCGATTCGGCCCTCACGTTCAGCTTCGCGCTCAGCGCCTGTAGCACGGTGACGAAGGCCCCGAACTGCTCGGCGGAGACTGCCTCCCCGCCGAGCAGCACGTCCATCATCTCACGCGCCCGCTCGTCAAGCTGTGCCGGGTCGTGCGCCCCCTCTGCGGGTACCGGGCTGGAAGGCCGCCCCGACATCGTCAACCTCTGGATTCATGGCCGACTCAGTTGGCATTGGCGACCGACTCGCCATACTGTCCCTCCTGAAGCTGTGTCAAGGCACGCCGCTTGCGCTCCTCCACGCGCTGGCGGCTCGCCTCGCACTCGTCACACGGGCAATCGGGATCGTGGTCGAGGCTCGGCCGATCCGCCTCGGCACCGCCGTTGCCGTTCGACGGCTCGCCCTCACCTTCCGGCAAATATGGGGCAAGCTGATTGGCAATGGGGGTCACCTGGCCGTCCCGCCACCGCTGCTCAAGCTCATCGGCGCTGGGCTCATCATCGCCACTCAGCTGCCGATCAAGCTGCTCGCTCTCTGCGGCCATCTGTGACTGCTTGCGGCGATTGTCCATGTATTGCTGGCGCGTAGTTCCCATGAGCTCGTAAGCGTGCTCACGAATCGTCCCCGGCGCAGGCATCGTCGGATACTCCTGATGCTGGAGCGCCATCAGCCCCGCCTCAAGCACCGTCAGCGGAGAGAGGTCGGCCATCAGCTTGGACCACGAATCGGCCATCCGTTTGACTTCACCCTTGGGGTCATCCGAGATATGCTGCTTCAGTTGCGGAAATATGGTAAACCATTCGTTCAGGATCGTGGTCATGGCGAGCTTGCTGGTGATGTCATTTTCGCCATAGTTTTCCAGTTCCAGCCCGTACTGACGCAGGATGTCGCCCTTCATTCAGCCCCTCCTTGTGCGGCTCCGTTGAGCTCTGCAGCGGCTTCTTCTCGCAAAATCTGGTGAATGTCCGTATCGTCATGCTGCGGCTGATAGCCGACGAAGTTCCCGTCCTCGTCCAAATAGTCCATCCAGCCGTCGTTGTAGAGCCAGGTTCGGGGGTGCTTGATCTTCCCGACCTCACGATCCTCGTCATCCATGTGCGCTTGATAAGCTTCTGCCCCACGCTCAATCAGCTCTGCGTCATGACCATGGCGAACCTTCCGGCGCCACTCGTCATAGGCAGCGGCCTTGTCCACATTTCGCGGATACCGAGTCCAGAATCGCTCGAAGGATTGCGGATATACGTACTTCGGTCCCTTCATCGGGAGCTTCGAGCGCGGCGGAGGATCACCCACCTTCCCGTCCTTGGCACCCACGTCCTCGATCAGCTCTGCCGTCTGCCCTTGCGGATTGTCGCCGTTCGTTGCCGGGTCCGCCGGGGTCGAAGACCCCACGGGGGACGTCTTAGTGCCGTTATTACTTAGTCCCTCATTTATTGGTAGGGACGGGTTTTCCGTTGACGGATCACCCGTTGACGGGTTATCCGTTGACGGATTTTCCGTTTGCGGTGAATCGTCCTCTATTTGTGGATTTTCGTAGACGTGGGTCTCCTGCTCGCACCATTCGCCGGTGGCCGGATCTTGGCGCTGCACACGTTTGAAGTAACCGCATTCGTCGAGCTCGGCCAAGCCGCTCTTTGTGGCGTCACGGCCGTCTGTGGACGCGTTGATCAGCTCGTGTAGTCGAACCTGCCAGTCATCGGGCTTGCTGATCAGGTAGGCCAACAAGCCTTTCGCTTTCCAACTGAGCCGCGGATCATCGAGGCCCGTCTTGTCCAGAATGACAAATGGATGATCTCTGTCCTTTTGCGTGCGGAGTATCATTTTGCTCAGCCCCTCCTTGACTCGATCGAGGTTACTGCTACTTGCTCATAGGTGGGAGATGTGATACCATGCGGGCATCCCATCGACATGGAATCATCGTCCTTTCTCTTGGCGGGGTCGGCGGTACCGAACTCGCCAAAGTTGTCCCTCGATGCATCTGTTGCGCCGATATAATCTCTATTAGCCTCAGCCCCTTCATACCTTGAGCGACCCTATCCGTCGCTGTCAGATTCTATTAACATTTGTTTCTAGCAAATGCTTATCGCCCGTCCTCCTTGACTGCTATGAGATGCTGTGGTAGGGTGTCCACATAGCAGCGGGGCTCCCGCCGCTATGTGGTGAGCCCTATGAGACTCAGCCCCTCATACTGCTATGACTCGGCCTCGGTTCCTATCACCGAGGCCGTTTCTTTTCCGCTGCATAACGCCTCCTACCTGCCTAATTGGTACTGATTGAGCCAATGTCCGTCAACGTCTCCCGGTTCATCAGCGCTTTGAGCGAGGACTGGACCTGCCCTTGCAAATATTCCGCGACGGCCTGGGCCGTCTCGTCCTCGTCGCGTCCGGTCACGCGCATGCCGTAGACGTGCGGGGAGGTCGCCACCCACTCCCGGTTCTCGTCGTCCCAGGCGGCAATGACGGGCACGCGGATCGTGACGTTCAGCGGCAACTCCGGATAATCCGGGTGCTGTAGGCTGAGGTTGAACTCAGGATTGAACTGATGGCGACTCACTGTTGGCAACCCCCTCCGCTTCGTGGGCTAGGTATTGGGCAATCTCCTTCAGTTGGGCAAGCATCGCTTCCCGCTCCTCCGCTGTAAGACGGAGCTGCGTGTTGACATAATCCTCGACGCTGCCGGCGGCAAAGATCCAGCGACTCCAGGTTTAGAGTGACTACCGGATCTTCTCCATCTCGGCTAGCACGTTGGTCCGGCGATCGCCGAGCAGGATCACTACGTCGCCCTCGGTCTCGCCGCCGCATTGGGGGCAGACGGAGGCCGCTTCCATGCGGGCGACGAAGGCGGGGACGGGCAGGTTGACGGGCAGGCGTTCGGTCCAGTTGTGGCCGCACGGGCACTCGAAGACCGTGGGCTCCGCTTGGTACTGCATGGTCAGTCCTCACACCCTTCTTCAAACGGGCAGTGCCCGCAGATTTTCCGGCAGCCGATTCGGACGGCCAATCGCATGCCGCAGTTCGGGCAGATGTCCGGGTCTTCGTCAGTCATGTTGCTCCTCCTTCGCCATCCAGCGGTCGATCTCCTCGCCGGTGATCTCCCAATCTTGATCTCTCGGAACCTGGAGCTGGCTGATCACGTCCCGTACGAACGCATGCTTGAGGGCTTGGGCGCGGTTGTCGTCGCCGAGGTGGTGGGCGAGGATGGCCAGGGCGGTCTGGTGCGGTCCGCTGCCGCCGTAGCCGCACTCGAACCCGGTGGGGCTGTGGTTGTCCAGATCCAGACGCGGGTCCAAGGGCTGCTTGCCGTCGGCGGTGATATGGAGCCCGTAGCTTTCGATCCATCCCTTCTCCGGTGTGGGGGTTGCCGGAAACGGGTCGGTCATCATTCGGCGCGTAAGGCGATACGTGGTCACGACAGAACCTCCTTGAAACTCGGTTGTCGCAGCTTGCCGTCCTCGCTCATGCCGAGCGCCTCGACCTTCGCCTCGACCGGCACCCGATCCATCAGCAGCTTGCGCTCGCGCTGTGAGAACCCGGTGCCGACCTTGCCGGCGTGGACCCATCGGCCGTTGATCTGCATCTCCATGTAGAAGGCCCCGGCGCGGTCGCTGATCTCGCCGTCGCCGTACTCGAAGTCGCCCAGGCGGACGGTGTATTCGCGCCGGCCTTTGAGCTTCCACATGCCCTCGCCGAAGCGGGCGTGGGGGTCTTTGACGACCACGCCCTCATGCCCGGCTTCGACGATTCTATCGTAGCGGTCGGCGTCGTAAGCCATCTCCGCTACGGTATCGACGCCCGGTAACGGGCAACGGTTGACCACTTGGCGCACAAGCTCCATGCGCTCATGCTGAGGGTGTGACCGTACGTCGTAGCCGGCGATCCAGGCGGCGTCGAACAGCACGATCCGACTCCGCCGGCGGCGGGGCGGTTGCGCGCTGTTGAGGACCGAGACCGTGGCGGGGAAGTCGTCCAGGCCGTCGGCGTCGAGCACGACGTATTCGCCCACCAGCAACGTGCCCTCGGGCAGCTTGGCGATCTCAAACGACGGGGCCAACAGGTCGGTGTAGTCGATGTAGTCGCCGGTGGCCGAGTCGATCCGGCGCCCCTTGATCCAGTCACGTGTCAGCTGGACGAAGCTGCCGTCCCGCTTGAGCGCCATCTTCAATCCGCTGCCGTTCGGAGCCTCGGACAGTTCGGGGATCGAGGGCCATTCAATCGGCTTCATGGGGAGTCGTCCTCCTCTCGTTGATCCTCGGTGAACGGGCCGTGGCCGAACATGCCCCCGTGGAGGCGACGCAGTATGCCCTCATTGATCTGTTGCTGTTTGTAGTTGCGGTTCAGAGCCGTCAGAATTGCGCGGATGCCGTGGTAGATGTAGCGTGCCAGGGCGCGTTTCGGTGGCTTGGGCAGGGCTGAGGTCATTGCTTCGACCTCCTTGTTGGCTTGCGTGTTGTACCAGTCTTTCTCCTCGCGGATCTTTTCCAAGGCGGCTCGCTGGTAGTCGAGCGACATTGGCCAGTCAACCCCTTTCCAGCAGCGCCAGGGCGTCCTCGACCCGGCTCCACAGCTTCTGCCGTTTCTCGCGGATGCGTGCCAGCTCGCGCTGCATCCGGTTCCAGGTCTTCCGATCCACGCTTCCTTCGGGGAGGTCGGGGTCTTTCCCCATGTAGCGGGTGCGGACCCGACCGTCGTGGTCCCGATAGCTGGCGTAGGCGTACGGGCCGTGCCCGTTGCCGTCGTTGCACTGGCAGTCGGATCGGCACTTGACGTATTTGAAGTGGAGGCTGGCGTGGGGGATGAGCCCCTCGAGTTGTTCGTGGGCGGTACGGATCTCGCTGTCGAGGGTGTCGAACTCACGCTCCAGGTGATTCAACGCCTCGTTGAAACGCTTCTGGACTTGCGGCATCCGGTGTTCCGTCAACATATCAGCCCCTTGCCATACTCAGCGGCGATCGACCCCGCCTTTCAGGCTCTCGTAGATTTGCTCGCCCTGGGTCCAGAACCAGTGGCCGGGCCGAACCTCGACGCAGAAGTCGGCGGATGGCGTCATGGTGAAGTTGGGGATGTCGCCGTGGCGCTTCTTGATCCGGCGGATCAAGTGGCCTAGCTTGGGCCCGATCCGCTTGCAGTTCTCCGGTTGCCGTGCCCAATCGGGAAGGTTCGTCAGGTGTGCTTCCGGCTCGTTGCTTTCCGGTTCTTCGATCTCAGGGAGTTCGAGCAGTGGTTGCTCCATCTCAGATGTCCTCCTGATTGAGAAGGTGGTGGGTCTGTTGCTGGGTTTCTTCAATACTGGACTTGATCTGGTCGATCGAGGATTTGAGATCCTCGATTGCGCCGTCATGGTTCGAGGTCACGCCGTCGAACTGTTCGGACAGTCGGCCTATCCGGCGGTGGATAATCTCGAGATGCTCGTCGAGCACGTTGAGCTTGCCGCGCAGCGACATCGGTTATCCCTCCTCGATCGAGGCTTGCAGCGCCTCGGTGATGGACGACAGGTCGCCGGTCCCGGTCGTCTCCTCGACCTCGACAGGCTCGCCGGACTCGAGGGCTTGGCGCACCTGTTCCTTGTCCGGGTTTGTCTCGGGCAGGCCGACGTCCGTGTTCGTCATCTTGCCCACCAGCGTGTCCACGACCTGCTGCGTCTTCTCGGGGATCTCCGAGCCCTCCGGCAGGTCGAGTTCCATCTGCCGGATGTCCTCGGTGGGCCGCAGCGTGTAGGCGAGCAGCGTCGGACGCACGGGCAGGATGGCGATGTGGTGCATCTTGGAGCGCATCACGACCTCGCCGAGCGCCATGACGCCCCGCTTGCGCATCGTCTCAAGCAGCGCCTTGTAGAGCGCCTTGAGCTCGTCGTTCGCGCTCGACTTCTTCTTGCCGAAGTCGGGCGAGAGGTAGTAGGGCTTGTCCAGGCGCAGCCAGTTCAGGTTGGCCGGAACGAAGCCCTTGATCTGTAAGGACGACGACGAGTTGCCGCCGCCGTTGTTGGGCGCGCCGACGGGCACCGGCTCGTCCTCGGATTCCACGGCGCGCATCAGCTCGTCCTTGTTCACGACTTGCTCGCAGTCGCCGCAGTATTTGCGGTACTGGATGCGTGAGCCGCACGGCTTGTGGTGCAGGTGGACGTGGTTGGGGCGGTCGCTCTCCACGGCCTTGGTCATGCGCATGGCGAGCGGGATGCCGTTGACGATCATGCTGCCGGTCCAGCTTGCCTTCATTTTGCCCATGATGGAAGTCACTCCTTTCAGATTCAGAACGGGTTGTCAGAATGGATTGATCTGGCCGGGGCCGGGCTCGTCGTTTAGCCCGATGTCCGAGGGCTCGTTCCGGCGTCGGGCCTCGTCGGCCAGCACGGCTAACACGTCGACGTTCAGCCCCTCAGGGAACACGGGGTAGCCGTAGGCGCTGCCGATGGAGTGGCCGAACGTCTCGCGGACGAGGGCGACCATCTCCTCCAGGTCGTCATAAGCCATTTCGTGTTGCTCGATGTCGTAGTCCTTCATGCGTCCCACGTTGATCGCTCCTTTCGGGGGTGTTAGGCTGGATTGGTCCGTCGGCAGGCATAGACGACGACTCTAAAATGCTCCTCATTTCCTTCGGCGGGCCGACGAGATTCGGGATCCCCGTCCCGAAGGCGAATTGTGGCCATCCAAAAGCGGAATTGATCGCCGGGCGGGGATCTTAGAACAACGACAGCTCGACGAGCTCGTTGTCCTCGGACACGGTCTCTTGCACTTGGAGGTCGGCGGCGCCGTTCTCGGTCGGCTCCCGCAGCGTCGTGATGTCGTAGGGTTCGAGCTTGGCAACTTGGCCCCGCAAGTCCTTCTGGTGCGGCACCCCGTTCTCCATGAAGCCTTCCCAGTCTCCGACCATCTGCTGCGCCATCTTCATCAAGTCGACGCGCTGTTCCTGCTGGTCGTTGACTTCGCCTTCGAGCGCGATGTCGGAGGAGTCCGCCTTGCGCCGGATCATCTCGAGGTGATAAGCGTCGATGGTGTCTTCGTGATAGAGCATATAAATGTGTACGTCGTGCTGAGACGTGAGCCGGTGGACGCGCTCGATCGCTTGTCGTAGCGTTGAGTGTTCCCACGGAAAGTCTGTCATAATCACGCGGCTGGCGTTCTCCAGGTTATGTCCCAAGTTCACCGCCTCGGTGCCGGCGATCAGGACGTCGTAATCTCCCGACTTGAAGTCGTCGATCACGTCTTGGCGCTGCTTCGGCGGCACGTTGCCGTTGGCGATCGTGGCGCGCAGGCCGAGCCGGTTGAGCTCGGCCCAGAGAAAGTTGGCGTGGTCCTGCAGCGTCGTGAACAGGACGGTCTGATGGCCCGAGCGTGTCC
>JBDGQN010000096.1:3854-6887 GCA_042219055.1 Salinibacter sp. | reverse complement strand
CCGATCGGGAACCCGTTCCTGCTGATGCGGGGGCGACGGCAGACGCGGACGGAAGACCCCCGGACGAGGCATCGTCCCCCGGTCGGGTTGCTCCTCCGTTGGAACGGCCTCCGCACTCCGCCAAGAACACGTCGGCCTACTTCACGCTCGACCGGATCGTCCGCTTCATCCTAGGGACTGCTGCCATGGCGACCCTCGGATGGATGGTGTGGTACTTCGCCGGCATTGTGCTATACCTCGCCGTCGGGGGCATTCTCGCGTACCTGCTTCGGCCCCTGGTCGACCGCATGCAGGCCCTCGGCCTCGGTCGGGTCACGGCCATCCTCATCGCGTTTGTAGGGCTCCTGGGCGTAATCACAGTGGTGGTGAGGTCAGTTCTCCCCTTCGTCACTCGTCAGGTGCAGGACCTGTCGCAACTCATCACCATCGACACGGCCACGTACGTGGCCAACCTCATCGAGGCTCGGGTTCGGGCCGTCGTGCCGATCGAGGAGGGGGTGCTGGAGAACAACGTCCGCCAGATGGCACAGTCCCTCCTGCAGGGCGATCTGGTGGAGGGACAACAGGTGGCCCAGACGGTCAGCTCCGTCGTGGCCGTCTTCACGAACATCGTGTACGCGGTCGTCATCGTTCCCTTCGTGACGTTCTTTCTGCTCAAGGACGAGCTAAAGATTCGGCGGAGCATCCTGCACCTCGTGCCCAACCGCTATTTCGAGGTCACACTGTCCATTCTCGCCAAGGTGGAGCTCAATATCGGGCGGTACTTTCGTGCGCTGCTGGTGCAGGGCACGGCAGTGGGCATTATCGCCTCGGCGCTCCTGTGGATTGTGGGCTTGCGCGGGGCGATTGCCATCGGCATTTTTACCGGCCTGGCCAACACGATTCCGTACTTTGGTCCCTTCCTGGGTTTTCTGGCCGGCACCCTCGTGGGCATTGCGCAGACGGGCGACGTGTCGCTCGTGCCCGGCGTGGCCCTCGCCATGGCCCTCACCCAGCTGGCCGACAACGTGCTCATTCAGCCCATCGTGTTCTCGCGGGCGGCCCAAACTCATCCCCTCGTGATCCTGTTCGTAGTCCTCGCGGGGGCAAAACTCGCGGGGCTCGTGGGCATGCTGGTGGCCATTCCCCTCACCACGACGGTCCGGGTCATCGTGGAACAGCTGCTGTGGAGCCTGCGCAATTACCGGATCCTCCGTGCGGGGTGAGAACCGAGGGCGAACTTACAAACGGAATCCCTGCCGCCCACTGTCGCTTGTGGACTCGAATCCGTTGTATTCCGCTTGTCTATGCGATCTGATCCGACTGTGTACGACGACGAAGACCTCGATGCCGCCACGGCTGCGGTGCGTGCGTCCGTTGACGAAGCGCCCAAGATGGCCCTCATTCTGGGGTCCGGCCTGGGGCGGCTGGCGGAAGCGGCGAACGCCCCCACGGTTGTTCCGGTGAGCGACATTCCGGGGTATCCCGAGTCAACCGTCGAGGGGCACCACGGGCGGCTCGTGTTTGGGGAGCTCGAAGGCACGCGGGTCGTCTTCGTGCAGGGACGGGTTCATCTCTACGAGGGCTATCCGGTGCAGCAGATCACCATGCCGGTTCGGCTCGTGCACGCGCTAGGCGCTAATCGGATGCTCGTCACCAACTCGGCCGGGGGCATCAACCGCACGTTCGAGCCTGGCACGCTCATGTTCATCACAGGACATTTGAACATGGCGTTTGCCAGTCCCGGGGTGGGCGCGGGCCGTGCCCCGTCCCGGCGGCGATCGGACGGCGAGGCGGGGCGGGATTCCTTCTACGACCCGGCGTGGACGGATCGGGCCGAGCAGGTGGCCCGCGAGTTGGGCGTGGACGCGCGGCGCGGCACCTACGCCTGGACCCTGGGGCCCAGCTACGAGACGAAGGCCGAGGTGCGGGCGCTGGAGCACCTGGGGGCCGATGCGGTGGGCATGAGTACGGTGCCGGAGGTGATCCAGGCGCACCAGTTGGGGATGGCAGTGCTCGGCCTGTCGACCATCACGAATCCGGCGGCCGGGCTGGCCTCCGGGGCGCTCGACCACGACGAGGTGCTGGAGGTGAGCGAGCGAGTGCGGGGCGATCTGATGCAACTCGTTCGCGGAATTGTTCGGGTGGCGGGGTGAGAGGGGGGATGTGTGGAGGGGGCACCAGCTGACGCCGACTGCGCTGGGTCAGGCGGACTACGGGGAGGCGCGGCACGAGAGCTTCCGTCCTGGGGCCAGAGTTCTTGCCTGCGGAGGCCAGACGTTCCAACCTTCCAACGTCCCCCCGAAAACATTCCCCCGTCCCGAGAATAGAGTACTTCCTTCTGGTGTAGATCCCGACGCTTCGCCCACACCTCCAGACGTCCACGCGCGGATGATTCCCCTCCTCACCCCCGACGACACCGCCCGCCTCGATGCCATCATGAGTCGGGGCGGCACCTTCAGCGACGAGGTCGATGCGACCGTCGACGACATCCTGGCCCGGGTGCGCACGGAGGGCGACGCCGCGGTGCTCGACTTGACGGAGACGTTCGACGGCGTGCGGCCCGATCCGGTGACGGTCCCCGCCTCGGTGCTCGATGGGGCGGAAGGGGCGCTTGACGACGACCTGCGAGACGCACTGGAGGAGGCTGCGGCCAATGTCCGCCGCTTCCACGAGAAGCAGGTGCGCGAGTCGTGGTTCACCGAAGATGGCGACGGCGTGGTGCTTGGACAGCGCGTGGTGCCGATGGAGCGGGCGGGCCTCTACGTGCCGGGCGGCACGGCCTTCTACCCGTCCAGCCTGCTGATGAACGCGATTCCCGCCCAGGTGGCGGGCGTCGAGGAGATCCATCTCGTGTCTCCGCCGCGGGAGGATGGGCGCCCCCATCCGCTCGTGCTCGCCACCGCCGCGCTCCTCGGCCTGGAGCACGTTTACGCCCTCGGCGGCGCGCAGGCCGTCGGCGCGCTCGCGTACGGCACCGACACGGTGCCGGCGGTCGATACGATCGTGGGGCCGGGCAACGCGTACGTGGCCGCGGCAAAGAAGAAGGTATTC
>JBDGQN010000096.1:0-3757 GCA_042219055.1 Salinibacter sp. | reverse complement strand
GGCCGCCGTCATTGAGCAGGCCCTGGCCGACTACGGGGCGTGCATCGTCACCGACACGATGGGCGAGGCGATCGACTTGATGAACGACCTCGCTGTGGAGCACCTGGAACTCCATACGGACGACCCGTGGCAGACCATGACTCACATCCGACACGCCGGGGCGATCTTTCTCGGGGAGTACTCCTCGGAGCCGGTGGGCGACTACTTTGCGGGGCCCAACCACGTGCTGCCCACCGGCGGTACGGCCCGTCACGCCTCCGCCCTCGGGGTCGACGACTTCGTGCGTACCCAGTCCGTACTCTCCTACTCGAAGGAGCGACTAGAAGAAACCGGATCGAAAATCACGACGATCGCCGAAGCCGAGGAGCTCCACGCCCACGCCGAGGCCATTCGGGTTCGCCTCGACCGGGAAAACCCCTGACCGAATGCACCATCCCGCTTCCCGACGCTTCACCTCCGCGACAATTCAAAATCCCATCAGCTACGGAAGAGATGTCCTCATGACTCATGCCTCGTGATTGGGGCACACAGAAATGAGACAGCCCGCTCTCTCCGAGTGGCCCGAATCTGGAATCCACCAGCAGTCCCCGCCTCCTTCGGTTCGAAAAAGTCGTAACGCCGCAGACATTGTGCCATGGGGACAGTATTATAGACCATCCCGTTGCTCACTTAGAATCATCCACCGGGTTCATGGCTGTTGACGCCGCCTCTACCTCCATCGACGACCTGCTCCAGCGCATTCGGCCCGCCGTGCGCGAGCGCAGCGAGTACGTGGTGGACATGCCGAGCGGCATTGACGTGAAGCTCAATCAGAACGAGAGCCCGTTCGGGCTGCCCGAAGAGATCAAGGAGGAGCTCCTCGACGTCTACGAGCAGGTGGAGATGAACCGGTACCCCAACGAGCAACCGGAGCGCCTGCGCCAGGCCCTTGCCGAGCACGACGGCGTGGATCCGGAGCGCATCATTGTGGGCAACGGCTCCAACGAGATTACGTACACCTTTGGCCTTGCTTTTCTCGATCCTGGGGCGCCGGTGGTGCTGCCGCGCCCCATGTTCGCGCTGTACGAGAAGGTGGCTCATCTGCAGGAGGCCGACCTCACGAGTGTGCCGCCGCGCGACGACCTCGCGTTCGACGCGGAGGCTCTTGCGGCGGCCGTAGCGGAGACTGGGGCGGCCCTCACGGTGCTGGCCACGCCCAACAACCCGACGGGCCTCGCCATGACGCTTGACGAGATCGAGCGTGTGGTGGCGGCGAGTCCGGGCTTCGTGGTGGTCGACGAGGCCTACGTCGAGTTCAATCCGGAAGGCACCGCCGCCGAGCTTCTCGATCGGCACCCCAACCTCATCATCCTGCGCACCCTCTCGAAGGCCTTCGGACTGGCGGGCGTTCGGATTGGCTACCTCATGGCCCATCCCGCCGTGGTGCAGGAACTCATGAAGGCACGCCTTCCCTTCATGGTCGACCGCTTCGCCGAGCAGACCGCCCTGGCGGTGCTCCGGCACCCCGACCTCGTCGAAGACCGCGTTCGGCGCATGCAGGCGTCGATTGAGGACGTAACCAACGCCCTCCAAGACATGCAGGGCGTGGAGGTGGTCCCGTCCCAGGCGAATTTCGTCATTTTCACGACTCCGGCCCCGGCCGACGCGTTGCAGGATCGTCTGGCCGATCAGGGCGTGCTCGTCCGCAACATGGGCGGATACCCGGAGTTGGAGGGCTATCTGCGGGTCAGCGCGGGGACCGAGATGGAGAACAACGCGTTCCTGGGTGCGTTGGAAAAGTCGCTTCACGAAGTTGCCCCTGACCCCAGTACGTAGCGGAGCCGTCCCTCTCAATGGACGGAATTCGGGGCGTCGACTCCTCATTCTCGGGTACTGGACACTTTCTCTGAATTCACTGAGTTCGCGATGGATTTTACTCGGGTAGACATCATCGGTCTTTCTACCAGCCCATCCAGCGGAGGGGCCTATGCCCTGGTGCTGGGGGAGGTTGAAGGCAACCGCCGCCTGCCGATTATCATCGGCGCCTTTGAGGCGCAGGCGATTGCGCTGGAGCTTGAGAAAATCCAGCCGCCGCGTCCGATGACCCACGACCTGTTGCGCGACACGTTCGAGGCGGTGGACGTCGAGGTCACGGAGGTTGTGATCGATGAGCTCCGAGAGGGGACCTTTTTCGCGAAGATCCGCTACCGACACGACGGCGAGGAGCACCAGCTCGACTCCCGCCCCAGTGACGCTGTGGCACTCGCTGTGCGGGTGGACGCGCCCATTTTCGTGGCTCCCATGGTGCTGGACGAGGCCGGCATTATTGCCGAGGACGAGTCGGACATCTCCTCCCTCGCCGAGCAGGCTGAAGAAACGTCGGGTCCCGAAGAGGAAGAGATGAGCGGGAGCGAACTCGAAAAGATGCAGAAGCAGCTGGAGGAGGCCGTGGAAGAAGAAAACTACGAGCGGGCCGCCGAACTGCGCGATGAAATCCAGCGGCTGGAGCAGGAGCAGCAGCAAAACAAGAACTGATCCCTGCACATTTGGTCCTAACGAGCTTGGCGAAGCCTTGAGGACTGTCCCGAGGCTTCGCCTTTTTTATTGGTGAGGCGTCCCGGCGGGACGCCTTGCAGGCACCACGAAAAAGTCCCTCGCCCGAACGCTCCCACGCCCAAACGCTCCTTGCATGACATCGCCCGCTCACACGTCCGTCCGCCGCGTGTCCCTTGCCGACCTCGACGCGTTCCCGGACCTCTTCGTCGACTATTCTACCGACTTTGACGCCGTGGCGGACTTCTACGCGGGGGACTGGCGAGATCCTGCGGCCCGGCGCGAAGCGGCCGACGCGGCGGCTCGGCGGCCCGCGGACCGCAACGCGCTGGCGGATGTGCTGCTCGCCCAAAATGAGCGGTGGGGCCTCGACGCAGCGACTCGTTCCCACATCGACGCCCTCCGCGATTCGGAGAGCATCGCGATTGTGACGGGGCAGCAGGTGGGACTCTTCACCGGTCCGCTCTACACCATCTACAAGACCATCACCACGCTGCAGTTGGCCGAAGAGTGGGCTGAGCAGACGGGGCGGACTGTGGTACCGGTCTTCTGGGTGGAGGGAGAGGACCACGACTTCGAGGAGATCGCGACGGCGCACGTTCTGCATCGCAATGAGGTCGTTTCGCTCAACTACGATCCCGACGCGGGAGAAAATCCCGGCGCGGTTGGGCGACTTGCCCTCACCGACGCGATCAACGACGTGCTCGATCGCCTCGACGAGGCCCTGCAGCCGTCGGACTTCAAGTCGAGCGTGATGGAGCGGATGCGGGCCGCCTACCAGCCCGGCACGCGGATCGAGGATGCGTTCACCCGGCTGATGCGCTCGTGGTTCGAGGAGGACGGCCTCGTCTTCATCAACCCGGACGACGCACGCCTGAAGGAACTGAGCCGCCCCCTCTTCCGCCGCGAGCTGGAGGATCCGCAGACGCCCGTCGCTCGGATCGACGCCACCAGTCAGACGCTCCGCGACCGGGGCTACCACGCGCAGGTGACGGCCCGCCCTACCAACCTCTTCTGGCTCGGCGACGAGGCGCGCTGGCCCATCGATCTCGGCGACGACGGGGCCTTTCGGTTCCGGGGCACCGGCCGCACGGTTTCGCGGGCCGAGCTGCTCGACCGCCTCGACGCCGAGCCCGAGCGCTTCAGCCCCAACGTCGTCCTGCGGCCCCTCATGCAGGACCATCTCCTGCCCACGGCAGCGTACGTGGCGGGGCCCGGGGAGGTC
>JBDGQN010000095.1:0-5774 GCA_042219055.1 Salinibacter sp. | reverse complement strand
CTTGCCCCCGTCCATCGACTCCAGCACCGCAAACTCGCGGGACTTCTCCTTGATCATGCGGCCGATGCGGTAGATGTACTTCGCCCGCTCGCGGCCCGGCAGGTCCCGCCAGTGCGATTCGTAGGCGCTGCGGGCGGCACTCACCGCCTCGTCTACGGTGTTCTCATCGGCGAGTCCCACCTCGGCAATCGTTTCCTCAGTGGCCGGATTGATCGACGGAAAGTACTCGTCCATCTCCTGGAACTCCCCGTCGATGAACGCCCCGTAGCGATCGTCGAGGCGCACGTGATCGGCAGACTGCGGAGCGGGCGCGTACTCCCACTCGTCGCCGAACAGCAGTTCGCGAGCCGTGTCGGGGGCCGCCTCTAGTTCAGCCATGACGAAAATTAGCAGATTGGAAGATTGAAAGAGAGAGCCTTCTCAGGTATCGGACGAAGCGCACCGCCCAACGCTCATCCCAAAACGCACAACCCTCACCCCAGCGATAGGTACCGCTTCGAGTAGTACCGACCGTGGCGCTCCTTCTCGATCTGGAGCAGAAGGTCGTTCAGCAGCGAAGACGCGCCGATGCGGAACCGCTCGGGCGTCAGCCACTTGTCGCCGAGCGTCTCCTTCACCAGCACCAGGTAGCGGAGCGCCGGCTTGGCCTTCCGGATGCCGCCCGCCGGCTTCATGCCCACCTTTCGCCCCGTCTCCAGGTGGTAGTCGCGAATCGCCTCCAACATTACCAGCGTCACGGGCATCGTCGCCGCGGGCTTCACCTTTCCGGTGGAGGTCTTAATGAAATCGGCCCCGGCATCCATGGCGATGCGGCTGGCGAGGCGGACTGCGTCGTAGGTCTCAAGCTCGCCGGTCTCCAGAATCACCTTCAGGTGGGCGTCGCCGGACGCCTCCGAGAGCGTGCTCAACTCCCGGTGGACCCGCTCGTACTCGCCGGCAAGAAAGGCATTGCGGTTGATCACGACGTCGATTTCGTCGGCCCCAGCGTCGCGGACCCGCTCCACCTCTTCCACCCGCTCGTCAAGCGCGGCCTGTCCACTTGGAAAGTAGCTGGCCACCGACGCAACGCGGATGTCCGTACCGGCCACCTGCTCCCGCGCCACCGGCACCATGGGGGGATAGACGCAGACGGCCCCCACAGAGGGGTAATCGCGATCCGGATCGGGCTGGCGGGCCTTCTGGCAGAGCGACTTCACCTTTCCCGGCGTATCGGCCCCCTCCAGAGTGGTCAGGTCCAGCATCGCGATGAGCCGCTTCAGCCCCTCGACCTTCGCCTCTTTCTTGATGCTACGGCTGGCCAGGCGGGAGGCACGCTCTTTCGCGGCCACCGCATCGACGCTAGGCACCTGTGGGGGACGATACTCGGTAGTGCTGGGCCGTTGCATGGACGGAGATCGGTCTGTGCCGAAAAGTGTACGTGTGAAGGTGGCTCCGAAGAAATATGCGTTTCAAACAAACGTGAGGAGGAACCGATCCCAGTTCCTGCTAATTCCGAGCGGAACGTTAGCGCTCCACGGCTTCGTCAAGGTTGTATCGCTTTCGTTTATCCCAGAGCGTCTTCTTGGAGATGCCGAGGTCGTCCGCAATGTCGGCGTAGCTGTCGTCCGGCCGCGTTTCGAGCGTGCGGCGGATGTAGGCCTTTTCGATGTCTTCCAGCGTCCGCCCCAGCGGAAACTGGAATCCGTCGCCCACCGGCTCCCGGCCGTCGAGCCGGCTCGGCGGAGCCAGGGTTAAGTCTTCCGCCCCAATGCGGTTGCCGCTTACGAAAATCATCGCTCGCTCCAGCACGTTCCGCAGTTCCCGTACATTTCCGGGCCAGGAATGGCTTATCAGCTTTTCCTTCGCGGCGTCGGTAAATCCTTTCACCTCGCTTCCGAACTCCTGATTAAACTCCGAGACGATGTGCCTCCCAAGCAGAATCACGTCGTCGCCCATTTTCCGGAGGGGCGGAAGCTCTACGTTGACCACGTTGATCCGGAAAAACAGGTCCTTCCGGAAACTTCCCTCCTGCACGCTCTCCTCAAGATTGGCGTTGGTCGCACAGAGGACCCGTACGTCGGCCGTCTTGTCCTCCACGCCCCCGAGACGGCGAAATTCCCGGCTTTCAAGGAAGGAGAGAAGCTTCGCCTGCAGCGCGAGGCTCATCGAGTCGATCTCGTCGAGGAACAGCGTACCTCCGTCGGCCACCTCAATCAGCCCCTCCTTCGAGTCGCGTGCGTCGGTGAAAGCCCCCTCCTCGTAGCCGAAGAGTTCCGCCTCCAGCAGATTGTCCGGTAGGGAGGCGCAGTCAATGTCGGTAAAGGACTCCTCGGCTCGGGGGGAGTTGTAGTGAAGCGTCTTGGCCGCCAGGTTCTTGCCGGTCCCGGTCTCCCCCGTGAACAAGACCGTCGTATTCGAGGCGTTGCAGAGCGTCTCAATGGTTTCACGGGCCTCCCTGATCGGATCACTCTCCCCCAAAATGCCCTCGATCGGGTACTGCTTCTGCTTCTCCGTCTTGATCTGCTTGAGCTCCTGCTGCGCCCCATACAGATCGATGGCCTTCTCCAGCAAGGCCCGCATCTCCTCCAGGTTCACGGGCTTCTCCAGATAATGGAACGCCCCCTGCCGCATGGCCTCCACGGCCGTCTGAACCGAGGAGTGGGCCGTCATGATGATGATGGGCACGTCGAGTCCGCGCTCCTGAAGGGTCTCCATGAGCTCCACACCGTCCATCTCCGGCATGATCATGTCAGCCACCACGACGTCGGGCTCCTCACTGCCTTCATCGAGCGCCTCGAGCAGGGAGTTCGGGTTGACGAAGGCATCGACGTTGTACCCGTCCCGCTCCAACACATTGCTGAACAGGTTTCCAATCTTCGGCTCATCATCGACGACAAAAATCCGTTTGCTCATTGAAATCCTAGCCTCTGCAGAGGATCGATGAACCGCTGGCTGACTGTTGCGAGTCGTAATCCACGAGGACGAACGGAAAGGGAGCCACGCTCAACGATACTTGCGAACGTAACGGTGATTTTCCTTTTCGTCCAACGACTTCCGGAATTATTCTCGTTTCGTACAAAAAGTACCCATTCACTGGACGACTATGTTCCGTTTTCTTCCTTCCGGGCAAGAACTACGGGCCAACACGTCCCGGCTCCCGCAGTATGATGACGACAATCATTACAAAGGTACCGTTTGTGTTCTCGATGGTCCACCGCTCTCTCGGGTTCGTACTGCTCGTCCTGTTGCTCCTGGGAGGATGCGGAGGCCCTTCCTCACAGAAGGCCTCTCGGACGGTCACTGATGATCTGGGACGCACCGTTGCGCTGAACGGCCCCGTGAATCGGGTCGTCTCGCTGGCGCCCAATCTTACGGAAATCGTTTATGCGGCCGGAGGGGGATCCTCACTCGTCGCAATCACCGAGTCGGGCGACTATCCCCCTCCCGTCGATACGCTCCCTCACGTCAGCGCGCTCCCCGTCGATTTCGAAGCTATCACGGCCCAGACCCCCGATCTGGTACTGGCCACCGAACAGATCAATGCCCCGAAGGATGCGAAAACCTTCGAGGCGCTCGGCGTGCCGATTTACTTTTTCTCCTTCGAGTCGCTCGAAGACATTGTCCAGAGCATCCGCACGACGGGAGAACTTCTGGGCACGAAGGCGGCCGCGGCGGATAGTGCGGCCTCGCTTCGCCAAGCGATGAACGCGCTACGGGTCCGGACGGCCTCCATTCCCACCGCTCAGCGACCACGCGTGCTCGTACTCGTGGGCGACGACACGCTGTACAGCTTCGGGCAGGGAAGCTACGTGCACACGCTCGTGGAACTGGCAGGGGGCCGGAGCATCACGGCCGACATTGAAAATCAGGCGCCTACCCTGAGCGAGGAGTACGTGCTCACTCAGAAGCCGGACGTCATTCTTGGTCTCTGGGGAGAGAACTACGACCCGGCCCGTCTACTCGACCTGCATCCGACCTGGGACATCGTGCCGGCCCTCCAGAAAGGACAGGTGTACAGCCTACCGGCAGCACTGATTGCTCGTCCCGGCCCGCGCGTGCTGAAGGGCGCCCGCCGACTGGCCCGCCGCCTCCACCCCAACCTGTTTGCGTCCCCCGAAGATTCGGCGCGTACGTCGGACTCGTCACCTCGCCCCTCTCCCTCGTCGGCCACTCCGAACTCATGAAGCGCCCCTGGCTCGTCGGTCTGGGCCTGACGGCGTTCCTGGTCGTGACCGTAGGGGTGGCCGTATCGGTGGGCAGCACGACGACGGCCTGGTCCGACGTCTACCGGGTGCTCGGCCACCACCTCCTCGGCCTCGGCACGGTTTCCAATCCGACACTCGACCGCATCGTGTGGCAACTGCGGCTGCCACGAGCGGTGCTGGCCTGCGTGGTGGGAGGCGGCCTCTCCATCATCGGGGTCGCGATGCAAACCCTCGTACGCAATCCCCTCGCGGAGCCCTACATCCTGGGCATCTCCAGCGGAGCCTCGGCGGGAGCGTCGCTCTTTTACCTCGGCTTTCTGCCGCCCCTTCTCACGCAGACGTTGACGATGCCCCTCGCAGCGTTTGCTGGGGGCCTCAGTTCCATCACCATCGTCTACCTCGTCGCCCGCGACGGGACCCACGTGTCGGTCCCTCGCCTCCTACTGGCCGGGGTGGCCATGTCCGCGCTCATGGCCTCCATCACGTCCTTCATCACCTTTTCCTCCCCCGAGCCCGGCAAGCTGCGGGCCGTCCTCTTCTGGTTGCTCGGCTCCTTAAGCGGGACGCGATGGGAACTCCTGCCCATCCCAGCCTTCACCACGGCCGTTGGCCTTGGGGCAATGCTGGTGCTAGCCCGCCCGCTCGACGCGATGCTGGTGGGGGAAGAACCGGCGCAAAGCCTCGGCATCCCCGTTGAGGCACTCAAGCGCGGACTCCTCGTGCTGGCCACCTTGGTGACCGGCACCCTCGTGGCGGTCTCCGGCGCCATCGGATTCGTCGGCCTCATCGTCCCCCACGCGGTACGCCTGCTCGTAGGGGTACCGCACCGTCGACTGGTCCCCCTCAGCTTCGTGGCCGGCGCCATCTTTCTGTGCTGGGCCGACCTCGCCGCCCGCACCCTGCTGCCCGGGCAGGAGCTGCCGGTTGGCATTCTCACGGCCCTCTGCGGCGTGCCCTTCTTCCTGTTCCTCCTGCGGCGCCGGGCCTACCAGTTCGGGTAACCAAAAATTGATGCGACTGGCTCCGTCTTGAACGATCGGAAACACGTTCCCCGAATTTCCGCTCTCTCCGTCTCCACCTGTTCCCCTAAACCTTTCTTCGGGCCGGACGTATCCTATGTAGTGCTTTCAACGCAAACTGAAAACCGAAATGCCCGACGCTCCTTCCCCTGCTTCGGACGGCCGCGCCTCCTCCGACCTCTCGGACATTGAAGGAGAGACGGGAACACTGGATCAAGCGGTACCCACCACCCTCGACGACATCCGTACTCCGGTAGAGGAGGATCTCGAGGCGTTTCGCTCCTACTTCCGAGAGGCGATGCGTTCGGACCACATGCTGCTGGACAAGATCACGCAGTATGTGCTGTGGCAGAAGGGCAAGCGCATCCGCCCCCTGCTGGTCCTGCTGTCCGCCCAGGCCTGTGGCGGCGCCGCGACGGACACGACGCACCGCGCCGCTGCACTCGTAGAACTCCTGCATACGGCCACACTCGTGCACGACGACGTGGTGGACGACGCCGAGGAACGCCGGGGGGTCTTCTCCATCAATGCCCTCTGGAAAAACAAGATCGCTGTCCTGCTCGGCGACTTT
>JBDGQN010000094.1:0-10249 GCA_042219055.1 Salinibacter sp. | reverse complement strand
GCGGAGCTGCTCCACCTCCGCCTCCAGCCGATCGCGCTCGTCCTGCAGTTCGGCAATGGCGTCCGGCAGGGGCGTCTGCAGCGAACGAAATTGACGGCGCGCCCGGATCAGTTCGTCGAGCTTCGATTCGACGTGCTCAAGGGCGGCCTCTCCGGCCACGGCCTCCACGCGCCGGACGCCGGAGGCCACCGAGCCCTCGGACAGGAACCGAAAGAATCCAATCTCGCCGGTCGCGTCGACGTGCGTGCCGCCGCAGAGCTCCATGCTAAAATCGGGGTCGAACGAAATGACGCGGACCTGCTCGCTGTATTGCTCGTCGAAGAGGGCCATCGCGCCGCGGTCGAGGGCTTCATCGATGGGCACCTCGGTCTCCTCCCGTTTCGGGATGTTGCGCTGGATGGCCGCGTTGACCTGCCGCTCGATGTCGCGGAGCGTCTCCTCGTCGACCGCATCGAAGTGGCTGAAGTCGAACCGAAGACGATCCGGGGCGACAAGGGACCCTTTCTGCTGTACGTGGTCGCCGAGCGTCTGGCGCAGGACCGCGTGCATGAGGTGCGTGGCGGTGTGGTGGGCGCGAATCTTTCGGCGACGGTCGGCGTCGACGCGGGCCTCAACAGGGGCGTCCAGGGCGTCGGGCAATGCCTCGACCCGATGGGCGATCCGCTCGCCCTCGTACTGCGTGTCGAGAACCCGGACCTCCTCGTTCCCGATGCGGAGCGTGCCGGTGTCGCCCACCTGTCCGCCGGCCTCGGCGTAAAACGGCGTGTGGCTGAGTTCCACCTCGTAGCGGGTCTCCTCCTCAGTCCCCACGGCGCGGACGGCCCGAATCTCCGCGTCGTCGACGTGCGCCTGATCATAACCCACGAAGACGGACGCGCTCTCCCCCTTCGTCACTGGCTGCCAGGCGTGCACGTCGCTCTGGTCCACCGCGAAATCCGAGGCTGCCCGGGCCCGGCGCTGCTGTCGCTCCATCAGATCCTCGTACCCCTCCATGTCCACCCCGAGGTCGCGCTCCCGCGCCATCAGGCGGGTCAGGTCGATGGGAAAGCCGTAGGTGTCGTGGAGGAGAAACGCCACCTCGCCGGGCAGCGTGCCATCCCGAGCCGTGCGGGCAAAGTCGCGGAGCATCTGGCTCCGGTCGTCCATATCGACGTAGGCTTTCTCCAGCAAATCCATCGCGCGCCGGTCCTGCTGAAGCTCCCCGAGGAGTCGATCCGTCACCTCTCCGTCCTTCTCGCGGAAGCTGGTCACGTAGGGCGCCACTCGCTCAAAGAACTCGATGCCCGTGCCCAGCGTCTCCAGGAAGCTCTCTTCCTCCGACTGGATGGCCTGCTCAATGTACGATTGCTGCTCCACGAGCCCGTCGAACTGTCCGCCCATTTTCTCCACGAGCGGATCCACGAGCCGGTGCAAGAACGGCTCCTCCAGGCCCAAGGTCTGGTACCCGTAGCGCACCGCCCGGCGCAGGATGCGACGGATGACGTAGCCGCGGCCCTCGTTGCTCGGCATTACGCCGTCGGAGATGGCGAAGGCGATGGCCCGAATGTGGTCGGCCACCACCCGGAGCGCCACCCGGACCCGCTCGTGCTCTTCCGCATCGTCGATGGAAAGCGTATCGTAGCCCTGCACGTCCTCGCGGGGCGAAAGGTCGGCAATCGCCTGCAGGAGCGGGGCAAACAGATCCGTGTCGTAGGTCGACTCCTCGCCTTGCAGCACGGCCACCATGCGTTCGAAGCCCATGCCCGTGTCCACGTGCTGGTCCGCCAGCGGCTCCAGGCTGCCGTCCGTCTGCGCGTTGTACTGGATGAAGACCAGATTCCACAGCTCCATCACCTGCGGATGGTCGGCGTTGACTAAGGTGCGGCCCGGCGTTTCTCGACGCGCCTCTTCGGAACGCAGGTCCACGTGCAGTTCCGAGCAGGGACCGCACGGCCCCGTGTCGCCCATCATCCAGAAGTTTTCCTTCGAGGGCTCGTAGAGAACCCGCTCTTCGGGCAGGGGCGTCTGCGAGAGCCAGAGATTGTACGCTTCTTCGTCGGCATCGAGGCCAAAGTCCTCGTCCCCCTCGTGGACCGTGGCGTAGAGCCGGTCCGGGGCCAGCCCCCACCGGTCCACAAGGAGCTCCCAGGCCCACTGGATCGCCTCGGCCTTGAAGTAGTCGCCAAAGCTCCAGTTGCCCAACATCTCGAAGAAGGTGTGGTGGTAGGTGTCGTGCCCCACCTCCTCCAGGTCGTTGTGCTTGCCGGAGACCCGAAGGCACTTCTGAGTATCCACCGCCCGCGAGTAAGGACGCTGGCCGGTGCCCAGGAAGACGTCTTTGAATTGGTTCATCCCGGCGTTCGTGAAGAGCAGCGTGCTGTCGCCATCCGGCACGAGCGAGGCGCTCGGGACGATCTCGTGCCCCTTCTCCTCAAAGAACTGCAGGAACTCCCGGCGGATGTCCTCCGAGGTGCGGGTGGTGTCGGCGTCGGATTGGAGGTGCGGGTCCATCAACGGAGGTTGTAGATGTTCGGTGAGGGAGATCTGTCGATTCGAAAGGCCCAGACGGGGCAGCAGGTTAGCCTTCGTCGAAAATGTCGTCGAGGTTCACTTCAATGTCCGTGGCCGGGTCGCGGAGGGGGCCGGTGGAGACGGTGGTCGGCTTCTGTTCGTCCACGAAAATGGTAATCGACTCGGTCGCGGGCTGCACGAGCCAGCACGATTGGACGCCCGCATCAAGCATATTGTTGATTCGATTGACAACGTCTTGCTGGCTCTGCGTCGGACTGAGAATCTCGATGGCCAGTAGAGGGGGCTCGGTCATCCGAACCTCATCCTTCTGGAAATTCATGCTCATCTTCGGATACACACAGAGATCCGGTGTGACCCGGAGGTCTCCAATCTGGAGGGTGAGTTCGCTGAAGGCAGTATATTGCTCACGATACCGGAGAAGTTCACCCGTAAGAATCGCTTGAATAAATCCGTGATTTCGACTGGGCAAGGGCTTATCTCGCTCTTGTTCGTAGGTCGTGGGCTCCTGCGTCGTCTCCATGGCAGGGAAAGATCGGGGACAGAAAACAGCGCTCGCTGGATGTGTACGGGTGAACGCGGTGAGGATTCCGCTTGGATCCAGTGCTTCTATGAGTCTGTCCAGCGGAGGTCGAATTCATCAAAGCAGTACTCTCCGATGCAAGGACCCGTGATGCGTGAGAGGTGATGCGTGATGGGGATTTTTATTCAGGACGAAAGAAACATCACGTCTCACGCATCACGAATCACTCTCCGCTCGGCGTCCCGTTCGAGACGTACCGATTCCCGGCCACGAACCAACGCCATTTCCGCTCTACCGCCTTCGAGATGCCAATCCGAGACGACTGTGCCACGTCTACCGTGGGCACAGGCGCCCCGGAGGCGAGATACAGGGGCGGTTCTGTGAGATTGGTCCGGTGATCCGCCGCTCCCACGTCGAAGGCCTCGGTGAGCTTGCCCGGTCCGTTCGTCAGGTCGACCTGCCGTTGCACCCCGCGGCGCTCCTCCATTGCGTCGATTCCCGTCTCTGGCTCCACGGCCCGAATCAGGACGGCCCCCGCCGTGCCCTCCGGCTCGGTGACGACGTTGAGCAGCCAGTGTATGCCGTAGATGAGGTAGACGTATGCCGTGCCGGGGGCGGCGAACAGATCGCGCCCTCGTCCCTGTCCGGTGACCTCGCCGGTGTCCGGATCCCGCGAGAGATGCGAGGCGTGGCAGGCCGGGTCGTCTTCCGTGTAGGCTTCCGTCTCCACGATGCGCCCCACCAGGCGCCCGGTGGACGAATGATGGTGCACCAACCGACGACCGAGCAGATCTCGCGCCACCGTCGTCGTCGAACGGTCAAAGAACGAGGGGGACAGTGGATCCATGGGTACGTGAACAGTTGGGGACGGGCTCGGTAGATTCGGACGTGGATTTCTCCTCGTTGTCCCTCCCATCCCCTCCTCATGCCTGCCTCTTACACCCCGGACACGGCGGTCATTGACACGACGTTTCAGGCCGACGCGTTTGACGTTCTGGAGCTCGACGTGCCCGGTGCCCACGTCCGCCTTCGGCCCCACAACGAGGACGATCGCGTCCACCTTCGGGGGACCGTGCCGAATCTTGAGACCGCCAAGGCAGAGGCGCTGTTCGATCGGAAGGACATCTCCACCCGTCCATCCGGCGACCGCCTGCACGTGTCCGGCAAAGCACTGTCCGGCGGCGTCGAGGAGTGGCGGTGGCGCCACGGGCACCGGACCGCGGTTCGCATGGAGGTCCGCCTCCCTCCGACCCTGACCGTCACCACGAACACGCCCGGGGGCTCCGTCGATGCAGCTCATCTCTCGGGCTCCCTGTCGGCGAGTGTTCGGGGCGGGTCCATCTCGGCCACAGGACTCACGGGTCCCGTTCAGATCCAGGGGAGCGGGGGCGCTCTCACAATGCGGGAGTGCAGCGGTCCCACCCTCAACCTCCAGTGGTCGGCCGGCGAGGTTTCTCTCATCGAGATCGAAGAGGGAGCCACGACGCTTCGGGCCGCCGCGGCCCCAACCACTGTGCAGACCCTCCACGGGCCGGCGGACCTGTCCGTTCACGGCGCCCCGCTCACGCTCCGGGACCTCGAGGGTCCGTCCGAGGCCGAGACGCAGGGCGGTGCGCTCACGTATCACGGTGCTCCTGAAGACGACACGTCGCTCCGAGCCGTTGGCGCGCCCCTACAGACGCACCTGCCGTCATCCCACGCCGCCACCCTGACCCTCGCGGGCGCTCAGGTCGCGCTCGACGATCGGTTTGCGTTCGACGGCGAACGGACGGCTCGCCGCATCGAGGGCACGCTCAACGGCGGCGGTCCGTCCCTCCAGCTTCGCGCCGTGCAGGGACCGGCCCGCTGTATCGTGAAGAGAGATGCATGACTCATCCGCTGTAAGGCCTGAATCGGAGCCTGAGATCACGCATCACTCCTCACGCATCCTCCTTACGTTTCCCGCTCAATCGCCAGCGCAACGCCCCCGCCCGTCCCGTGGCAGATGGCGGCCATGCCCATCGAGCCGTCGTTTTGCCGGAGGGCGTGGAGAAGCGTCACGGTGATGCGGGTACCGGAGGCGCCGATGGGGTGGCCCAGCGCGATGGCGCCGCCGTGCACGTTGAGCCGGTCGTAGGGCACGTCCAACTCGCGGTGGAAGAGAATGTTGTTGATCGCAAATGCCTCGTTGTTCTCGTAGAGGTCGTAGTCGCTGAGTTCGGTGTCGGTCGCCTCCAGCACGTCGTGGACGGCCGGGATGGGGGCCTCGGGGAAGCGCCACGACTCGCGCGCCGACCAGCCGCCCCGATGCACCTTGGCGAGGGGCGTAAGCCCGTGGGCCTCCACCGCGTCGGCACTGGCGAGCAGCACGGCCGCTGCGCCATCGGAAATCTGGCTGCTGTTGCCCGCCGTGAGGACACCGTCCTCCGTGAACGCTGGGCTCAGATCGGCAAGGCCGTCGGCGGTGGTGCCCGGCCGAATGCCCTCGTCGTCCTCGAGCGTCTCGGTCCCGGAGCGGGACTGATACTCGACCGGCGTAATTTCATCGTCGAAGCGGCCGTTCTCCATCGCCTCGGCGGCGCGCTGTTGCGACATCGCCGCGATCTCGTCCAGCTCACTGCGCGAGATGCCGTGCTCCTCGCAGAGCCGCTCGGTCTGCTCCCCCATTGCCTCGCCGCTGTTCGGATCGCTCAGGCCGTCCCGCTGCATGATGTCCTGCAGCTGTTCCCCGCCGGGGGAGAGCGTGTAGCCCCACCGCGCCCCGGAGTCGAGGTAGTACCCGGCGTCCGACATCGACTCGGTGCCCCCGGCCAGAATCAGATCGGCCTCTCCCGCCTTGATCATCGTCGCCCCGTTCATGATCGACATCATGCTGGAGGCGCACACCATGTCCACGGCGTAACCGTCGACGTGCTCAGGAATCCCGGCCTGCAGGGCGGCCTGCCGCGGCACGAGCTGTCCGTGGCCCGCGCGCAGGACATTGCCGAAGATGTAGAGGTCGAGCCCCCCGCCGTCGACCTCGGCCCGGTCGAGCGCGGCCCGCATGACGGGCGCGGCGAGATCGACCGGCGAGTGGTCTTTGAGGGAGCCGCCGAATCGGCCAATGGGGGTACGCACGGCGGCAGCAATGTATACGTCTCGCATGGAAGTGGATGGGATTGGTTCGAAGAGGATGCGTCGGTGAAAATCTGAAACGACCTCCGGGCCGTTCGACTACTCTTCCAGCTGCTCTCGGAGGTGTTGGGGATCGGTCGTTGGCGCCTCACACTGAAAGTCGCGGCAGACGTAGGCCGCGGCCTGTCCGTTGATCGGGGTCTGCTCGGCAGTGAAGGGTGAGAGCTTGGCGATGTCGGGTCCCTCCCCAGGCGGTCGGTGGAGCGTCACCGTGGTCGGTGCATACGTGTCGCGGAGCACCTGGATGAGGGCCTGTGTATCCTCGGCCTCCTGCTCCCCGGCCACGACCACCTCCCGCGGAGTGCCCAGCGCCCAGTGCAGCCCGGAAAGGAGTGCCGTAAACCCGGTGGGGCGACTCCGGGCGCTCGAGCCTGCCCAGCGGCTCAGATCCGCGGCCCGCTCCTCGAACGCGGTCTCCCCCGTAAACCGCGCCAGTCGCAGGAGATTCATCAGTTGCACGGAGTTGCCCGACGGCATGGCTCCGTCGCTCGCCTCCTTCGGGCGCACGATGAGTTCCTCCCCATCCTCCGGGGTCATGTAGAACCCGCCCCGGTCGGCGTCCCAGAAGCGGTCCAGGCAGGCCGTCATGTGGACCCGGGCGGCGCGGAGCCACGCAGGGTCGTACGTCGTCTCGTAAAGCTCAAGGAGCCCCCAGGTCAGGAACGCGTAATCGTCGAGCGTGGCCCGGATGCCTGCCTCTCCCTCCCGGTATCGGTGCAAAAGGCGTCCGTCTGCATCGTGCATCGTGTCGAGCAGAAAGTGCCCGGTGCGCCGGGCCGTCGCCGTGTACTCGGCATCGTCGAAGACCCGGCCCGCCGTGGCGAGGGCCGCCACCATGAGTCCATTCCAGTCGGTGAGCACCTTGTCGTCGAGGCCGGGCCGGGGGCGCTCGCTACGGGCCTCGAACAGCGTGGTACGGGCGGTGTCGAGGCGTTCCCGAAGCGTTGCCTCATCCATTCCCCTCCCCTCCGCCTCCTCGGCGAGGGAACGGTCGAGGTGGAATACGTTCTTCCCCGTCCGCTCGCCGGAACTCTCCTCCTGGTAGTTGCCCTCCGGGGCCATGTTGTAGACGTCGATCACCAGCTCCGCGAGGTCGGCATCGAGACGGTCGCGGACTTCGTCGGTGGACCAGACGTAAAAGGCGCCCTCCTCCATCTCTCCCTCCTCGTTCAGACTGTCCGCGTCCTCGGCCGAGTAGAAGCCCCCCTCCGGCGCCTGCAGGTCGCGCAGAACGTACGTGAGCACCTCGCGCGCTGTCCTCTCGTAGCGGTCCGCCCCCGTCGCCTGATACGCCTCCGTGTAGGCCAGGACGTGCATCGCCTGGTCGTAGAGCATCTTCTCGAAATGCGGCAGAAGCCACCGCTGATCGGTCGAGTACCGGTGAAATCCGTACCCGACCTGATCGAAGAGGCCCCCGAGTCGCATCTCGTCGAGGGTGGTGGTCACCAACTCCAGTGCACGGTCCTCGCCCGAGCGGTGCCCGTGGCGAAGGAGAAAGAGCAGGTTGTGCGGCGCTGGAAACTTGGGGGCCGATCCGAAGCCGCCATGCGTCTGGTCGAACTGGCGAGAAAGCTGCCGGAAGGCCTCGTTCAGAAGCTGCGGGCCGGGCGCGTCGCCCTGCTCCTGTTCCTCTGTGGCGCGAAGCAGGAGATCGGTCACCTCCTCCGCATCGTCGAGCAGCTTGTCGCGGTCGTTCTGCCAGAGGGTTTGGATTCGCGGCAGGAGGTCCATGAGGCCCATCTGCTGGAAGCGCCCCTCTTTCGGCAGGTACGTGGCCGCGAAGAACGGTTTGCGGTCGGGCGTGAGGAGCACGGTGAGCGGCCACCCGCCTTGCCCCCGCATCATCTGGCACACGTCCATGTAGATGCTGTCCACGTCGGGCCGCTCCTCGCGGTCCACCTTGATCGCCACGAAGCCGTCGTTGAGCACCTCGGCCACGTCCTCGTCCTCGAAGGATTCCCGCTCCATCACGTGACACCAGTGGCACGTAGAGTAGCCGATGGACAGAAAGATGGGCTTGTCCTCCCGTCGGGCCTTTTCGAAGGCTGGCTCGCCCCACGGGTACCAGTCGACCGGATTGTCCTTGTGCTGTCGGAGGTAGGGACTCTGTTCCTCAGCTAGACGGTTGGGCATGGGAAACGCGGGATGCGTGGGAAAGATGTGGCGGGCAACAACAGGCTCTCCCTGAAGCAAACGAACCACCCGGACGCCGGGTCCAGGGCAGACGGGGATTGCCCTTACTCCGGATCGACGAGACCTACGTGAACGTCCATCACATTCGTGTGGGTCGGCCCCGTCCGAATGAGCTGATCGATGGCCTCGAACAGCGGGTAGGCATCGTTCGCCTCTAGGTGTGCCTCCGGGTCGCAGCCGGCGGCGCGGGCCGCGTTGGCGGTCGAGGGCGTGGCCCAGGCCCCCGCAGCGTCAGTCGGCCCATCGATCCCGTCCGTCCCGCCGCTCAGGAGGACAGCAGGCGTAGAAGCCCCCTCCATCTCCAGCGCGGCTCCTAGTGCCACCTCCTGGTTTCGTCCCCCGTTCCCGTCGCCGGTCACAGTCACCGTCGGTTCGCCGCCCCAGAGCCAGCAGGTCGGCCGGTTTAGATCGACGTCGAGCATTGCCTGCGCGTGGCCCGCGCCGACCGATCGCGCCTCCCCCTCCACCTCGCCCTCGACGGAACGGACCTCGTACCCCCGTGCCTCCGCCGCCTCGCGAGCAGCGTCGAGGGCCGTCCGGTTCGTGCCAAGCAGCGTGTTGGTCGTGTGCTCGAAACAGTCTGCCCCTGGGCCGGGGGTCTCAGGCCAGCGTCCCTCCGCCCCGCCCGTCAGGTGCTCCCGAATCGACGCCGGGACGTCATGCCAGAGTTCGTTCGAGTAGAGCACGCGGACTGCATTCTCGTACGTGGTGGGATCGGAGACGGTGGGTCCGCTTGCAATAACAGAAATATCGTCCCCCACGACGTCAGAGACCACCAGGCTTCCAACATCCGCCGGGGCCGCCGCCCGCGCAAGTTGCCCCCCACCTACCTGCGTCAGGTGCTTGCGCACCGTGTTCATCTGATGGATGTCGACCCCGGCCGAGAGCATCTGATGGTAGACCCTTTTCAGGTCCGCCAACGCCAGGTCGCCCGCGGGCAGCGTGCTCAGCGCGGTTCCGCCCCCAGAGACCAGAACGAGGCACAGTTCGTCGGGCCCTGCGGCGTCGACCTGCTCCAGGATGCGCCGGGCCCCTCGTACACTCTCCTGCGTGGGGAGCGGATGTCCTCCTTCGAGCACGATCCCGACCGCGGGCGCCGGGCAGGATTCCGGACGATGCTCCGGATACCCCTCCGGTACGATAGCACACCCGTCGGTCACAGCGTCGCCGAGCATTTGCTCGACGACCCCGGTCATCGCCAGGGCCGCCTTCCCTAGTCCCACGACGCGGACCTCGTCGTAATCGCCCGGCGGACGGGGAGCCCATGCGTCCGGATCGGTGGAGTTGAGCAGACGATCGGCTTGCACGCGGCGGACGGCGGCGTGAAAGAGGGCCTTCGCGTCCGCGATGATGGAATCGTGGAAGTTCGGGGTAGACACGACTGATGGCTCGCTTTGGGAAGGCGAATCGCAGTTTTCTACACGTCGCTGCGGCTGGGAAGTGCTCCGTAGTGCTTCGCCGGTGAGGAAATACCGGCAGGTTGATTCTTGGCCAACGCCCGGTCCAGAGGACACGGTATCTACGAGAACCTCAATAGCAGTTCCAAGGTATAGAGGTCTGGAGCGTAAATTTAAAACACCATGCGCAGGACCTCAGAACCTGTTTGGTGGATGGATGCGAAGCCGAGACACAGTGGGCGACGTGCATGAACGGCGCCCAAGTGAGCCCTGTAGCGGGGGCTGAGCCGAAGCGAGGTCATGCCTCCGGCGAGCTACCGGGCGAGTGCAGAAGCCGTTCTGCGCTGGGAACGCAGTGACCGAGTAGTCCCCGGACTGTACGAGATCCGCGAAGTTGCAGGCCGTAGACAGTCCGCCAAACAGGTTCTCAGCGCAGCATGTACTGGACGTACTGAAGGGGACCGCCCATGTCTTC
>JBDGQN010000093.1:0-17332 GCA_042219055.1 Salinibacter sp. | reverse complement strand
AATCCTACAGTGTATGTGTGGGGCCTAGCTTCACCCCAGACCTAATAAGAGCCTCCCGCTTTCAATCTTCCCACTTTCAATCTTCAACCGCTGTGGCCACCACCGCCCTCGTCTGGATTCGCAACGACCTCCGCGTGCGCGACCACGCTCCGCTGCGCTACGCCACTGACCACTACGACCGGGTGGTACCGATCTACTGCTTCGACCCGCGTCATTTCGGCACCACCATGTTCGACCTGCCGAAGATGAGCGCGATCCGCGCCCGTTTCCTCCGCGAGAGCGTGCAGGACCTCCGCGGTTCCCTCCGGGACCTCGGGAGCGACCTCGTGGTGCGCCGGGGCCGCCCCGAAACGGTGCTGCCTGAGCTGGTGCGACAGGTCGAGGCCGATGAGGTGGTGATGTTTCAGGAGATCGGAACCGAAGAGCGCCAGGTCGAGGACGCCGTGAAGAACGCGCTGACCGACACCGACGCGACACCCGGCTTTTTCTGGGGCAAGACGCTCTACCACATCGACGACATTCCCTTCGACGGGCCGGACGACATTCCGGACGTCTACACGAACTTTCGGAAAGGCGTGGAAAAGAAGAGCCAGGTCCGCGCCACCATCAACGCCCCCGAGTCGCTCCCCCCCCTGCCGGACACACTGGATCCGGGCACGATTCCCCCACTCGATGACCTCGGCTTCGACGGGGACGGCGCGGTCGACGAGCGGGCCGTCCTTCCGTTCAAGGGGGGCGAGACTCGCGGGCTTGACCGGATCGACGAGTACATCTGGCGGGAAGACTGCCTCAAGAAGTACAAGGCCACCCGGAACGGCCTTCTGGGCGCCAACTACTCCTCCAAGTTCAGCCCTTGGCTCGCCCACGGCTGCATTACGCCGCGGCAGATCCACGAGGAGGTGGAGCGCTACGAAGACCGTCGCTTCGACAACAAGTCGACCTACTGGATGAAGTTCGAGCTCATCTGGCGCGATTTCTTCACCTACGTGACGTGGAAGGCGGGAGACCGTCTCTTCGCCACCGGCGGCATCATTGGGAACGACATCGACTGGAAATACCATGACGAGTCGTTCGAGCGCTGGGCCACCGGCACCACCGGCATCCCGTTCGTGGACGCCAACATGCGCGAGCTGAACCAGACCGGCTACATGTCGAACCGCGGCCGCCAGAACGTGGCCAGCATGCTCTCGCAGAGCCTAAAGCTGGACTGGCGGATGGGCGCGGCCTACTTCGAGTCGCGCCTCGTGGACTATGACGTGGCTTCCAACTGGGGCAACTGGGCCTACAACTCGCGGGTGGGCAACGACCCGCGGGCGCGATACTTCAACATCGTGAAGCAGGCCAAGCGCTACGACGAGAACGGCGAGTACGTCCGCTACTGGCTGCCGGAGTTAGAGGGCGTCCCCGACGAGTTCGTCCACGAACCGCACCGCATGAGCCACGAGCAGCAGAAGCTTTACGACTGCGTCCTCGGCGCCGACTACCCCAAGCCGGTGGTGAACCTCGACAAGACCTACGAGCGCATCCGAAACGAGCGCGGGTGAGAGACTCAGCGGGTGCCCCCGAAGGTCCGAAAGGAGCCCCCTCATGCATCACACCTTTACGCATCACGCCTTCATGCATCACGCGCCCCAGTTGTCATCGACCGGGGCAGCGGTTACTTTTCTGCCGAACTGGAGCGCTCCAGGAGCAATGCACTGACCAACGTGTCCACGGACGTGCGCATTGCGATGTGGTCGGGACCGCGCAACGTTTCGACGGCACTGATGCGGGCGTGGGAAACGCGTCCGGATACGATGGTCGTCGACGAGCCGCTCTACGCGCACTACCTGCAGGAAACAGGCCGTGAGCACCCCGGGCGGGAGGAGATCATCGATGCCTACGAGACGAATTGGCGTCGGGTCGCCGAGCGACTGACGGGACCGGTCCCGGGCGAGGCATCGATCTTCTACCAGAAGCACATGGCCCACCACCTTCTCCCCAGGATGGGAACCGACTGGGTACATGACCTCCGCAATGCCTTCCTCCTCCGGGAGCCATCGGCCATGCTGACGTCGCTGATGGAGGTACTGCCGGAGCCGACCCTCGCCGACACGGGCCTTGAGCAGCAATGGCATCTCTTCGAGAAACTCCACGCTGCGACAGAGACTCCGCCGCCGGTGCTGACGGCGCGGGACGTGCTCACTGATCCCAAGGCGACCCTCCGTGCACTGTGCGACGCGCTCGGCGTGCCGTTCCGTGACACGATGCTATCGTGGGCACCCGGGCGCCGCGCGAGCGATGGCCTCTGGGCCAAATACTGGTACGACACCGTGGAGCAGTCGACCGGCTTCCAGCCCTACGAGCCGAAAGAGGCCTCCGTCCCCGCTCGTCTCCAGGACCTCCTGACCGAGTGCCAGACCTACTACAACCGCCTGCATGAACACCGTCTGATGCGCCGGACCGCATAACGCCCTTCTCTCTTCCCCTCTTGCCCCTCCATGAAGCAAGGCTTCGACGACCGCAATCGCGACCTCATCGTGAACATCGACGGCGAACTTACCCACCGGGACGAGGCCGGCGTGAGTCCCTTCGACAGCATCGTGCAGGGAGGCGACGGTGTGTGGGAGGGGCTCCGGCTCTACGACGGACGCATCTTCCGCCTCATTCCCCACCTCGACCGCCTGCGCGACTCTGCAAAGGCGCTGGCCTTCGACACGATCCCCTCCCACGCAACGATCATCCATGAGCTGCGGCGCACCCTCAACGCCAACGACATGCGCGACGGCGTCCACGTTCGCCTCACGCTCACACGCGGCGAGAAGATCACCTCCGGCATGGACCCGCGGCTGAACCAGTCCGGACCCACCCTGATCGTGCTACCGGAGTACAAGTCCCCGGTCTACGACAAGAGCGGGCTCTCGTTCGTCACGAGCTCCATCCGCCGCTTTCCCCCGGACTGCCTCGACCCGAAGATCCACCACAACAACTTGCTCCAGTCGGTCCTCGCGAAGATCGAGGCGAGCCACGCCGGGGCCGACGCCGCGCTCATGCTGGATCGGGACGGGTTCATCGCCGAGGGGCACGGCACGCACGTCTTCATCGTGGAGGGCGAGTCGGTCGTCACCGGCACCACCAAGGCGTGCCCGGAGGGCGTCACGCGGCAGACGGTGCTCGACCTCTGCGCCGCGAACAACATCGATCATGAGGTGCGCGACCTCTCGGTGACGGAGGCCTACCGTGCCGACGAGATGTTTTGCACCGGCACGATGGGGGAGCTGGCAGGCGTGACCACACTGGATGGGCGCCCCATCGGAGACGGAACAGTGGGCCCGATGACCCAGCGCCTGTCCGCACTCTACCGCGAGGAAACCAGATCCAGCGGGTACCCGCTGTGGGACGAGGAGGAGTCGACCGAGTAAGGGCGACGTTCTGGTCGGGCTGTCGGTTGTGTCTGCGGCGCCGCCCGATTGGCGGCCGGATCATTCGCCCACCCGTCCCCCGGCCACGAAGAAGTCATCTTGCCGCCACGCACAGTCGACATCCGTGAAGCCAGCCCGCTCCATGGCCTTGAGCTGTGGGTAGAGCGGGAGGGTGCCCACGTGGTCCCCGACGAGGCAGTGACCGCCGGGCCGGAGCGGCTCGTGGACGCTGCGGAAGAGCAGTTCATAGCGCGACTCGGCCTCGGCCGGGTCCACGTCGTGCCCCACGATGGCGTTAAGCGCGAGCGAGGCCACGACCAGGTCGTACGGCCCTCCTGGGAGCGGCGCACCGTCGGTGGGGATCGCCACGCGGAGCGGCTCCACGTTGCGGGTCAGTTGCCCGACCTTTTCCTGGGCAATGCCCAATAGATCGGGGTCTTCGTCGAGCAGCACGAGCTCGACCTGCGGATAGGCGTCCAGAACCGTAGCGGCCGCGTTGCCGGTGCCACAGGCCAGGTCGCCTACGGTCGCCCCAGGAGGGAGCGGCGGCAGGGCCATCGCCAGTTCTTCCAGCATGGGCACGGCCTGCGGCATCTTGCGCTCCAAGTGAATGTCATACCATCGACCGTGGTCCCAGTGGCCACCGTCACGGTCGATATTCCCTTTCCAACTCGGCAAATCGCTCATAGAGATGTGGTAGAGACGAGAGTCTTCGAAGCGTCGATCCTAATGCATCGGAGTAGGAGTTTCTCGGCAGATCCTTTGCCGGGGACGCGAACCCCGCGTACGAGGTTTGGCGAACTTCGCTTAATGGCTCCGTCAAAAGCGTCGTTGGAGGCCAACCCTGCTTCCAAGGAAGAATCTGCCCAAAGACTTGAACTCGAAAGCACTAATGTACCGTGGGAGCCCCGTTGCGTCCTTCTTTGTGGATCCCTTTCTCATTGACGTGACCGACGTACCGGCCAAGAATGGTGACCTCTTCAAAGACATCGGGGTGAATGTGGATGTCGTCGTATTCCGGGTTGCAGGGCTCTAGCCGAAGGCCCTCCTCATCGTGGTACACTCGCTTGAGCGAGGTCTTGCCGTTGTAGAGCACTGCCCCAATGCCTCCCTCTGGAATATCCTCGTCGATCAAGAGCACATAATCGCCGTCGCGAATGTCAGCCCCTCGCATGGACTGGCCCGACACTCGTATGGCAAAGATCTCATCGAGGTTCGGGAACAGCATGTCGAGCGTAATGGTGCCGAGGTCCGCCTCGACCGCCTCCTGCAGGGTGCCCGCCGAGATGATGCCCTTTACCGGAATGCCCGGTTCCTCCTGCTCTTGGTAGCGAGGGGCCAGTTGGTACCCCTGGTCGTCCCGCGTGAGGTGCCCTTTCCGGTGGAGCGCCTTCAGGTTCTGCGTGACGCTGTTGGGCGAACTGTACCCGAAGTGATCGATGATCTCCCGGTACGTGGGCCACACGCCCGTCTCGTGGGTGTGATCGATGAGAAACTGGAGAAACTCGTGCTGCTTGGCGGTGAGCTTTTTCCGACCCATGACGGATGCAGACAGTGGCGCACAGCTATCGAACGGCGGTCCCAGTCTCCTCCATGGCGACCGGCTTCTCCGCCTACATATATTCTACACAGTAAGGGTATCGAGGAAGTTGGACAAGGTCAACCCGACAGGCTAGTCGAGGCAGCGTTCTCGATCTGCGCGATCACGGACCGGCTTTGGTCCGGGTAGGCATCGCCAAACTGGTACTGAAGGAAGTCGCGCACAAGGGCTTCAACCTCCCGCCGGACGGGAGGCGACATTTCCAGACGCATCACGGTGTCGAGGTCGGCCCGGGCACAAACGGCGTAGGCCCGGAGAGCGGGCCGCGAGGCACGTCGGGGCTTCTCCGGCGCCGCGTCATCGGGATAGACGCCCCCGTTCGCGAGCGATAGGAGTCCCTCCTCCCCCCGTACCGCCTCCACCCGTTTGCGCTCGACCGCCGGGGCCACCCCCAGCAGCTGGGCCAATCGCAACTGGGCGTACGGCCACAAATTGGTTACCCGGGCCTTGGCGGTGTTCAAGCGGCGGAGGGCACGAACGAGCAGCGCAAACACCTCAGGCTGAGCGTCTTCCTCCTCCATCAGCGCATCCACAAGCTCCACGATGCGAAGCCCGACCGTGATGGACGTCAGATCGCGGCGGAGGCGGTGAAACGACTCGACGTGACTGCTCTCGCTCAGGGTCTGCAGCGTGCGAGTGGGCTTGTGGTAGAACACGACTTGCGTATAGGCCATCGGCTGCAGGGTGGCTCCGAACGAGCTCTTTGGCCGCCGCGCCCCCTTCGCCATCACGCCGAGCTTTCCCTTCTCTCGCGTGAAGAGCGTGACGATCTGGCTCGTCTCCCCGTAGTCGAGGCACCGCAGGACGACGGCCTCGGTGCGAATGATGGAGCGCTGCGCCATGGACTCTCCGATGAACCGGTGCGTTCCGAAAAAGGGAACTGCGTGCCGGGCAAGGGTGCGAGGCCCCGGTGGGGGCGTATCGCGTATTGCGTATGATTCAGGAAACGCCTTCCGCAATACGCACCGCAATCAACTCCCAACAGCCTCCCGCTTCGCAACCCGGACGTTAGATTTCAGCAACGAATGTGTCTCCCCAAACACAGCAGGCCAGTCGTCAAACATCGTCTTCTGCCATGATTTGGCTCTACCGACTCCAGCAGCGCCTCTCCATCACACGTCACGAAGGCCTCGCGGTTCTAACCCTCGCGAGCCTGTTCCTCTTGGGCCTCACGGTGCGTCACCTTCAGGAACAACAGGTGCCTCCAGTGGCCGTCGACTCGCTCGTTGTCCAGTCTCAGAAGGCGGTCTCGGCCCAGACTGCCTCAGCGACGCAAGCCCCCTCCCCGTCTCCGTCCGCCGATAATCCGGTCAACGTCAACACGGCGTCCCGGCAGGCCCTGACGGCCCTCCCCGGCATTGGGCCCGCCCTTTCAAAGCGAATCGAGGCGTACCGGTCGTCCCAGGGACGCTTCCAACGCATCGAGGAACTGAAACGCGTAAGCGGCATCGGGCCGAAGACACTGGCCACGCTCCGCCCTATGGTTCAGGTTCGGTCCCCGAAGACGTCTGCGAAGTAGGGCACCACCATTGGGAGCTACGAGGACGAGGGCTTCGACATCGCACTGCCAGAGGCCTCCTCGTCTCGCTCAGACGGCTCCGTACCATTCGCGCCGGCCTGTTGCCGCTCGCGCATCCGTTCCGCTAGGGCTTCGGGCGTCCAGTCCTCCGCCACCTCCTGTTCGCGATCGAGGAACCGGGAAATGGGAACAAGCAGCAAAGCCGCCAAGGTCGCAAAGCCCACCAGAGTGGCGGCGATGATCGGCAGATACTTGGGATCGAAAAGCGGGGAGGCGTCCATGCAACGGCGAGAGCCCGACTGCAGCGAGAGTCAGTGTGGATTCGCGAGTTATACCAATCAGCAGCGTCCCCGTTCGGCGTCGGCGACAGGGTGCAAACGGCCTCCGCGTGAATCCTTCCGTGGAGAGGCCGGTAGGAAAGTTTCTCAAGAGTCCTTCTGCTCTGAGGTCCACCTCCCTCCTCGCCCCCACTAACTGGTTTCCGCCACAAGACGTATGTCCGTCGCCGACGTCCCTTCGCCCGAGGCCCAACTCCTCATTGCCGAAGACGACCCAGAGATTGGCGAGAACCTGGAAGAATTCTTTTCCCGACAAGGCTACGAGGTGCGACGAACGACAGACGGGGAAGATACCCTGCAGGAAATGACGATGCTTCCGCCGTATGACCTCGTCCTCCTCGACGTGAAGTTGCCCGAGAAAGATGGATTCGAGGTCCTGCGCGAGGCGCGCCAAGCCGGAGTCAACTCGCCTGTGATCATGGTCACAGTGAAAGATGAGCCCAAGCATAAGATTCGGGGCTTCGATCTCGGGGCCGACGATTACGTGACGAAACCGTTTGACCCGAAGGAACTCGCCGCCCGAGTGGAAGCGGTGCTTTCACGAACTGAGGAGAATCTTCCCGACACCGGCGACGTGTACTCGGCTGATGACCTGACCGTCCATTTTTCGGAGGAAACGGTTACCTCGGCGGACGAGGAGATCGAACTTACTAGTCTCGAGTTCGACATCCTCGAGTACTTTATCAAGCATCGGGGCCGAACGGTCAGCCGCAAGCAATTGCTGCGGGACGTGTGGGGCATCAGTGGCGACATTACGACCCGCACGATCGATCGTCACGTGGCGTCGCTACGTAAAAAAATTGAGCCGGACCCGGACACCCCCATGTACTTGAAGACGGTGTACGGCATTGGGTACAAGTTCGTGGAAGGAGCAGATCCCGAGTCACCACCCCCTTCAGAGGACGACTGATTTCTGCCTATCTCCCAGAATCCGTCGCCTCTTCCCGTCCACCCAAGCAGAACGTCGAGACTATAATGCCCTCGCTCATGCTCCGCTGAGGACCTACCACTTGGGGCGTCGCCGTACAGCCACTCGCTCATGGACGGTTGCTTTTTGTGCTGCGCTGCACGCACAGGGAGAGCCCGTAGAAAGGTGTGCTGCAGTCTCAAGCAATCCCTTTCGTCATGGAGTCATCTTGAGCGGAGCGAAGCGGAGTCGAAAGATCTCCCCGAATCCGCCGAAGTCGACTGTAGTGGGCAATCTCTCCGGGACAATCTTCCTCCGTCAGATCCGGAGAACTGTTTCCCAAGAGAGAGCGGCTGAGGCTGCAGCATGACCGCTCGATCCAGCACAAGATACTTGAAATTATCGATCCGTACAGAAAATTCTAAACTTTATTTTATAAACTAACGGCGAGAAAGGGCGTCCCGCAGCGCCGCCTACTGTGTCTCGGCTTCGCCTCCCTCCACAAAACAGCTTCTGATCTTTTCGTGCAACAAACGGTCTTCGTCACGGGCGGCACCGGATTCGTCGGCAGCCACCTCGTCGAAGAGCTTCTGCGCCGCGGGGTCGACGAGATCCGATGCCTTGTGCGCACCGACCCAAAGTGGCTGTCCGACCTGGACGTGACGTATGTCCGGGGCGACCTGTCGGACGTGGAGGTCCTCTGGGAGGCGCTCGGCGGGGTGGACGAGGTGTACCACGTGGCCGGACGCACGCAGGCCCCGACGGAGGAGGCGTTCTATGAGGCCAACCTGCAGGCGACCCTCAACCTGCTGGGCGCCGTAAAGCACGCCGCGCCGGACCTCGACCGGGTACTGGTTACGAGCAGCCTTGCCGCGGTGGGGCGTTGTGAACAGGATGTGGCCACGGAGAACGTGCCCCTTCGTCCCGTGAGCATGTATGGGCGCAGCAAGGCCCAGATGGAAAACGCCCTGTCCGAGTCCCACGCAATGACCGAATCGTACGCGCAGGCACTGCCAATCACGATTGTGCGCCCCCCGGCCGTCTACGGCCCCCGCGACCGCGATGTCCTCGACTTCTTCCGGGCCGTGAAGCGACACGTATGCCCGATTGTCGGGAACGGCTCAGCCCTGAGTCTCGTCCACGTTCGCGACCTCGTCATCGGCATGATTGACGCCGCCAGGCACCCGGACGCGACCGACGAGACGTACTTCCTCGGCAGCGAGCGCCCCTATACCTGGAACGAAGTAAAGCAGATCGCAACCGCAGCGCTCGACACCTGGGCCGTCACCCTTCCGGTGCCCGGTCCCCTCGTCGGCCTCGCCGGGGCCGCGTCGGAGGCTTGGGGAGCCCTCACCGGCACTCATCCGCCACTGAACCGTGACAAGGCGCGCGAAATCCGGCACGCCTGCACCGCCTGCGCCATCGACAAGGCACGCCGTGACTTCGGCTACCATCCCTCCACGCGCCTGGACGAGGGCATTGCCGACACCATCCAGTGGTATCAAACCCACGGCTGGCTGTGATGCCGCACTTGGCCCCCCACCGCGGGAATCCTCGGCGCGGATGTGTCGTACATGGTAGGTGCTCCGGAAGGAGCCGCACGTTTCTATCAACATCAACCGACCGCATTCTGTCGTGAGCAGCCTCGGCTTCAACACGGGCTACATCGAAGAGCTCTACAAGCAGTACCTCGACGATCCCGACAGCGTAAGCGAAAGCTGGCGGGAGTTTTTTACCGACTACGACCCCGACGCCTCGTTCGTCCCCGCCACGCAGCAGACGACGGGCGACGGTGAGGCCACCACCCCGCCTCAGGAACCCACCGAACCTTCGGCTCCGGCGGAGGCGCGGGAGGCGCCGCCCGAATCCCCTCCCACCCCCCCGCAGAAGGAGGACGGGGTCGTGGAGCCCCTCCGCCCTGCCTCGGCCCCGTCCGTCGATGAGGACACGGCCGAGATACAGGCGATGCGCGGCCCCTCGGCCAAGATCGTCGAAAACATGGAGGACAGCCTCGGCATCCCGACGGCCACCTCGGCCCGAACGATGCCCGTGAAGTTGCTCCAGGAAAATCGGGAACTCCTCAATGACTATCAGAAGCAGGTGGGCGGCGAGAAGGTCTCGTACACCCATATCATTGCCTACGCGCTGCTGAAGGGGCTTCAGCAGTACCCGGACATGAACTCGACCTTCCGGCGCAACGAGGAAGGGACCCCCCAGCACATAAAGCCCGACCAGATTAACCTCGGCCTTGCCATCGACGTAGAGCGCCGGGGCGAACGCACCCTGCTCGTTCCCAACATCAAGGCCGCGGGCAGCCTGAACTTCGCAGAATTCCTGGGCACCTACAACAACATCGTCGGACGGGCACTGAACGATGACCTCGACCTCTCCGACTTTCAGGGCACGACGGCCACCCTCACCAATCCCGGCATGATCGGGACGTCGATGAGCGTGGCGCGCCTGATGCCGGGGCAGGGCGTGATCGTGGGTGCCGGGGCCATCGGCTATCCGCCCGAGTACCGCGGCTACGACCCTGAAGTAGCCAGCAAGGCGGGCGTGTCGCCGGTCATGACGCTCACCTCCACCTACGACCACCGCGTGATCCAGGGGGCCACCAGCGGGGCGTTTCTCAACTATATCGAAGAGTTGCTACAGGGAGATCACGACTTTTACCACGAGCTGTTTGGGGATCTAGGGGTCCCGTACCAGCCGTACCGTATGGCCACCGACTCGACCCCACAGCTCGGCCAGCACGAGCCGCAGGACGACCTCGACATGACCGAGAAGCAGGCCGCGGTCCTGCAACTCATCCGGGCCTACCGCGTGCGCGGCCACCTCCAGGCCGACACCAATCCTCTGGGCTACGAATGGGAGTACCACTCTGAGCTTGACCCGGCCACCTACGGGCTCACGGTGTGGGACCTCGACCGCGAGTTCATCACCGGCGGGCTCGGCGGCGAGGAGAAGCTCCCGCTCCGCGAGATCCTTTCTATCCTCCGAAAGGCCTACACCAATAAGATTGGGACGGCCTTCATGCACATCTCGGAGCCCGAGGAGAAAACGTGGATCCAGAATCGGATCGAGCCGATGCGCAACGCCGCCCCTCCCTCGGAGGAGGCACGCCACCGCATCGTGCAGAAGCTCAACGCGGCGGAGGCATTCGAGCGGTTCCTCCACACCAAGTACATCGGCCACAAGCGCTTTTCCCTGGAGGGCGCGGAGACGATGATTCCGCTCATCGACACCCTTCTCTCCGACGCCGCCGACGAAGGGGTGGAGGACGTGGTCATGGGCATGGCCCACCGCGGACGCCTCAACGTCCTGGCCAACATTATCGGCAAGCCCTACGAGGAGATCTTCTCCAAATTCGAGGGCAACATCGACCCGCAGACCACACAGGGGTCCGGCGACGTGAAGTACCACCTCGGGGCAAAGGGCTCCGTCACCTCGCCCGACGGCAACGACATTGCTGTGACGCTGGCCTCGAATCCCAGTCACCTGGAAGCGGTGAATCCTGTGGTGGAGGGCATGTCGCGGGCCAAGCAGAACCTGCTGCGCGACGAGCATCCCGAGGCGACGGAGGACGATTATCACGACGCCGTGATGCCCTTCCTCATCCACGGCGACGCCGGCTTCGCCGGGCAGGGGGTGGTGGCCGAGACGCTCAACCTCAGCAAGCTGCGCGGCTACACCACCGGCGGCACCGTTCACCTGGTCATCAACAACCAGATCGGCTTTACGACCCCGCCGGGCGACGCCCGCAGCTCCACCTACGCCACGGACCTGGCCCGCGCCATCGAGGCGCCCATCTTCCACGTCAACGGCGACAACCCGGAGGCCTGCGTCCGCATCGCGCGGCTGGCGTTCGAGTACCGGCAGCGCTTTAACAAGGACGTGGTCATCGACATGATGTGCTACCGCGTCCACGGGCACAACGAGGGCGACGAGCCGACCTTTACGCAGCCGCTTCTCTACAAAAAGATCGAGGAGAAACGCTCGCCCCGAAAGCTCTACACCGAGCGGCTCCTGCGGCGCGGCGAGATTGAACCGGACGAGGCCGAGCAAATGCTCGACGACTATCGGGGCCGGCTGCAGGAGGCCTTCGAGCGGACGAAAGACCTTGAGGAAAAAGACGCCGACGAGGCCCTCGAAGAACGCATGCAGCGCACCGGCCCTACCCGGCTGCCGGAGGTGGACACGACCGCGAAGCGCGAGCACCTGGAACGCGTGGTAGAGGTTCTCACCAACTTCCCCGACGACTTCAATGTCCACCGCAAGCTGGAACGCCTGTTCGGCAAGCGCGACGACCTCTTCTACGACCGGGAGCGGATCGACTGGGCGTTTGCCGAGACGCTGGCGTTCGGGTCGTTGCTGCAGGAAGGCACCCGCGTCCGCCTCAGCGGGCAGGACTCCCGCCGTGCCACCTTCAGCCAGCGACACGCCGTTCTCATCGACCAGGAAACCGGCGAGGAGTACACCCCCCTCAATAATCTGCGTGACGATCAGGCCCGTCTCCTCATCTACGACAGCCTCCTCTCGGAGTACGCCGTGGCCGGGTTCGAGTACGGATACTCGGTCATGGACAAAAACGCACTGACCTGCTGGGAGGCCCAGTTCGGCGACTTTGCGAACGGCGCCCAAATCGTATGGGATCAGTTTGTGAGCGCCGCCGAGGAAAAATGGGGACAGACTTCGGGCCTAGTGGGCCTTCTCCCCCACGCCTATGAGGGACAGGGCCCCGAACACTCGTCGGCCCGCCTGGAGCGGTTCCTGCAGATGTGTGCCGAGCAAAACCTGATTGTTGCCAACTTTTCCACCCCCGCCAACTACTTCCACGCCCTGCGCCGGCAGGTAAAGCGCGACGTGAAGAAGCCCCTCATCATCATGACCCCGAAGAGCCTGCTGCGGCACCCGAAGTGCGTGTCGACGCCGGACGAGCTCGCAAACGGCGGCGTGCAGGAGGTCATTCCCGCTGACACCGATCCGGCCGACACCACGCGACACATCCTCTGCAGCGGCAAGGTGTACTACGATCTCGTGGAGGCCCTGGAAGAGGACGACGACCGGCGCGACGAGATCGCAATTACGCGATTGGAACAGTTCTATCCGTTCCCCGAGGCCGAACTTCAGGAGGAACTGGAGCGCTACGCCGAGGCCGACGAGACGGTCTGGGTTCAGGAAGAGCCACAGAACATGGGCGCCTGGTCGTTCGTGCGTCCCCGGCTCGAAGATTTGCTGGAGGACGCTCACGGCCCCTGCGAACAGCGTATTCAGTACGTCGGGCGCCCCGCCAGCGCCAGTCCCGCCACCGGCTCGGCCAAAGTGCACGACCGCGAGCAAGAGCAACTCGTTGGCGAGGCGATCGACGTTTGAGTCAAAAGTCCAGCCCCCTCTCATGTAGAACAGATCCAGACCTCCGTCCCCATGATTGACGTGCCCAAAAAGATCGTTACGGCCGAAGACGGAACGCCAGTTGCCGTTCAAATTGCGTACGAGGACTGGAAGCGTGTCCAAGACGTGCTACAGTCGCTCCCTTCGACAGATGTTCCTGCAAGCGATGAGGAGGAGACGTTCGAGGAGGCCCTAACCAACTCTCGGGGGACGTGGACGGGAGAAGATGGCCTGGAATACCAGCGTCGCCTTCGATCTGAGTGGGATCGACAGGAATCCTCTTCGAATTCCCCCTGATAGCTGGTGGACTCTTCCCTATGACCTCTGTTCTGTTAGATTCGGTGATCCTTATCGATCACTTCAACTCCATCGACAAGGCGACGGAATATCTTCGGTCGATTCAAACTGAGGCGGTTGTTTCTGTTGTCAGCCGAGCAGAAGTGCTCGTAGGGTTTGAGTCTGAGGAGGCCCGGCGGCGAGGGCTTGGTTTGATTGACCAGTTCTCTTGTCTACCAATCACTGTGGATACTGCCGATCGTGCTGCCAACTTGCGCCGAAAGCATGACTGGAAACTTCCAGATGCCTTTCAGGCGGCACTGGCTCTGCAAAGTGGTTTCACCTTGTCAACCCGAAATACTCGGGACTTCGATCCAGAACAGCATGAGTTCGTGACGATTCCTTACGCACTCTGACCTTGGGAGTCACATTCCCACCAACACAAAAGGGACGGCCCCGCAATGGAACCGTCCCTGGAATCGGGTCGCCGGTCGAGCCTCGTCGGAGAGACCGGCGACGACAATATGGACACTTTTAGCGCCGCTTGCGGTTGTCGCCCCGCTTGCGCTCGCGGTGACGCCGGCGGCGGGCGCGCTTCTTCTTCATGCGCTTCTCCTCCGACGGCTTCATGTAGGTCATGTTCTGCCGGTACTCCTGCAGCACACGACTCCGGTTCACCTGGCGGCGGAAGCGCTTGAGTGCACGATCAATGTCTTCGTTATTTCGGACTTTGACACCAACAGCCAATGTAGATCCCTCCTTGGAAGGTTTGGATTCAGAAAGTTGTTTGTATGCCTGGGCGGAATCGCCCTGAATATTGCGTTCCATCGAATGAACCCCCGCGAGGACTTGTTTCTCCGCGGGGGGGCCTGACTGCTTTCGTCTTCGCTTCCGTCTCTCAAGACTCCGCTTTTCATGGCCTCTCCTTCCTCCCTCGTGCTGGGAACGGGCAATCCCGGCAAGGTCACGGAGCTCCGCTCCCTGCTCGCCGACCTGTCTATCGATCTCCTCTCCGTCCACGACCTCGATCATGCGCCGGAGGTCGAGGAGGACGCCGACACTCTCGATGGCAATGCGCGCAAGAAGGCGCTCGCATTCTCCGAGCACACGGGTCGCCCCGCCCTCGCCGACGATACCGGCCTGGAAGTAGCGGCCCTCGACGGCGGCCCCGGCGTTCACACCGCTCGCTTTGCCGGCCCCGACGCCACCCCCGACGACAACAAGCGGAAGCTCCTGGCGGTGATGGAGAACGCAACGGATCGCCGCGCGCGGTTCCGCACTGTCGCCGCACTGGTGGACGCGGACGGCCCCGTGCACACGTTCGAGGGGGTCTGCAAGGGCACCATCACGACCGAGCCGCGGGGCGACGGCGGCTTCGGGTACGACCCGCTTTTTCTCCCCGACGGCTACGACCAGACGTTCGCGGAGATGCCGTCCGAGACGAAAAACCGAATCAGCCACCGAAAAAGGGCCCTCGATGCCGTGCGCCAATTCCTTGCCGATTCCGAATTTCGAGTTTCGAAGGACGAATAGGTCAATGAGGGCCCCATAGTCTCTCAGGGTCGCTTGGTGTTTCCGGATTACCTCTCCCAACGATTCGGAATTCGCAAATCGAAACTCGATACTGAATATGGTTGCACTCGTACAGCGCGTCTCGGAGGCCTCCGTCGAAATCGACGGCGACACCGTTGGCGCCATCGACAACGGCCTCCTCATCTTGCTCGGCGTCCACGAGGATGACACCCGGAACCAAAGCGAACGGTGCGCCGAGAAGTGCGCCAATCTTCGGGTCTTTCCCGACCCCGACGGCAAAATGGACGAGTCGCTCCTCGACGTGGGGGGCGACGCACTCGTGGTGCCGCAGTTTACCCTCTACGGGGACACGAGCACGGGCAACCGTCCCTCCTTTACCGAGGCCGCTCCGCCCGACCAGGCCGATCGCCTCTACGAGCACTTCGTCGCGGAGCTGGAATCTCACCTGGGTCGCACGGTGCCCACGGGCGAGTTCGGCGCGCTGATGGACGTGCACCTCACGAACGACGGCCCGGTAACGCTGTGGGTGGAACGGCGTGCAGTGGATTGAGTCTCCCGCATGGAGCTTTCGGGGCCACTTACGATTTACGCCGCACACACTTTATTGAAAATATCTCCTTCCCCCATGCCGGCCGAATGGCAAGAACGCATTGTGAGTTCGCCAGAGGTCCTTCGTGGAAAACCGCGCGTGAAGGGCACTCGCATCCCCGTAAGTCTTGTGCTCGGCTACCTCGCCACCGATGCCTCGGCCGAGGACATCCTCAACGAGTTTCCCGACCTCACGCGCGAAGACGTCAGCGCCTGTCTCAACTACGCACGGGATCTTTCTGACTTCGAAGTGGCGGCGTAGTCTATGAAATTCTTTGCGGACCACTGCGTGCCCCGTTCCGTGATTGACGCCCTTCGAGAAACTGGACATCGCGTCATCCCACTTCGGGAAGAGCTCCCGACGAACACGGCAGACCGACTCGTACTCGACCAAGCGCAGGGCCTCGATGCGGTCTTGCTCTCGCTCAATGGCGACTTCGCGGACCTTGTCCGGTTTCCTCCATCAAGGTACGCGGGAATTGTTGCTCTCCAGGTTCGGAATCGGCCGGAAGCCATTCCGGCAATCGTTGATCGGCTGATCGGATATCTCGACGAGCACCCAGAACAAGAACATTACGCCGGAACTCTTCTGCTCGTAGAGCCCCACCGGATCCGCGTGCGACGGTAGCAAAATGTGACCGACCTACGTCTTCGCAAACGGGGGATTCTGCGACTGCAGGCTGGCCGGGAGGTCCGAGGTGCCGGTGAGGTAGCGGTCGATCTGGCGGGCGGCGTCGCGCCCTTCCCCGATGGCCCACACCACGAGCGAGGCCCCCATCCGTGCGTCCCCCGCAGCGAAGACCCCCTCCACGTCCGTCATGAGGCGGTCGTCGGTGGCGAAGGTCCCATCGTCGGCCCGCTCCACGCCGCGAGACGAGAAGGGGGCGCTGTCCGGCCCGGTGAAGCCGATGGCGACGAGGACGAGATCCGCGGGAATGCGAAGGTCGGGATCCAGCACCGTCTTGTCGGCGCGGCGGCCGTTCTCGTAGGTCCACTCCACCCGCTCGGCCCGCAACTCGTCGACGTGCCCGTCTCCGTCGAGGTCGACGAGTTCCTGCGTATTGACGGCGAACTCCTCCGTGCCTCCCTCCTCCTGCGCGTAGGTCTTCTTGTGGACCTGCGCGGACTCGGGCCAGGGATTGTCGGCGGGCCGTTCGGACGGGGCCTTCTGATTGATCCCGATCTGCACGACCTGCGCGGCCCCCTGCCGATGCGCCGTGGCCACGCAGTCGGCGCCGGTGTCCCCCCCACCGAGTACGACCACGTTCTTGGTTTTCGCTGTCGCGCCGTTGGGGATCTGCTGCCCCCGCTGACGGCGGTTCTCCTGCATGAGGTAGTCCATCGCGGGCATCACGTCGTCGAGGTCGGTGCCGGGGACCGGCAGTTCGCGGTGCTGCTGGGCGCCGCAGGCGAGGCAGACGGCGTCGTGGCCCGCCCGGAGCTGGTCGGGGGTCACGTCCGTCCCCACCTCCGTATTCGTCACGAACTGGATGCCCTCCTCTCGCAGCTGGTGGACCCGGCGCTCGACCCGGTGCCGCGCAAATTTGAAGTCCGGAATGCCGTACGTCATGAGTCCCCCGATGGCGTCGTCCCGCTCGTAGACCGTGACGCGGTGCCCAGCGCGGTTCAGCTGCTGCGCGGCGGCGAGCCCGGCGGGCCCGCTGCCCACCACGGCCACCCGGTGATCGGTGCGCTCGGCGGGCGGCTCCGGCTGAATCCATCCCTCCTCCCAGCCCTTGTCCACGATGGCCCGCTCGATGCTCTTGATCGCCACCGCGT
>JBDGQN010000092.1:0-6619 GCA_042219055.1 Salinibacter sp. | reverse complement strand
CGTCGTCCTCGTCGTCTTCGTCCGCCCACCACACGTCCACCTCGGCGCTCGGCTCGGTGAAGGGAAAGTAGCTGGGGCGGAAGCGGAGCGTGACGTCGTCGCCGAAGAGGGCGCGGGCGAGGCTGTAGAGGACCTGCTTGAGCTGCGCCATTGTCACGCCTTCGTCCACGTACAGCAGCTCCACCTGGTGGAACAGACAGAAGGACTTGTACGAGATCGCCTCGTTCCGGTACACGCGTCCCGGCACCGCCACCCGGATTGGGGGCTCGTGGTTCTCCATAATGCGGATCTGACCCGGCGAGGTGTGGGTGCGCAGCACGCGCGGCTCCTCGCCCTCCGGCGCGTCCTTCAGGAAGAAGGTGTCCTGCATGTCCCGCGCCGGGTGGTCGGGGGGGAAGTTGAGGGCCGAGAAGTTGTGCCAGTCCGTCTCGATCTCCGGCCCCTCGTAGGTGGAGAAGCCGAGGCCGCGCAGGATGCGCAGGATCTCGTCGAGCGTCTGGGTGAGGGGGTGCGTAGAGCCGTGAAAGCCGCGCCGCCCAGGAAGCGTGCGATCGATGTCGGGCCCGCCCGACTGCTCCTCGCGCTGGAGCCGCGCCTTCGCCTCGTCGAGGCGCTCCTGGGCGCGGTCCTTGAGCGCGTTGAGCCGCTTCCCGAACTCGGGGCGCTCCTCGGGGGGCAGGTCGCCGATCTGATCGAACAGGGCCGGAATCGCGCCCTGGTTACGCCCAAGGTACTGGATGCGGAAATCCTCGGCCTCCTCGTCGCTCTCGATCGATTCGGCCTCGATCTGCTCGCGGAGCTCGTCGATTTTATCGGACATGGGGGGATGAAGAGTCGCAAGGAGAGACAAGTCGCAGCGACGCGCCGCCGCGCGTCGATTTGGGAGTACGCCAATCGGGATGGAGGGAGCCGCCAATAAAAAATCCCGCCGAGCCTGCGGGGCAGGGGCGGGACGAGATCACCGGGAATGTCGGCGGTCGACGGTCAGCGCCCCTGCGGGATTCGTGCGGTCGAAAACGCAAAGGCAAACCGAAACGTCGGGGATCGAAGCAACATCGCGGCAATGCGGCTGATGGAGAGTGATTCGTGAAACGAGATGCGTGACCTCCACTTCCCACGTTTCACGCATCACTCGTCACGATTCACGCATCACTCATTCCATCACGTGGTCCACAATCTGTTCGAAGGCGTCCGGATCGTGGACAGCCAGGTCGGCGAGCACCTTTCGGTTCATGTCCAGGTCCGACTTGCGGTACTGGCCCATGAACTGGGAGTAGCTCACGTCGTGCTGGCGGGTCGCGGCGTTGATGCGGGTAATCCACAGCTGACGGAACCGTCGCTTCTTCTGACGGCGGTCGCGGTAGGCGTATTGCAGCCCCTTCTCGACCGCGTGCTTGGCCACCTTGTACACCTTACTCCGGCGGCCCCAATAGCCCTTGGCCTTGTTCAGAATCTTCTTTCGTCGCCGACGGGTCGCCGGCGCATTCGTTGCGCGTGGCATGGCAACAGCGTGTTCGTTTAGCAAAGAGTACGAGAATACAACTTACGCGAGCACCGGCGGGAGGCCAACGCTCCAGGGGCAAAGACTCCACAAACAACTGATGGAGGACCCGGAAAGGCCCTCCATCGGGGCGTCGTGCCAAGGATCGTCCGACGACTACGACGAAAGCAAGCGCTTGACGCGCTGCCGGTTGGCCTTGTCGTCGATGATTGTGCTCTTGCGCAGATGACGCTTGCGCTTCTGATTCTTTTTGGTCAGCAGGTGCCCTTTGCCAGACTTCTTGCGCTTAATTTTGCCGTTGGCCGTTTTCTTAAAGCGTTTCTTGGCACCGCTGTGAGTTTTCATTTTAGGCATAAGGCACCACCTCCGGGGAAAAACTGTTTGCAGAGCAGCGAGACGGACCTCCGTGTATGGTGCGTACGACGGCGCGTTCCGGTTCACACAGAGTCCGCACGAAACGACATTCGGACGAGCGCGCGTCCGGCAGGGAAGGGGGCGAAAATGCCCCTCGCCTTCGCTGCCGCTACTTGTTCTTGTGGGGGGCGAGGATCATCACCATGCGCCGGCCTTCCATCTCCGGCTGCTGGTCGATGCGGGCAATGTCCTGGAGTTCCTCGATCATCCGGCGCAGCAGGTCCATGCCCTGGTCCTTATAGACGATGTCGCGCCCCTTGAACTGGACGTACGCCTTCACCTTGTTGCCGTCCTCCAAGAACTCACGGGCGTGGTCGACCTTGAAGTTGAAGTCGTGCTGTTCGGTGCGGGGCCGGAACCGAAGCTCCTTCATCTCCATGGACTTCGACTTCTTCCGGCGCCGCTGCTCTTCCTTCTGTTTCTCGTAGCGGTATTTGCCGTAGTCGAGGATCTTACAGACGGGGGGATCGGCGTCCGGCGCGACCTCGACGAGGTCGAGTTCGTGGTCGCGGGCGCGACCGAGTGCCTCCTCGGTGGGCACGACCTCGTGGTCACCGTCGGGTTCGACGACGCGAACCTCGTCGGCGTGAATTTCTTGATTTACGCGAAGTTTGTCGACGTCAGCGATGGCAGGGTAGGGCGGTTTTTAAGGGAAGAATTCGGGATGAGGGAGAAACTCTGTCTGCGAGAATCCGATCTGGACCTGCAGATCAGGTCCAGCATCTTTTACACACGCAGTTCGTCCTGTGAGGTTTCAGTGAAGGTCGCCTGAACTGGACGGACTATTCGAGGGTCGGCTCGAACTCAGGGCCGAACTGGTCAAGGAACGTGTCGACCGGGACGGTACCCTGCTGACCGTCGGCGTGAGAGCGGATTGAGACGGTGCCGTCCGCCTCCTCGTCCCCACCCACCACGAGCATGTACGGAATTTTCTGGGTCTCGGCGTCGCGAATCTTGTAGCCCACCGTCTCGTCGGAGGTATCGATCTCAACGCGGATGTCTTCGGCGCGAAGCTGGGCGGCCACCGTTTCGGCGTACTCGACGAAGTCATCGCCGACGGGGATGATCTGCACCTGCGTCGGCGCGAGCCAAGTCGGGAAGTTGCCCCCGCAGTGCTCGATGAGGACGCCGATGAAGCGCTCCAACGACCCGAACGGAGCGCGGTGAATCATCACGGGGCGCTTCCGCTCGTCGTGCTCGTCGACGTAGGTGAGCTCGAAGCGCTCCGGCAGGTTGTAGTCGACCTGGATGGTCCCGAGCTGCCAGGCGCGGCCCAGCGCGTCCTCGACCATGAAGTCGAGCTTGGGCCCGTAGAAGGCCGCCTCGCCCGGCTCCTCGTAGGCGTCGAGATCGGTTTCGGCCACCGCCTCGCGGAGGTCCTGCTCGGCGCGGTCCCAGAGCTCATCGCGGCCCGTGTATTTCCCGGTATCCTCGGGATCGCGGAGCGAGATCTGGGCCTCAAACTCTTCGAAGTCGAGGGCGTCGAGCACCTTCAGCGTGAGGTCGATCACGTCCTTGAACTCGCCCTTCACCTGCTCGGGGGTGCAGAAGATGTGGGCGTCGTCCTGGGTGAATCCTCGCACCCGCGTGAGCCCGCCAAGTTCGCCCGTCTGCTCCTGGCGGTAGACGGTCCCGAACTCCGAGAGCCGCACGGGCAGGTCCCGGTACGAGTGGTGATCGTTCTGGTAGATCTTGACGTGATGCGGGCAGTTCATCGGCTTGAGGAGGTAGCCCTGCTCCTCGTCGCCGTCTTGGCCCGTCACCATGGGCGGAAACTGATCCTCCTCGTAGTGCGGGTAGTGCCCACTGGTGCGGTAGAGGTCAAGCCGCCCGATGTGGGGCGTACACACCGGCTTGTATCCCTGTTTGATTTGCTCTTGCTGCAGCGTCTCGCGGAGCGTCTCGCGGAGCGTCGTGCCCTTCGGCAGCCACATCGGGAGGCCGGGCCCCACCTGCTCGGTGTCGAAGGTGAAGAGGTCCAGTTCCTTGCCGAGCTTGCGGTGGTCCCGCTCTTTCGCCTTCCGGCGCCGCTCCAGAAACTGCTCCAGGAGCTTCTGCTTCGGGAAGCTGATGCCGTAGATGCGGGTGAGCTGCGGATTGGACTCGTCGCCGCGCCAGTACGCCCCGGCCACCGACAGCAGCTTCGGCGCCTTGATGCGCCCGGTGGACGGAATGTGGGGACCGCGGCAGAGGTCCGTGAAGTCCCCCTGCTCGTAGAACGAGATCTCCCCCTCCTCCAGGTCCTCAATCAGTTCCAGCTTGTACTCATTGTCTTGCTCCTCATAGAACTGAACTGCATCTTCCTTCGACACTTCGTGCCGCTCGTACTCTGCGTCGCGGCGGGCGAGCTCCACCATCTTCTCCTCGATCTCCTCCAGCTCATCGGCGGACAGGGTCTGATCGCCCAGGTCCACGTCATAGTAGAAGCCCTGGTCGATCGGCGGGCCGATGGTAAACTTGACGTCCGGATAGAGCTCCTGCAGCGCCTCGGCCATGAGGTGGGCGGAGGAGTGCCAGAAGGTCTCCTTTCCCTCCTCGTCGTCCCACGTGAGAATCGCAATCTCGGCGTCCTCCGTAATGGGCCGGTCCAGGTCGCGCACCTCGCCGTTCACCTTGACGGCCAGGGCGTCGCGGGCGAGGCCGGCACCGATGCTCTCAGCAACTTCGCGGCCCGTGGTGCCCACCGGATGCGTCAGTGTGGAACCGTCCGGGAGGGTGATTTCAATCGTCTTTTCCTTGATTTCGGCCATGGCGGAACGAACCTATTGGAACGGCGCGGCGTCGGGGCATTGCCCGCAACAAAAAAGCCGCCTCATCCCGAACACGCTCGGGGCTGAGAGCGGCAGCAGTGGGTCCAGGTGGATTCGAACCACCGACCTCCTGCACGTCAAGCAGGCGCTCTAGGCCTCTGAGCTATGGACCCGCGTCGGAGCTGGCGTGACTCTGTTTCGGAATACAAACGAATGCCTGTCATTCGGGCGAGGTTCCGTTCTACGGTGGTTCAATGAAACTTTGACCTCGGTTTGGGCGGGAGGGTGAGCACAGGGGAATGGGAGAATGGGGGCGTGGGGGCATTGGCGTCCCGACGCTTCGACGCCCGGCATTCAGAATCCGGAGTGGTGTGGATGTCCTCGCACGCGGAGGTGGTTTTCTTTGCCGGGGCTGCTGGTTACATTCTGGCCCAGACGGCGGACGGCCAACTGCGGTCGGCGGTCTACGGGGCAAACTGCTCCGGAACGGCTCTCTTTGTTACGTCCTGTACCCCCATGCAGGTCTCCCTTCAGCATCCACACGACTGGGACGTTTCACCGGACGAGGCGAAGCGCATTCAGCGTGGGCTGGCCTCGGAGGTGATCGAGATGCCCCTTTCGGACGCGGTGGAGACCGTGGCGGGCCTCGACGTGAGCATCCGCGACGACACGGCACAGGCCGCGGTGGCGGTTCTGGGGCTGCCGGACCTGGAGGTGGTGGACGAGGCTATTCATCGCTGCGAGGTCCCGTTCCCGTACGTCCCGGGCCTCCTCAGCTTCCGCGAGACGCCGCCCGTTCTTCCTGCTCTGGAGAAGCTCACCGTAACGCCTGACGTGCTAATGACCGACAGCCACGGCTATGCCCATCCGCGCCGCTTCGGCTTTGCGTGCCACCTCGGCGTGCTCCTCGATCGGCCCACACTGGGCGTCGCGAAGTCGATCCTCGTGGGGACCCCGCGCGGCGATCTCGGGACGGAGAAGGGACGCCGCGTGCCCCTGGTCGATGACGGCGAGATGATCGGGGCGGTGCTCCGCACGCGGACCGACGTGAATCCCGTCTACGTGAGCATGGGGCACCGCATTACGCTGAACGATGCTGTATCCCTCACGCTCGACTGCAGCCCGCGCTACAAAATTCCCGAGCCGACCCGGCAGGCGCACCGCCTGAGCCGGGACTCGGGACGAGGATAGGAGCTTCTCATTCCGAAGGGCGTGCTCACGAGTTCGCTGTCCACTTCCGGTACAACTGCTCTCCGCCCAGAACCGCGAACAACATGAGAATCGCGGCCGGAGCTGCGTTTTCGAGAGGTGTTCCGGGACCGAAGAATAGGTATACGGCGCCTAGAATCAGGAGAACGGGCGTGAGGACCATTTTGGCGTGGTCGATCGGCCGGAACGGATCGGTCGTTTCCTGGGAAGCGGTGTTGGTCGACTGTCGGGATCCACTCGTAGTCATGATAGACGATCAGTGGTAGTTTTTGGCTAACACGCGACATCTAAAACGCCACCCCGAATATCGTTCCCCCTTCCAACCGTTGCTCTCCGACCGGCTGGGACTCTGTGTGGAGACCTGCGGCGCTCGAATACAATTTGTGCCGTGGGATCCTGATAGCCACCCAGTGCACAAGCTGATCTCCCGAACGGATGACGATCTCTGCTATGACGAACGACCTCACGACCCGCCGGGCCACAGTTGAGGACGCCGAAACCCTCGCTCGTTTCAACGAGGCGATGGCCGAGGAGACGGAGGGTAAGCCCCTCGATCCCGACACGGTGCGGGCCGGCGTGCGGGCCGTGTTCGACACACCGGGGCAGGCGTTCTACCTCGTCGCGGCACGCGAAGGAAAAATCGTCGGCTCGCTGATGATCACGACAGAGTGGAGCGACTGGCGCAACGCGGACTTCTGGTGGATCCAGAGCGTCTACGTGCGCCCCGAGGCACGACGGACGGGCG
>JBDGQN010000091.1:0-8298 GCA_042219055.1 Salinibacter sp. | reverse complement strand
TGTAGACCTCGTTGTAGTGGGCCCAGTCGGTCACCGAACGGAGGGCCGCCCCGCCCCCGAACGCGTCGGGAATCGGAGGTTGACTCGCACAATAATGCGTACTCAGATCCGACTTGGTTGGTTTTTAAAACAAACTCTGCTGTATGGATGAGGGAGTGTTCTCAAGAAGAGCGGTGAGTTTGGGCTTTTGACATCTCTTTGATGCCGTTGCTATGTTGAGTACATAAGGACGAGTTCAAGATCTGGAACGAATGACAAGCATGTTCTGGGCTCCTCGGATTCAGGACGGAAAGCGTACCAGAGGCGAGTTCCGCTCGCCCGTTTTCGTCTTCCCGAGCATGGGGCGCGACTTGTCGTGATCTGTACCGTGCCATGGGCCTCTGCATCACAGACCAGTTCTCTTCCAGGGGGTTTGCGTTGGCCGTTGCTTTAATTGCGCTCGTCGCCGGGGGGTGCACCTCGACCTACGATCCGGACGTGCACCCGACGCGCCTTGAGCCGGTCAAGCGGACGAAGGAGTACCAGATGGTCGATCTGGATGGGGATGGTGATGACGAGTTTGTTCGGAAGCGACCCGTGCTGGTCTCGGAGAAAGGCAGCTCGCTGGTGATAAAGTCCCCCGGGGGGCGAGCCGTCGCACAAGTCAATTTTGCCAGCGAACTGCTGAATCTTAGCTTTCGAGACGTCAACGAAGACGGGCGCCTTGAGATCATCGCTCCTGTCATTCGCGGCGATTCCCTCTTCTACAGTGTCGTGAGCGCGGATGGACGGAAGCTCCATCACTTCTTTGCGGTGGAGGGGGACCCCCGCAAGGAGCCGAGCGGCAGTATTGAATGGGATCCCCGGCACGCGCTCGTGAACTTCACGGACGTCACAGCGGATGGCTCCCCGGAGCTTGTCTCATTTTTCCGAACAGGCTTTGCCCGCCAGCCCCGTGGAGTGTGGGTACACTCGTTTCCAGAGGGGGCACGGATCGGAGCCTGCCGAATTGGAGCCCTGGCCAGCACAAGTTCTCAGTACTTTCGGAACGTTGACGCCGACGAGCCTTCCGAGTGGCTGTTTGGGTCGAAGTCCACAAACAACGGGGCCCGTGCCGGAGGCATGAGCGACGACCGCGCTTACCTCGGGGCCATCGAGGTGAGCAAAGATCCCTCTGTAGAGTGGGCCCGCGAGATGGGGGAGAAGTTCTCGAAAGTGGTTCTGCGCCAGGGCGACCTCAATGGGGACGGATCGCCGGAGTTTGTGGCCCTTCGAAAGCCCCGCCAGGGGCGCCAATCAAAGAGCCCCCTTCTTCAGATCGATTCCGCGACCGGCGAGACGCTCCAACGTTTCCATCCCTCCTCCATTATCCGAGCCCTCCATGTCGGGGCGCTCGGACCGAACAATCGCGACCGAATTCTCCTGCTCGACGAGGCGGCCACGCTCCGCGTTCTGAACGCCAAGTTTGAGGTCGTTCACCGCCGGACTTTCGAGGCGGCAATCCAGTCGACGGAGCTCCTTTCCGACATCAATGGAGACGGCCACGACGAGATTGTGGTTGGAACAGACCGCGGGACCCTGTGGCTCGGGGAGGATCTCTCAACGATCGCTGCAACCCAGCGAACGGGAGACTGGAAGATTGTCCAGACGGGCACAAACAGCCCGCCCCACATTGCCATTTCGGGTTCGGAGGTCGACCAAATGACACACTTTCGGGCGGCCGATCATCGGTGGTGGTGGGCTTACCGGTACGGTCCCGAGACAGGACTGGTGCTTGTGCTGCTTCTCATGGGAGGAGGGGCCGTTGTGGGCGTGCGCCGCTACCAACGGTTTCGACTGCGTGAAGCGGTGCGCGACCAGGTTGTTGCTCACTCGGACCGGGAGTGGCTACTCGTCCACCCCCGAGCGGGAGTCGAGGAGACGAGCGCAGGACTGTCCCGCGAGCTCGACCTGGACACCTCCACACCGGTCGACATGGATGCTCTCCGAAACCGATGGCCCGAGCTTGCAGACCACCTCCATGCTCTCGCGGCAGAGCCGGGCGGGCCACAAACAGACGAGGTTACCGTCGATGGTCGAACGTTCACGGTAACCTGTACGCCACTGGAAATCACCAGCGCTGGCCGTCCTTACTGGCTCGTGTGGCTAGATCCGCCCGCGGGTCCAACTTCGGAAAAACACCGGATGTGGGGACTGATGGCGCAGCGTGTGGCGCACGACCTCAAGAACCCCCTGACCAGCATTCTGCTGACGATTCAACGCATGCAGATGGAATACCGGCAGGCGGACGCTGGCGTGGCCGAGACGCTCGACTCCTATACAGAGCGGATCGAGGAGCGCATCGCGTCTCTGCGCCGGATGACGACCAATGTCCTGAAGTTTACCGGACAGACAGAGCTTCGTCGTACGCCGACGAACATGAGCGCTTTCGTTGAAGAGGCAAGCGAGGAGGCCGCCCAGAGTCTGCCGCCGGACATCGAGCTTCGGCGAGAGCTGGAGGAGGACCTCCCAGTCGTGTCTGTTGACCAGGACCAGATGCAGTCGGTTCTAGAAAACCTCGTGTCCAACGCTGTCGAGGCGATGCCGGAAGGAGGGCGCATTACGCTCACAACGCGGTTGGAACGAGACTTGCGATTTGAGGATCATCCAGCCCGCGATTACGTCGTCGTCGAGGTGCTGGACACGGGCACGGGCTTTGAGCCCGCCCAGCAGGACCGGCTCTTCGAACCGGGCTTCTCCACCCACGACGGAACCGGCCTAGGACTCCCGATTGTTCGAAAGATCATCGGCGATCACGACGGGCACATCGAGATCGAAAGTGAGCTAGAGGTTGGCACTTGCATTACGCTGTATCTGCCCGTAGGCGCCTCCGGTTCCGAGGAAACCCATGTCCCCGAAACATCCACCGATTCCGTAGAGCATCGCGGCGACTGAGTGTCTGCTGATCATCCATTCCTTTCGACGCGTGTCATGGCCACCATGGTCCTCGTCGTTGACGATGACGCCCACATTCGCAAAGGGCTCTGCGACATTCTGGAGCACGAAGGATACGAGACGCGAACGGCGGGCGACGGAAAGACGGCGTTGGTCCGCCTCGAGGACACGGCGGCCGAGGTGATGCTGCTCGACCTCAAGATTCCCCGAATCGACGGGATGGAGGTGCTTCGGAGGGCAAAAGATGACCACCCCGGCGTTCCCGTGATCATTGTGAGTGGTAAGGGGACGATCCAGCGGGCCGTGGAGGCGACGAAGATTGGCGCCTACGACTTTCTGGAGAAGCCCGTCGACGCCCAGCGCCTTCTCGTGACGGTGCGCAACGCGCTGGAAAAAGCCCGCCTGAAGCGTCAGCGGGACCGACTTCTGGAGGAGGCCCGCGAGCGCTACCAGATGGTCGGCACCAGCGAGGCGATGCAAAGGATCTACGACCGCATCGACAAGGCCGCCGCTTCGGACTGCCGGGTCCTCATTACGGGAGAGAGTGGCACCGGAAAAGAGCTGGTGGCCCGGGCCATTCACCACAATAGTGATCGGGCCGGCGGGCCGTTCGTGACGGTCAACTGTGCGGCCCTCCCCGAGGACCTGATCGAAAGTGAGCTCTTCGGGCACGAAGAAGGGGCCTTCACGGGGGCAAAAGACGCGCACACCGGCAAATTTGCGCAGGCCGATGGGGGCACGCTCTTCCTCGATGAGGTGGGAAGCATGAGCCTCCCGGCCCAGTCTAAGACCCTGCGCGCCATTGAGACCGGCATCGTTCAGCCCATCGGTAGCGAACAGGTCGTGGAGGCGGACCCGCGGATCCTGGCCGCCACAAACGCCGACCTGCAGGCTGCCATTGAGGCGGAGGCGTTCCGCGAAGACCTGTACTACCGGCTCAACGTTCTCACCATCGAGATGCCCCCCCTCCGGGAACGACGCGAGGACATTCCGGAGCTGGCCGCGCACTTTCTGGCCGAGGTGGCGGAGAACGAGTCGCCCCCGGAGCTGGACGAGGCAGCCCTCGCCGTCCTCATGAGCCACGACTGGCCGGGCAACGTCCGCGAGCTGCAAAACGTGATCCAGCGCCTCGTCGTGCTCAGCGAGGGGGACGACGTCGGCGCGGGGGCGGTGCAACAGGCCCTGGATCGCGACGCAGAGACCCCCGACGCCGGCAACCTTGATCTCCGGGCGGCCCGGGGCCGCTTCGAGGCGGCCTACATCCACCAGGCTCTGCGCGCTCACGACGGGGCCGTGAAAGCCACCGCCGAGGCCCTCGGCATCGATCGCACCTCGCTGTGGCGCAAGATGGACGAGTACGGCATCGAGCGACCATCGTAGACCGCTTACTCGGCGGAAACCATCCCTCAGTGCAGTAGCTGAGGGATGAAGACCCCGTTGCAGGAATGCAACATGCGTCGTCTCCTCCGTTGCAGGAGTGTAACTCGTGGGTCGGGTCTATTTCTTCTCTCTCCGGCTCAGAATCGCTTTGATTGGGGGATGTCCGTTTCCTCCCCTATTTCTTGGGCGGTGGAATCGTATTTGAATAGAAAATTCCATCCCTCTGGGTAGAAGGACGTGGCAATGTGAATCAAGCGCTGCCGATAGCCTGCCGAAGAATTGGGATTTTGCCCCGAGAGATTCCAAAACACGTCATTAACTGGCGTGATTTCGCGTTTCTCGATTCGGGTCCCAATCCGGAGTATGAGAGAAATCTTCGCCGATTTTAGGAAGATTCTAGGCTCTCCCTTTTTCATTCCAAGAACAAAAAACGCCTTCCATCCCGCCATGCGACGGATTGTAACCTTCGTAGTCCTCCTCGTCTGTCTCGGATTCATCTCGGGATGCGACATCTTCGGGGGAGGTGGAGGAGAATCAGAGTCACGTCCTCCCAGTGGAGAGGACTTTACCTATAGCAAAAAGGCTGAGCCCGTCGATGTCGGGAAGGTCTCGGTCGCCGAAAAGACCGATTCAAAGATTGTTTTCCAGACCTCCGGCGCAGACCTGGACGTCGAGAAGGGAGAGGTGATACTCAGCAAGGTTCCAGAGAGTCAACTTGAAACCGCTCCCCGATTTTTGCGGAAGGTAGAGAGTGTAGACAAGCAAGACGGTCAAGTCACCGTATCCACAAGCAAAGCCGCTCTCACAGATGCAGTAGAGAAAGCGTCACTCGATCTGTCTACCTCATTGAGCGGAAAATCGAAGAAGGGAGGACGAGAGGCGTGGAAAGTGACCTCAGTAGCAAAGGGAGTAACCGTAAAGTCCTGTGATGCGGTTCAGCTTGGTAACGTGACGCTCCATCCTGAAGACAGCAATATTCAGGTATCTCTCACGAACGGGACTGTCTCATTCTGCCCGGACATTGACGCTAGCATCGAGATCAGCGGCTTCTCGATCGAGGAGTTCTCGACTATTGCTTCCGGGAATCTTACGTACAATACTGATCTTTCGGCCTCGGCCTCGGCCACTGTCGACCTATCCAATTCTGTAGAGTTAGCTACCTTCGAGACCTACGGAATCGCCGGTCCGGTTGTATACACAATGGAGCTATCCTTGGTGGCGGGTTTTGAGGCTACGGCGGGAGGAACTATGGAAATGAGCACCGGGATCGAGAGCAGCGGCTCTCTGAAACTCGGGGCACGGTATAAAAACAAAAAATGGTCACCCGTGTCCAATCGATCCCTCTCGTTTGATTCTCGCCCGGTCGAATGGGGACGAGAAGCGGGGGCGACAGTGAGGGGATACGTCCGTCCGGAGATCACAGTCTTCCTATACGAAACGGCCGGGCCAACCCTCTTCATAGGTCCATACGTGGAGCTCGCTGCTGAGAAATCAGAGGACCTCGTAAAGGACTACAGATATGGAGCGTTCGGGGGCCTAAATGGAGGAGTCGGGTATGACATTGAGATTCTGGAGCTTGGAATTGCCGAATACGAAAAGTCAATCTTTGACTTCCGTACTGAAATTGCGGGGGCAGGACCGACCAATCCAACCCCCAACGAAGCGAGTTCCCCCCAGCCCTCTGACGGATCGGAGACAAGCGGAACGAACCCGACTCTCACCTGGGACGCTTCCGACCCGGACAGCGACGACCTGACGTACGATGTGTACTTCGGTACCTCCAGTTCTCCCCAGCAGGTTGCCAGCGGGGTCTCTTCGAAGAGCTATGATCCGGGGTCGCTAGAGAACGAGACGACGTACTACTGGAAGATCGTGGTAACTGATCAGGATGATGCTTCGGCAGAGGGTCCTGTATGGAGTTTTACTACCCCATCCGATGGCGAAATCAGTGGTGGTTTAGCCGATGCCCCCTGGCCTCGCGACGGACGCGACCTGAAAAGCACTGGTCGGAGCCCGAATGCCGGGCCGGAAGAGGAAGGAATTGAGTGGTCATTTCAGTCGGACGCATCGACAAATCGACTCCAAAATGTCACAATCGGGGCAAACGGGACAATCTACGTCGGATCCACCGACGAGTCAGGAGACGACTCGGATGACAACAATCTTTATGCGGTCAATCCCGACGGATCACAGAAGTGGGTCTACGACGCGAATCCGCCGGGAGCCGATGAATCAGGAGGCATTCAAGCAGGAGTGGCGATCGGCGACGGGGGGACTCTATACGCTGGATCGGGCTCTGACCACATTCACGCCATTGAAGAGAATGGAAGTCGGAAGTGGATTAACCGACTTGTCACTCAGGCCGGGATCAACTCCTCGCCGGCCATCATCGGCGATGGGACCATCTACATCGGGACCAATGAAGGGAAGCTCCACGCCATTAATCCGGATGGATCGATCAAGTGGACGTTCGATACGGGGGGGCGCACGCACTCTCCCGCCGTGGCCTCCGACGGTACGATTTACGTAGGGGTTGGAGATCTTGATTTCTCTCCAGGCGATCCGGGAAAGGTCTACGCCATCAACCCAGACGGTACGCAGAAGTGGGTCTACCAGACCGGAGGAGAAGTGAAGGGGGACCCCGCAATTGGACCGGACGGTACCGTGTACGTAGGAGCCCGGGACGACAAGGTGTACGCTTTCAACCCAGACGGAACGCTCAAGTGGTCCTTCTCAACCAACGGATACGTGAACTCCGATCCGGCCATTGGCCCGAACGGGACCGTGTACGTAGGATCAAAGGACGACCACCTCTATGCCCTCAATCCGGATGGGAGCCTCAAGTGGGAATTCCAGACCGGCGGGGACGTGAACTCTGCGCCCGCTGTGGGGGGCGAAGGGCGAATTTACTTCGGGTCCAACGACGGATTTCTTTACGCGCTGAAGTCCGACGGCACTCAGGCGTGGCGCGTGGACCTTGGGGACCGGGTAGGAACCCCTGCAATTGGGGCGGATGGTCGGGTCTATGTCGGCGCGGATACAAAACTGTACGCTATCGGTCCATAATTGAGTTACCGCAGGGGCGTCAGCGGGACAGGGCAGTGCAAAAAGCCCTAAGCCGCGACACAGAGGCCTTCTGCGAGTTTACAGACGAGAGTCCCCCCTACTGACTGAAGGCTACCTACCAGTTCAAGCAAATTGGATACGGACGGCTTTTCTGCTTACTCGAAGAAGGTAACTGTCCGTCCGGCGTGGGGGCAAAGAGGTTCAGTTCCTGGGCACCTATCCGAACCCGGCTTCCCGGCAGGCCACCCTGCGCTACGCGGTACCGGAGGGGCAGGAGGTGAGGATTTCTCTCTACGACAGGCTTGGGCGGAAGGTACCCGTTGTAAGCGGGAAGAAGGAAAGCCGCCACAAGCGCCGCTCGATGTCTCAGGGCTGGTCAGACGGCGTCTACTTTATGCGTCCACGAACTGAGAGCGCGACGAGAACTGGTGCTTTATGGTCGTGCGGTAGTCCTCAGAACATCCACCATCGCGTCCGTGTCGAAGGGAAGCATGGTTATTTGTCGCGTCGCTGAGCCTTCTCGCGAATGGATCGGGCAAGGACGGGGCTGGTCGGGAGATCAGACCGATTGGCCCAGAGTCCAACGAGGGAAGAAGACCGGAGGGTAGCGGCGGTGCCCGGAGTTCCTAATTTCTGTGAAGACCGTCGTACGATGAACACATCGACAGCGTCGCCTTCTTGAAACGGAAAATCCTGTATCATAATGCTCTGCTCGTCGTCGACCGTGAGGTGTCTGTACTAAGCATCCATGGCAATGCACTGTTTTTGATATCGAACGGGAATCTCGACCGCTGAGATTCCTGCTCCCGGATAGGGGCGCTTTCTCAGTGTTCTCCATAGCCTATTCAATCCCGCTCCGGGCCCACGCTCGTCCGAATGAGCTCAAAGATGCGGCGGTACTCGTCCGTCCAGCTCGACGGCTCTTCGAAGCCGTGGCCC
>JBDGQN010000090.1:0-31726 GCA_042219055.1 Salinibacter sp. | reverse complement strand
TTTCCGATCTCACGGGGACATTCCGACTTTCGAACGCAACGTTCCACCGAAATCATACCATCTGCGCCGAATCGTTGTACAGATTGTGAGCGGTCGGTGCGGTCAGCAAATCGGAGCTGAAATGTAGATCCTGCCTCGATCTCGATGTAGGGACGACCGGCGGGTCGTCCCTACGTGGACGGATGGGGGCAGAAGTGTACAACGAAAGATCGCAATTGGTATCAGGGCTCGCTCCCCCAAGTAGCTCCGGTTCGCCGACCCGGAGCGGTCCTCGGCGACCGGGACCTACCACACCCACGGACAGAGGGGATTGCCTGACAAATGCGATTGCCGTGGCGCCTACCGGACACTCTCGTATCGCCCATCGACCCCGGACGGCGAAAGCACAATCTGCCAGAGCTGATTTCGGCGCGCCCGGAACGCCCCTGCGCACTGATACAGGTAGTAGCGCCACATCCGGTAGAAGCGCTCGCTGTAACGGTCTGAAAGCTCCTCCCACCGTGACTCAAAATTGCGCGCCCACGCCATCAGCGTTCGGTCGTAGTCGGGACCGAAGTTGTGCCAGTCCTCGATGACGAACAGGTCTTCCGCGGCTTTCGTAATCTGACGGGCCGAGGGAATGAGCCCGTTCGGAAAGATGTACTTCTCGATCCAGGAGTCCGTCACGGGACTGGACGTGTCGTTGCCGATGGTGTGAAGCATCGACAGTCCATCCTCCGTGAGGCACCGACGCACCGTTTCCATGTAGGTCTGGTGGTTCTTGTGTCCCACGTGCTCGAACATTCCGATGGAGACGACCCGGTCGAAAACCTCGTCGACCTCCCGGTAATCCTGAAGCCGAATCTCGACGGGAAGAGCATCGCACCGCTCCCGAGCCACGTCCACTTGCTCTTCGGAAATGGTGAGCCCAACGACCTCCACGCCGTACTCCTCCGCGGCGTACTCGGCAAAGCTGCCCCATCCGCAGCCGATGTCGAGTACGCGCATTTCTGGCTCCAGACGAAGTTTCCGGCAGATGAGGTCCAGTTTCGCCTCCTGGGCCTCGTTGAGCGTCGTGGCGCGCCGCCAGTAGCCCGAACTGTAGACCATTCGCGCGTCGAGCATGTGCCGGAAGAGATCGTTGCCCCGATCGTAGTGCTCCTCCCCTACCTCATAAGCCCGGGAGGGACTTTGCGGGTTTACCACAAATGCCTTGATGAGATTCCAGAGCAATCGCCACGACCAGCCAATCTTCTCGTCGATGCGCGCCCGGAGGACGCGATAAAACAGTTGATCGAGTGCCTCACAGTCCCACCAACCGTCCATGTAGGCCTCCCCGACCGCGAGGGAGCCTCCGGCGAGCGCGCGACGATAAAGCCGCTCGTCGTGTACCTGTGGATCCCAGGGACGATCGCCGTTGATTCGAATGCCCGCCTCCCGGAGCAACTTCTGAAGGTTCTTCTGTGCGTCGGTGGTCGTCTTCGAGATTGTGCTCGTAGCCATGGCGAACGAGTTATCTGGTTCTCGCTCTTACGTTTTCTTCACTACTTTGAAGAAAACGACAGGCCTAGAGTTTTCCAACCGAGCAGGAATGGGGACCCCCCTCCGCAGCGGTGTCGGGAGTTCGAGGGCTGCGGGGCAGTAGAAAAGCGCAGCGTCAGAGGGAGACTCTGACGCTGCGCTAGGATTCTCGCAGAATCCCGAAAGAGCGCAAGACTACTCCGCGTCCGAGGCCGTCTTCGGCTCTTCAGGGGCGCCATTGCCGCGTTCGGCGGGCTCGGCCATCTCGTCGACCACCTCGTCCACGTCGAGGTCGTGGGTCTCGCCCGGCTCGCGGTTCACCACCCGGGGATCGTCGCCGTCGCCGTCGAACTGCGGAATGTGCTCTGTGGGCAGCTCCTTCCCGGCGTCGCGGCCCAGCGGACTGCCTTCGTGGATGTAAAATTCGTCGTCGGGTAGGGTGTCGTTGTAGGCCCGGGCGGCCTCGGCGGCCTCGCGCATGCTTTCGTCGGCGTTTTCGCGCATCTCGCCGAAGTTCTGATGGATCTTCCGCTCGAACCATTCGAAGAGGTACTCGAACGCGGCCCGGTCGCGCTCGAACTCGGGCCCATACTCACCGGACCGGATTTGATCGTCCATCTTCGACAGGGACGTCGCGAGGGCGAAGATGTAGATGGCGTTGTTCGCCACTCGGGCCTGCTGGGCCTGGTGCTTCACCACATCCTCGCGCTCCCACTTGCTCACGAGCTTGAAGTAGTGAGAGTGCTTTTGGATGAGCGACGTGAGCATGTCGGCCTGCTCCTGAAGCGCCGGGTGCACGCTCCGGAGTTCGGGCGCGCTGGGTTTGAGTCCAAGAAACAGCTGCACGCCCATCGGCACCGCCTTCTTGAGAACGGCGGGCGTGGTGGCGGCGGTCAAAATGCGCGACAGGTTGTCGCCAATGGATTCGTCGGTGTCCCAGAGCAAAGCCTCCTGAATCGAGACCATCTTCTCGGCGAGCTGCTTGCCGCCGTAGGCGAAGATGAACGACTGCATCACCTCGTTGGACCCCTCCACGATGCTGTGGATGCGATTGTCGCGCCAGGCCCGCTCAAGCTCGTGCTCCGTCATGTATCCCTCGCCCCCCATGATCTGCATCCCCTCATCGATCACCTCCCATCCGAACTGCGAACAGAAGACCTTCGTGATGGCCGTCTCGACCATGATGTCGGTTTCCCCGCGATCGAGCATGCCCGTCGTCATGTAGAGCATGGCGTCCATCGCGTAGGTGACCGCCTCCATGCGGGCGATCTTCTGCTGCACGAGTTCGAAGTCCGCGAGGGGTCGCTCGAACTGGTACCGGGTCTGGGCCCACTTGATGGCCTGGTCCTTGGCCGACTTGGCCGACCCGGTCACTCCGGCACTCAGCGTGCAGCGGCCGTAGTTGAGGCACGAGAGCGCCACCTTCAGGCCCGATCCCTCCTTGTGCAGTACATTTTCTTTCGGCACGCGCACGTCGTTGAACCGGAAGCGGGCCTGCCACGTCCCGCGGATGCCCGTCTTGGCCCGGTTGTTCTCGAAGATCTCTACCCCCTCCATGTCGGGCGTCACGATCAGCGCATTCACGCCCTTCTGCTCCAGCTCCCCAGTCTCGGGATTGGGCACCATGTTTTTGCACATCACGGTGAAAACCCCGCTCATGGCGCCCGACGTGGACCACTTCTTCTCGCCGTTGAGGATGTAGTCGCCGTCCTCCGTCCGCACCGAAAAAGACTCCTGTGCGGCAGCGTCGGACCCCACGTTTGGCTCCGAAAGGCAAAAGGCACTCAACTCCTCGTGGGCCACCAGCGGCAAGTACTCTTCCTTCTGCTCCTCGGTCCCAAACATGACGATGGCCTTGCACCCGATCGACTGGTGGGCCGACACGAGCACGGCCGTGGACCCACAGTAGCGACCAATGAGTTCCAGGACGCGGTTGTAGCTGGTCACGCCGAGGCCGAGCCCGCCGTACTCCTCGGGGATGATCATGCCCATCACGCCCATGTCGAACAGGCGATCGATCACCCACTCGGGGATCTTCTGTTCCTGGTCGATCTGTACGCGGGGATGCTCATTTTCGAGGTACTCTTCGAGCTCCTCCAGGAGCGCATCGCACTTTTCACGCTCCTCGTCGCCCTCGCGTGGATAGGGAAACACCAGATCCTCCCGAAGACGCCCCCAGAAGACATTTTTGACGAAGCCCATGTCCTCGGGCTCGGGGCCCATCATGGACTCGATGTTTTGTATCATCTTCTGATCCTCTTCGGAAACCCCCTTGACGTCGCTGAGACCTTGATCGGCCATGGTGTTGTATCTGTCAGTCAATTCATGCGGACGGAACGTGGTGCACAGGGCCGTACTGCAAGGAGAGCACGGTCGTCGGATCTGAAACTGGCGGGCCCTCCTGAACGGATGCGCGCACCCTGCGCCGGTCGTGAAAGGGCTTCCAGCACAGGTATTGGTTGTAGCTTGAGACAGTGGGTTCAGTTCCTCATTGCAGCCCCATCCCCCAAAATTCGCCGCGCTTTCCTGCGCATCCCCCAGTCCGTCGAAAGAGCGCGGCCCGACCCGTGGGTTGCGCCCGTCCGCCCGGATCGATACGTTTGGCTGCTCCCTCTCCCCAACAATCCCCCGATGGTGCTTCGAATGTCTACGTCGTTCTCGTCCCGCCTCCAGCACATTCAGTCCCAGAAGGACACAGCCGTGTGCGTGGGGCTGGATCCCGTTCCGGCCCGCCTTCCCGCCCCGCTCCAGGACGGGCGCCTCCGGACCGACGCCGTGCGGGCGTTTTGCTCGTCGATCGTGGAGGCGACGGCGCCCTACGCCTGCGCTTTTAAGCCGAACTTTGCCTTCTTCGAAGCGCTGGGCCCCGCGGGGCTTACGGTACTGGATCAGGTCGTCTCTACGATTCCAGACGACTGCCTCCTGATTGGCGACGCCAAGCGGGGCGATATTGGCCACTCTGCACAGTTTTACGCCGCCTCCCTCTACGACGACTTCGGCTTCGATGGCTGCACCGTTTCGCCGTACCTGGGGGGCGACAGTGTATCTCCCTTCCTGGAGCACGGGGGGACCTGTACATTCGTGCTGGCACGCACGTCGAATGACGGCGCCGCAGCGCTGCAGGAGGCGTGCACCTGCGACGGGACGCCGCTCTACCGGCACGTGGCGCAGAAGACGACCGCGTGGGAGGACGGCGAAGACGGCGAGGCTGGTCTCGTGGTGGGTGCCACCGCACCGGACGCCCTGTCCCCCCTCCGTGCCGATGCCCCCACCCTTCCGTTCCTGGTACCGGGCGTGGGTGCCCAGGGGGGTGACCCCGCAGCCGTGATGGACGCGGCCGCAACCAAAGAGGGGCCGGTGCTGGTCAACTCGAGCCGCAGCATCCTCTACGCATCGGACGGTTCCGACTACGCCGAGGCGGCGGCCGACGCTGCCAAATCCCTTCGAGATGCCCTTCGCACATAATTTCGCTGGAGCCCCGAATGCCTCCGAGCCATCTCAATCAATCTTCCAACCGTTCTTCGAGCCGATCGAGTCGGGTTTCGATCTCCATCAGCTTGTGGATAATGACCACGTGGGCCTTCTTCGCATCGATCCCGACGGGGGTCTCATCGCTCTCAATCGCTGCCTCGATCTCTTCGTAGGGGTCTCGGGGAACGTTCAAGTCTTCCGTCGTTCAGGAGGAGGAAATTACGAGAGATCGTTTGTCGCCGCCTGGGTGAGCACCATCCCCTGCTCGCCAGACAGGTCGAGGGGAAACGGCTGGTCGGCCCCGTCCACGTCCGTTCCCGGGATGCCGCACCGCGCGTTCGACGCGTCGACGCCGTGGTTCGTTTTCAGAAGGAGCGCTGCCGTGGGGGGGTCGGAGACGTTGGAGGCGTCCACGGCCGCCATGAACTGTTCCTGCGCGTCCCGCCAGTCCGCAAGGGCCGTGGCCACAGGCTCCAGTACCGAGGCGTCCGAGGCCGCCCCGTCGCGCGTCGCCGCGGTGTCGAGGGCCTCAGCGAGGTTGTCTCGGGCCTCGTCACAGTCTTGCACGGCGGTCTTCAGGTCGTTCAGGAGGTCATCGTCGAGCATCAACTCAGCAGTTGACTGTTAGAAGAAACGAAATGGGCGCCGGTCTCAGTTATCCCCCTCATCCAGCGTCGGCGGTACCGTGAGCACCGGACACGGTGCAGTGCGGACCACGCGCTCGGTATTGCTGCCCAGAACGAACCGGTCGGCCAGCGAGACGGCGTGGCTCAAGGCCGCATCGGCGGGCGCCGAGAAATCGGTAGGGACGAGAACGTGACGCACGTCCATGGTATTGGTGAACTTGTGTTCAAGCAGCACACCGACCGGGAGGTCTCACGCGCCGGAGACGCCATCGTCGGGTAGGAGCGATTTCCCGAACGACTTGACGACGAAGACAGGGGCGGGCGAGCGTCGCACGACGCGCTCGGTCACGCTTCCGAGGAGCATTCGTTCGAGGCCGGTTCGGCCATGGGTGGCAATCGCGACGAGGTCCACTTCGTTCTCCTCGGCGTAGTCAAGAATCGTAGAGGGCGCATAGCCGACGTGGGCGTCCACGACGACATGCTCGTACCCGATCTCGGTGCGGGCGATCTCGGCCAGGTTCTCCTCTACCCGATCGATGACCTGGGGCCCGGGCAGGTTGGTCGGCTCGATGCCGTAGGCGGATGGGTAGACGACCTCCTCCACAGCGTGCAGCAACGTAATCTGGGCCCCGTAGGTGAGAGCCAGCTCCTTGGCGTGCCAAAGGGCTTGCCTTGAAGCGTCCGAAAAATCGATGGGCACGAGAATGTTGCGGACGGCCCAGGTCGGGGCCCCGCCGTCTGCGCCCCGCACAGTGAGGACCGGACAGGAAGCTGTCCGGAGCACCTCTTCGGCTACGCTTCCGATGAGCAGACGTTGCAGCCCCCGGCGGCCGTGGGTGCCCGCCACGACGAGGTCGATGTCGTTCTCCTCAGTGTACGCGACGATGGTCTGGGGGGGAGACCCCTCTTCCCGCTGCTCCTGAGTGATCGAAAGGGCATCCAGGTCTACGTGCCGCGGGGGATCCCCCTCGGCCGTGAGAAGATCCTGGAGAGCGTCCCGCGGAATGGGAAACGTAGACTCCATGTCCGTCGGAGAGCGCCCATTCTCTTCCTTCACGTTGAGGACGTGAAGTTCCGCGTCGTGCCACGCGGCCAGGGCCGCTGCCTGGGGAAAGGCCCAACTTGCTCCGGCAGAAAAATCAGTCGGCCAGAGAATCCGGTGAATAGAAAGCATTGCTTTCAGGAGATGTGTGACTGTTGTAACTTGAGTTTATGGTAACGATGCGGTTGCAGAATGTGAATTATGAGTTGCAGGAATCGGAAGAAGAGAGGCTCAATTGAAGATGTGTCCGGACGTAGATGACTGTGGCCCTGTGCGCGTCTAAGTTGAACCACATCTCCGCCGAGCCGTTGGCGAGAAACTTTTGTACGTGTGGCCTATACTGTAGAATCGTATGGTGATCCTTCGTGTTGACGACCATTAATCTCCCCAGCCAATATGCGTGGAGTTAGCTTCAAGCCTCAGGACGCCGAGGATTTTTCGACCGGCGAGATTAAGTCGTACGGGGGCATTTATGCCGCCACAGCGGAAGACTTTGCCGGGGCCTTTGAGATGGATTCCGACGACTTCATTGAGGTCGTGCAGAACTCGGACATCGAACCCCTGACTGAAGTGGGCGACGACGACGAGCCGGGCAAATACAGCCTCTCTTTCGAGCGCGAGGAATTCGAAAAGCTGAAGGAGCTTCTGCTGAAGACGAAAGACGAGGAGGAACGTTAATCTACTTTGCCGATCCTTCCCGGTTTGCCCGCCTCGCGTCCCGCCCGCCGTCGGGATCAAGGCGGGCTTTTTCTTTAGAGGGGGATTGAGAACTCGGAGTGCGGATTTTGGAGTGCGGATTTCGGGAGCGGTGTCGTCCCCAACACGTAAAACGCTCAGGCGTCTGCCGACGCGTGGTGATGTTCGTCAACCTGCGTGAGCACGAGCAGAGCTCCTGCCGCTGCAAGGACGCTGCCGACGAGGAACGGGAGAACAAAGGCGTACTGCACGAAGAATCCGGCAATGAGTTGCCCCGATGCGATGCCGAGCCCAAATGCCACGGTGAGCACCGACAGTTGGGCGCCCGACTGTCCCTCCACGGTGTGATCTCCCGCCAGGGCGAGCGCCGGAGCGAACACAAGGGCGGCGGCCCCGCCCTGTAGCACGCGCGCCGCAATCATCTGCCAGGGCACGTTCACCACCCCCTGCACCAGGGTCGTCGGAATGAGCGCCAGGAGACCGACCAGGATAAACGGCTTGCGGCCATACTCGTCGCTGGCCCGCCCCACGAGCGGCTGGACCACGGCCAGGGCGGCAATGAGCGCCACGAACTCAACCGCGAACAGGACCGGCCCCTGCCCCAGTTGGGCATTCACTTCCGGCTCGATGGCCGAGAGGAGCGCCATGCTCGACGCCATCACGAAGGTCGCCAGGCCAAGGGCAAAGATGGTGTCGAGCCCCCCTCCGGACCGCTCCCGAATGCGAAGGGCAAGCGTCCGAGGAGCAGGCGTCGTGTCGTCGGGATCCTGCACCAGCAGGCCCACCAGGGCCGTTCCCAGAAAGGCCGTGCCCGCTGCGACGCCGAACGTCGCTTCGAATCCCGTCACCTCCCCTCCGCCGGGCAACGAAAACGGACCGAGTTCGAGCAAAGCACTCGCCAGCAGGGGCCCAGCGCCAAAACCGACGAGCCGGAAGGAGTTGTACACGCCCATGTTGCCCCCCCGCCGCCCCGCGCCGCTCATCTCGTTGACGATGGCGATGCTCGCAGTAATGGTGAAGGCCGCCGCGAGCCCCTGCAGGATCCGCAGTACAAACAGATGCCAGTACGCGGTGGCTCCGACAAACGCCAGGTTAACGACCCCGAGCACCACGAGGCCGCCGATGACGAAGATCTTCCGCCGTCCCGCCCGGTCCGAGAGGCGTCCGGCCAGGGGCTGGGCCATGCTGCTTGCGATGCCGAAGATGGCCAGCACCACTCCGGCAACCATAGAGGACGGGACCCCGAACACGCGTCCCCCAACTGCCTCGCTGGCTACGTAGAGCGGCAGGACGATGATGAGAAAAGAGTTCCCGACGGCGTCCGCCATGCGCGCCAGCGCGAGGGCCAGCACCCGCCGGTCGACGCCAAAAAGCAGTTCGGAGGACGGAGAGTCGGCGGACATGTTCGACTCATCAGAGCGAAGGGGAGGAGGAACGGACGCGACGGCAAACCGCGGCGCGTGGAAACGGAATGACTGAGCACTCTCCGGGGGGTCGGCAGTGCCAATCCCGCCTACGAATGCACTCGTTCGAGGACCCGCCGCTGGGTCTTCAGGGTCTCGTCGAGCTCCGTCGTGCCGTGGCAGGTGCCGAAGAACATGGCCTCGAACTGCGACGGCGGGAGGTAGATGCCCTCCTCCAACATGGCGTGGAAGTAGGCGGCGTACGTCTCGGTGTCCGAACTCTTTGCCGTCTCCTGATCCACCACGTCCGCGTCGGTAAAGAAGAGACTCCCCATCGCCCCCACCTGATGGGTGGTGTAATCGAGACCCAGCGCGTCCAGGTTGTGCTCGGTGCCCTCCTGCAGTGCCTCCGCGTAGTCCTCCAGCTCCCGGTAGATGCGGTCCTTCTCCTCGGCAATCTTCGCGAGAATAGCGTGCCCGGCCCGCATGGCCAGCGGGTTGCCGCTGAGGGTCCCGGCCTGATAGACCGGCCCCGTCGGCGATACGTAGTCCATAATCTCCTGTCGTCCACCGTAGGCCCCCACCGGCAGACCGCCGCCGATGATTTTGCCGAGGCAGGTGAGATCCGGAATGACGCCGTAGCGCTCCTGAGCGCCGCCGGGCGCCACCCGGAAGCCGGTCATCACCTCGTCGAAGATGAGAACGATGTCGTGGGCATCGCACAGCTCCCGCAGGCCTTCCAGAAAGCCCGGCTCCGGCGGAATGCAGCCCATGTTGCCCGCAATGGGCTCCAGAACGATGCAGGCCACCTCCCCCTCGTTGGCCTCCACGAGCTGCTGCACGTGATCCAGGTCGTTGTAGCGGGCGAGGAGCGTGTCCCGGGCATTGCCTTCGGTCACGCCCGGAGAGTCCGGTTCTCCGAGCGTCATGGCTCCGCTCCCGGCGGCGATGAGGAAGAAGTCGCCGTGGCCGTGGTAGTTGCCCTCGAACTTGATGATTTTGTCTCGCCCCGTGTAGCCGCGCGCCAGTCGGGCGGCACTCATGGTGGCCTCCGTGCCGGAGTTGACCATCCGCACCTTCTCGACGGACGGCACGAGGTCGCAGACGATCTCGGCCACCTCGATCTCGATCTCCGTGGGCGCGCCGAAGGAGGTCGAGGCCTCCGCCTGATCCTGCACGGCCTCCACCACCTCGGGGTGCGCGTGGCCGAAGATCATGGGCCCCCAGGATCCCACGTAGTCAAGGTACTCATTCGCGTCGGCGTCGGTGAGATACGCCCCTTCGGCTTCCTCAATAAAAAGCGGGGTGCCCCCCACGCTGTCGAAGGCGCGGGCGGGCGAATTCACGCCGCCCGGGATGGAATGCTGGGCACGCTCGTAAAACCGACGACTGTTCTCAAGGGCGAGGTCAGAGGGAGCAACTTCCATGGCCGATTGGAGATTGACAGATACATAGGACGCGGCCCCGAAATAGCAACGCACGCCTCATTTAGGGGACGTCCGTTTTACGCGCCGGTATAGGGCGTGGAGACGCGTCTCTCCGTTCTCTTCGACGCGTTCGGGGGATTGTGCCTCCATGAATGGTGTATCGAAGTCCGAAGCAGTCAGATCCGACGGCGCAAAGAAAATTGCACCATCGTCGCGCCCCTCCGCCTCATCGTTCTCCTCGGGGGCGGCGGGAAGCGTCAGGTACAGCCAGCCGCCGGGATTGAGCAGCGCACGGGCCTTTCGGAGAAGCGGATCCAGGTCGGCGGCCGTGTCGAGGTAGGCCTCCGTCCGATCGGCGATGACCCAGTCGAACGTGGCGTCCAGGTCGTCGAGGGCCTCCAGGGAGGTCTGCCGAACGCAGGACTGAGCGGTCTCGTCGTCTACCAGCTCGCGGACGACAGCCCGGCTGGCCGCCACGGCCTCCTCGCGCGGATCGCAGGCGTGCATGGGGAAGCCGAGCCGCAGAAGCGCCTCTGCGTGCCGCCCTGAGCCGCACCCGAGATTCAACATCGGAGTCGACACCGGCACGGACGCGAGCGTGCGCAGTAGCTGATCGGATGGGGTGTCAGGGGGAGCAGTGCTCATGGTCGGAGGTTCGTAAAGGATGAAATGCACGTCCCGTCGCTTCCCGGAAGCTCACGTTTGCTCCGTCGTCGAGCGCGACTCCGAAGAGGGTGGGCTCATCTCCTCCCGGCGATTGGCAGGGGCGCCCGTGGGGGCTTCCGGCTCGGCGGACTGCTCGGAAAGCGTCCACCGACGGGCTCCCGTCGCGCGGCCGCAGTCGGGGCAGCCGAACGACGCGGCGTCCAGGTCGTGCCGGGGCAGCCGGCGGAGGGGCCGGAGCGGATAGGTCTGCGACTGGCCGTTCCCCCCAACCCGCACCTGATTCACGTCGATCGGCAGTTCCAGCTGGGCAACCGTGGCCTCGCCGAGCGCCTCAAGGAGCAGAGGATGCGTGTTGAGGCCCGCCGTCACCTCGAAGTGGTCAATGCCATGCCCTTCGGCCTCCACCCGGGCTTCGACGTCCAAATCGTAGCTGGTACTGATGTGATCGGTCACGAAGCTGATGGGCACGACCAGCACGGAGCGGTGTCCCTGCTCGGCGAGGGTTTTGAGCGTATCGGGGGTAGACGGTGAAAGCCAGGCGTTCGGCCCAATCATGCTCTGGAAGGCCGTGCGGAAGGGGCGATCTCGTCCCCGGAGTCGCATCACCTGCTCCACCGTGGAGTGAACGAGGCAACAGTAGGGATCCTCCCGCTCGCCCCGCGACCGGAGGACCGTATCGTAGGCACTGAACACGAGCACCACCTCGTCCTGCGTGTCCTGGGGAAAGCGCTGGAGGGCTTCGTCGATGCGCTCCGACACGGCCTGGACGTACTTCGGATTGGCGGCGTACTCCATCACGGCGGTCGTAGGCCAGGACGGGCGTTCCCCCGCCTCCGCAAGGGCCTGCCAATAAGCAAAGGCCGATCCCGTAGTAACCGTCGAATACTGCGGATATGACGACAGCAGGACGACCTTGTCGACCCCGTCCTCCACCATCTGCGACGCGGCCTCTTCGCCGGACGGCGTTCCGTATCGCATTGCCGGGTACACGCGGAAGTCGATCCCGGCGGGCCCGCCGTACTCGTCGTTGAGGTGTCCCTGAAGCGTCTCCGATTGCTCGTGAACGAGGCGGGTGAGGGGCGATCCGCCGCCGATGAGCTCGTAGCTCTCCCGCAGGGTGTCGGCCTGCATGTACGCAATCGACTTCGCCAACCAGTGACGGAGCCGTTCGCCCATCGGCAGGTCAAGAACGGCCGGATCCATCAGCAGACGATACAGAAATGGCTCGACGTCGTCGAGCGAGGCCGGGCCGCCAAACGCAAAGAGCACGACGCCCACACAGTCTCCATCCTCGATCCGCAGAGGTGACTCCGATACAGAGGCTCCATCGAGAGAACGCCAGTCCGGATCATAGGCGCGGAGAACGTCACGTGGAGTCATACGGCCCAAGTGAGGGGATTGCACACCACAGCTGATTTCCGGCAAGAGCACGTAAGTTGTGCGCTCCCCCTGCTTTTCCGTTCCTGGACCACGTTGAACTTTGCCCTAAAACCCTCTCTCAGCAGAATTTTTACACGGTGCTGTCGGGCACCTCGTCCTCGGTGACATCGAGCCAGTCGCGGGCCGTAAAGTACCATTGTGCGTCGGCCTCAGGCGTGCCCGCCTCGGGGGTGTAGTCGTACTGCCACTGTACCTGCGGCGGCATGCTCATAAGAATGCTCTCGGTGCGCCCGTCGGACTCCAGCCCGAATTTGGTTCCCCGGTCGTACACCAGGTTGAACTCAACGTACCGCCCCCGCCGGATTCGCTGGTAGGCCTTCTCCCGCTGCCCGTAGGCCTCCTCCCGGCGTCGCTCGACGATGGGCAGATACGATTCCAGAAAAGCCCGTCCCGCCTCACGGCTGAAGAAGAAGAGCCCCTCCGGATCGTCTCGCAGGTAGTCGTAAAAGATGCCGCCCACCCCCCGGGCCTCGTTCCGGTGGGGCAGGTAGAAGTACTCGTCGCACTCCTGCTTGAACGCCTCGTAGTCGGCGACCTCGTGGCGGTCGCACACGGTTTTCCAGACTCGATGGAAGTGCTGCGTGTCGTCGAGACGCGGGTAGTAGGGCGTAAGGTCGGCCCCGCCGCCGAACCACTGGTCTACGGGATTCATGAGGTCGTCGCCCAGCGCAAAGTATCGGAAATTGGCGTGGACCGTGGGAACGTGCGGGTTGCGGGGATGCAGGACGAGCGACAGGCCGGTGGCGAAGAAGGGGGCTTCGTCCACGTCGAACTCTCGGGCCATCCGTTCCGGCAGCGGGCCATGCACCGCCGAGGTATTGACGCCGCCTTTTTCGAGGAGATCGCCGCCTTCGATCACCGCCGTGATGCCCCCCCCTCCCTCTTCACGGGACCATCGGTCCACCTCGAATGAGGCCCCGTCGTCGCGCTCGTCGAGCGCACGCGTGATGCGGATCTGGAGGGCCTCCATGAACCGCTTCATGCGGTGGGCCATCGGAATGTCGTCGCGGGGATTCTCGCGGAGGGTTTCGAGGCGGTCAAAGTCGTCGCCCATGATCGAGGGAGGGGACTTGTTCGGTGTAAGAGGGAAAAGGAGGATCGATACCGATACGGAATACGGAATCTGGAACGGGGGCGTTCGTCGCGCACCGAGCTCCCTCTCATTTTCACGGGCCGCAGGGTTCAGGACGGCTGCGCGTGGTCGAGCACGCGCTGAATGGCTGCGCGCATCTCGCCAGTGAGCACACCGGTCCACACTGAGGGGGGGCCCGCAACAAACGTTTCCCGCCGGGACTTTGTCGGGGGATCGACACGCAGGAGGGCGTGGTGGAGCGCGATCGCATGGGTCTCCAGCGAGGCAGACGCCCCGTAGCGCACATCCCCCACCACCGGATGCCCGCGACTCGTGGACTGCAGGCGAATCTGGTGGGGGCGTCCGGTCCGGAGTTCGATCTGCAGAAGGGTGCGCTCAGCGCCCGCTTCGAGGGCCTGCCAGTCCAGAACGGCCCGCTGTCCGGCCGAATGCTCGGGGTCCACGAGGCGGGGCTGCCGGTCGGGCTTGGCGATGTAGTCGGTCCACGTGCCAAGGCCCCGCAGCGTCCCCTCCACGAGGACGAGGTACCGCTTTTCGACGAGCCGCTCCCGAAACTGCCGGGACAACTGCCGGGCGGCGTCCGAGGTGCGGGCCAGCACTAAGATCCCCGACGCGGGCCGGTCGAGCCGGTGCACCAGTCCCAGAAATGGCTTGCCCCCCTCTTCCTCGGCCAATCGCTCTTTTCCCAGGGTCACGACGTCCGGATCGCCGGTACGATCGGCTTGCGACAGCAGACCCGGCGGTTTGTCGACGACCAGAAGCTGCTCGTCGCGGTGGAGAATGGTCACGGAGCACGCCGATGATCATTCGCAGGAACAACAGGATGATCTGGGCTCATCCCTGCCCATTGACTCCGAAGCCTGAATCGTCCATCTTGTTGCCGGTCTCTACGCCCCTCTTCTTCGGAGTCTGTCTCTCCTTATGCGCGTTTCCCGCCCCGTTCGATCCCTGCTCTTCGTCCGTTCCCTCGTGCTTCTCGTCGGCGCGGTGATCTCCCACACGCCCGCGGCCCAGAAAAACTATCAGTCCGGCGGCCCGCCGATGGAGGAGACCGTCGAGGACGCCCAGACAGCGACCGTGAAGGTGCACCTGTCCCCCGACCGTCGAAGTGCACTAACTCTCCCAGTTCGTTCAGAAACGGGCCCGTGACCGCCTGAGCGCCCCCCGCTACCGGACCACCCGAAGCATTCCGGTGCGCGACCGCTCGTCCACCACCAGCCGGTAGGGGTACGTTCCTGCGGCCCACTCGGCGGTCCGGAGCGAGATCGTGTGCGTGCCCGGTTTGTAGTAGCCGTAGCGTCGCCGCACTACGCGCTGACCGAGGAGGTCATACACCGTGATCGTGACCACGCCGCCCCTCGACAGCTGGAGATCGAACCGTGCCCGAGACCGCACCGGATTCGGGCGGCTCTCGCTGAGAAGTGTCTTCTCCGGCGGATCGGACTCGTCGGACGTATCCGAAACAACTCCGCCGAGGCTGTCCACGATGGCCGACCGCTTCGAATAGAGATGGTCGCCCGGACAGGCGGTCGCCTTCACGTCCCGATGCCCGTAGACGTTGCGGAGCGAGCCGTAGTCGACGTAACGACTGGTGCCGTCCGGGTCGATGTCCCGACGCGCCGCAATCCAGCCGAAAAGGTCGACGTAGCCGTTAATGAGCGCTGAGGTCGGCTTCTGATTCTCCGGCGGGTGGAAGTACCCAAGGGCGGCCGTGCCCACGCTGCCATCGTTGTAGCCGTCGTGCGCCCCTACCACGTCGTGGCTGTCGTCCCCATCCTCTCGGCCCTGGAAGATGTCCCCCGTTTGACAGATGAGGTAGTTGTAGCCAATGTCGATCCAGCCGTTGGTATCCATGTGGTAGTCCTGGATCGCCCGCACGCCCGCCGCGCAGTCTTCCCAGGTGTCCGCAGCCCCGTAACTGGCGGTGGCGGTGTGGTGGATGGCAAGGTGGGAGGCCGTGTAGTAGCGGTAGTCGGTCGCGGGCGCCCGGGCGTCCCATTCGTCGCGGGTGGAGAGGTCCGGCTTCGAGGTGTCGGGCGCGCCGCCGGGCCGTTGCTTTTGCGTGACGTGGGAAGGCGGCGCGGGCCCATCGGTCGCATTTGCAACGTACAGCGAGAGCCGGCGGAGAACGGGGGACGCGTCCGCCGAGGCCTGAAGCGTGAGCCGCACCTGAACGTAGCGGGTGTCGGGCTCCACCAGCACCAGTCCGCCCGCCGTGTCCCCGGCGTACGTATTGGCCCTCTGCGTGCCAACCCCCGTCGCCGGGACCCGTGTGCGATGCCCAGGGGCCACCCAGGAGGTCCAGTCAGTACCGTTCGGACTGACGCGCACCTCCACGTCCAACACAGCTGCCTCGGGCACCGTCGCGTCCCAGTGCGGCCCCACACCGTTGACCGCAAAGGGGAGTTCGATGGGCGCGGACGTAATACGCCCCGTCGCCGCCCCTTCCCGGAGCCGCACTGCTTCCTCCACCCGAATTGCCGACTGCGCTTTCGCCCGCTGCTTCCAGTCGTCCGGTCGGAGATGAACGCGGTCCTGTTGGATCTCGGCCTCAGCCGCATCAGGATCCTGAGCGTAGCCGGCAGGACCCGTGAGACCCAAAAGAGCGAGAAATACGACCAGGAAGACAGAACTCCATTTCGAAATACCCATGACTCCGAGTGTGCGGTACTCAGAAGCTGAGAACTCAATGCCGAGTGCCCCAAAACGTTTTTGCGTTGGTGATCCTCCCAATGCGATCCCATCCGTTGCCGCATCGTACTACCTGCCCAAGATCATTGTGCAGGCCCCCGACGGTCGTCGAGATCAGCAACTCCGGTGGAATAGAACTCAACCCTGGCTGTAGAGACGATCGGGCCGGTCGTCTCTACGTGAACGGGTGGGAGCGCAAGTGTACATCGAAAGCTCGCATTCGGTATCAGTACCCAGCGGCCGATCCGCTGCCACGCGGATCGTTCATGCCCGCCCAGCGGCCCGTCCGTGTGCGCAGGATCGTGGGGGCGGTGCCGATTGAGCCCTCGTCTTCCAGCTCGTGACCACGTTTGCGAAGGGTCTCGGCGAGCCGAGGAGTCAGACCGTCCGTCTCGTAGAGGATGTGGTCGGGCAGGTGCTGATGATGAATGCGCGGTGCCCGCACGGCGGCGCCGAGGTCAAAACCGTGATCGAGAGCGTTCGACATCACCTGGAAGGCCGCCGTAATGATGTGCGGCCCCCCCCGTGCCCCTGTGATGAGGAGCGGCCTCCCCTCCGTCCCGAGGACGATGGTCGGGCTCATGGACGAGAGGGGACGCTTGCCCGGTTCCACGGCGTTGGCCTCCCCCTGCACCAATCCGAAGGCGTTCGGCTCGCCGGGCTTGGCGGTGAAATCGTTCATCTCGTTGTTCATCACGAAGCCCGCCCCGCCGATTGCCACTTTCGAGCCGTAGAGAAAGTTGATCGTCGTGGTGAGCGCGACGGCATTGCCCTGGTCGTCGACGATCGAGATGTGGGTGGTGTGCATCGTCGGCTGGCTGTCGCGCCCCGTCTCCGGCGACACTTCCTTCGAGGGCGTGGCCTTTTTGGTAATCGTTGCACGCTGCCGATCCGCATATTCGTCCGAGACGAGTCGTTTGCGCGGGATCTCCGTGTAGTCGGGATCGCCCAGGAAGTGGTTGCGCGCGGCGAAGGCCCGCCGCATCGCCTCGGCCTGGAGGTGGAGCGACCGAGGGGCGTGCCAGCCGAGGTTGCCGAGGTCGTAGGCGTTGAGAATGTTGCCCATGATTGCCATCGTGATGCCGCCGGAGGAGGGTGGCGGCATGCCGTAGACCTGGTGGCCGCGATAGGTGAAGGCGACCGGCGTGCGCCACTTCGCCTCGTAACGGCGCAGGTCCGCACGGGTAATGAGGCCGCCCCCACGCTCCATCTCTTCGGCAATGAGCTGCGCCGTCTTGCCGCGATAAAACCCGGCACGTCCCTTCTCGGCGATGCGGCGAAGCGTGGCGGCCAGGTCGGGATTTTTCCACGTCTGCCCGGCCTGGAGAGGCTCGCCACCCGGCAGAAACAGCTTGCGCGAAGCAGGAAATCGACGAAGTGCGTCGGCGCGTTCCTGCACCGTTTCAGCGAAGCGTTCGTTCACGGTGAAGCCTTCGGCGGCCAGCTCGATCGCCGGTTGGAGGAGCGCGTTCCACGGCATCGAACCAAACCGCTCCCAGGCTTTGCGCATCCCGGCCACCGTCCCCGGCACGCCCGAGGCGAGATAACCCACGAGTGAGGAGTTGGTCGGCTCGCCGTTCTCGTTCAGATACATGTCGCGCGTGGCAGCGCCAGGGGCCTCCTCGCGGAAGTCGAGCGCGGCGGTGGCCCCGCCCATGCGCGCAACCATGAACCCGCCCCCGCCGATGTTTCCGGCCTCGGGATACACAACCGCCAGGGCGAAGGTAGTCGCGATCGCGGCATCGACCGCGTTGCCGCCCTGCTCGAGGATGCGTTGCCCCACCTCAGTGGCCCGCTTCGCATCGGTGGCCACCATGCCCCGGGATGCCGTGGGGGTGGGCGCAGTGAGGTCGTAGGCCCAGTCGTCGGGCACGCGCTCGGCCACAGTCGGACTGGTAGCCGACTCCGTGGCTGGATCCGGGCCCTGGCATCCAACCAGGACGCAGAATGTCAGCAGGAGGAACGAAATAGCGTAGGTCCTTGCCTGTCTCATTGCTGCGAGCGATCGTTCATTCTGATTGCAGTGAAAGCACCCGGCCAGGGCGCGCTCCCGTGAACGTCCCGTCGTGGACGGCCAGGCAACCATTCACGAGGACGTGTACCATTCCCTCGGAGAGCTGATGCGGCGCCCGGAACGTGGCTGGATCGTGAATCTCCTCGAGGTCGAACACCACGAGGTCCGCCGCGGCGCCGGGCTGGAGGCGCCCCCGGTCCGGGAGTCCCATGACCGAAGCAGAGAGCTGCGTCATGCTCCGCACCGCGAAGCCGAGCTCCACGACGCCTCGATCCCGCGCATAGCGGCCGAGCTTTCGCGCAAAGGCCCCGTAGTTGCGGGGATGCGGCACGCCCGCGCCCCGTGCTACGAGGCCGCCGTCCGAGCAGGTCATGGTCCACGGCTGCCGCATGAACCGCTCTACGTCCTCGTCGAGCATGTTGTACGACACAATGCCCGGCGTGGCCTGCTCGATGAGGTGGAGGGCCGTCGTCAGCGGCTCCTCGTCCCGCTCCGCGGCCACCTCGGCCAGCGTCTTCCCTTCGATCGACGAATCCGGCGAGAAGCTGCGAAACTGAATCCGTCCGGCCCCACCCCGTCGCTCCAGGTTTTCGGTCATGTCGCTTCGGATGCGGGCCCGAAGGTCATCCCGGTCGAGGCGATGCAGCAGCGAGTCGCGTCCTCCGCTCTGCGCCCATCGCGGCACCAGGGCGGCGGTCAGGCTCGTGGCGGAGGCGGTGTACGGATACTGGTCGGCAAACACTTCGACGCCCTTCGCCCGGGCGCGCTCCACCCGCTGTTCGACGGCCGACGAGAAGCCCCAGACGGGCGGGCCGAGGGCCTTGACGTGGGTCACGATCCCCGGCAGATCGGCCTTGCGGGCGATCTGGATCACCTCGTCGACGGCCGCGAGGAGCCCGACGGTGTAGTTCGACTCGTCCCGAATGTGGCTCTGGTAGACCCCGTCGTACTCGGAAGCGACGCTCGCGGTGGCAACGTATTCGTCCGTCTCCGCGTAGCTGCCCGGAACATAGAAAGGCCCGCTCGACAATCCGAGTCCGCCGGCCTCCATCCCCTTCCGCACGAGCGCCTTCATCTCCGCCCGTTCCTCCTCGGTCGGGTCCCGATCCGACGTGCCCATCACCTTCTCCCGAATGGCGCCGTGCGGCACCAGTTGCCCTACGTTCACCCCCAGGCCATGCGCGAGCAGCGAGTCCTGCTGCGCAGCCAGGTCTACAGCCCCGCCGCCGTCCGGATTCACCACGACGGTCGTAATCCCCTGCGCGAGCAGCGGCGTGGCCGTACTCAGCGATTTCGTCGTCAGCCCCCCGGCGGCGTGGGAGTGGACGTCGATGAACCCGGGCGCTACGTAGAGCCCTTGTGCATCGAGCACCGTGTCGGCGTCCGCAGCCGAGAGATCCCCCACCGCGGCAATCTCTCCGTTCCGCACCGCCACATCGGCCCGCACCCAGGGATTGCCGGAGCCATCCAGCACCCGCCCGTTCTCGACCAAAATGTCGTAGGCAGGCTGCGCGGTCACAGGGGACCCGGCGCTGAGGCCGAAGATGGCGATCAGGACGAGAAAATGTTCGGCAAGCATCCGCATGGGGACATGGGCGCCCCGGCAGGACGCCTCTCCGATCAGAAATCGAGTCTGTGGCAGGATCGCCGTCCTCCTCGCGTCCGCCCTGCTTTCACATCCATCCCCGCCCCCTTCCTATCCTCCACACTTCCACACCTTCATCCCTACCGCCCTCGCGCCGTCCCACCCCGCCGCGGATCGGCCACCCCGATGCGGCGTCCTTCGTCGTCGACGTAGACCATGTGCACACCGCCAAAATACATGTCGAACGGCGGGTAAGACTCGATGGCGTACCCCCGCTCCCGAAGACAGGCCAGGGCGGGCGCCGCGACGCCGCCATCCACCCGGACGACCGAGGTATCGACCATCGGGTACACGCGAGGCATCTGAACGACCGTTGCCGGGTCGACGCCATAGTCGAGGGTGTACATCACCATTTGAACGATGGCGGGGGGAATGCGGCCGGAGCCCGGCGATCCCACGACGAGCCGCACGTCGTCCTCCTCCAGGACCAGCGTGGGCGCGGTGGAGGAGCGCGGCGTGCGTCGGCCCGCCCGCCGGTTCGCCACGGGCCGCTCGTTCGGCCCCGTAAAGTTCATGGCGGCGCTGTTGAGGAAGACGCCGTGCTCGTAGACCGCCGAGCCGAAGTAGAGGCCCATCGTCTCGGTGAGCGACACGGCACGCCCCTCCGCGTCGACGACGGAGATGTGGGTCGTGTGGCTTCCCAGTCCCGAGGTCGTGTCGGTCGTCTGGGTCGTGGGCTCGGGCCGCGGCAGATCGGTGGGCGGAAACGAATTGAGCGCCTTGCAGTCCGCCGGGCGCCCGTTCTGCTCCATCGGCCACGGGTTGCCCGCCGCCAGGGAGTCGGGGGCCGGTCCTCCGATGAGAGACCGTCGTGTGTCGGCGAAGGCCGAACTTGCGAGGCCCACGGCGGGGACGCCCGTCTCGTCCGGATCGCCAATCCAGCGCAGCCGATCGGCCCGGGCGACACGGATGGCGTCCACGACCCGCCCCAGCGCCTTCGGGGTTTGGGGCGGGAGGCCGAGGGCCAAAAGGTCGTAGGGATCGAGCAGGTTGAGTGTCTCGATGACCTCAGCCCCGTTGAGCGAGGGGGTGGCCGAGAGGACCGTGTAGGGGCCGTAGGTGCCGCAGAGCGGTGTCCGCCAGCGGGGCTTAAAGGTCGCGAAATCCTCCATCGTCAGCGGATTGCCGCCCGGAAAAAAGACCGCGGCGGCGTCCGCGTCGTAGGTGAGGCGGTGCTCGTAGTTCTCGATGATGCGGGCGAAGAGGGGATGCACGGGAAAGCCCTTCAGGGCCAGCCGAATAGCCGGGGCCATGACGCGCTCCCGCGACAACTGGCCGTACTTCGCGTGGGCCGACAACAGGCCGGCGATCGACCCCGGCACCGCGGCCATGCGCTCGCGGTGTTGCTGGAGGGTCGAATCGGGCACGGCGTTGAGGCCATGGTCGGGGTCGGCCCCCGCACTGGCATAGAAATCGACGAAGTCGGCAGTTTCGGTCTCGGGGTGCCAGAGGGTCATGGAGCCGCCCCCGCCGGGCCCCGACATCATGGGCTCCAGCACGTGGAGGGCGAACGCCGTAGCCACGGCCGCGTCCACGGCGGTCCCCCCTGCGTCGAGCATTTTCGTGCCCGCCGCGACCGCCCGGGGGTGTGCCGCCGCCATCATGCCGCCGTCGCTCACAGATCGCTGTACCGGCATCGCTGAACGGCGAGACGATTTCTTCGACACGTCGGCCGAGCAGCCGGTGAAGAGAAGGAAGAGAAAGAGAACCCCACCGACTGTCTCAACACCCGTGAGTGGAGATGAAGGATCCAGGCAGAATCCGTGCACGCAGTCGCGGGGTCGATCCTGGGACCAATGGAGAGGCTCGTCCCCATCTTTCAGGACGCGGCCCCGACGAGCGGCTTCGTCGCAAAGGCCCGCGGAACGGGCAGGTCGGCCATCGTCTGCAGGCCGGGACGTGCACGTGCCGCAAGGGGAACGGTGTTGACCAACATACCCACGGTGGCCGTGTCGCCGAAGATGCCCCCCTGGAAGCGGAGATCAATGGGCGGCTCTCCTTCCACCTTCACCGCATCGTAGGATTCGTCCGCGCCCACGTACATCTTCAGATCGAGCGTCAACTGCGATGCCCCGTCGATGCGTCCGGTGGCCACATGGTGAATGCCGGCCACCTCCCCCGGCTGCACCTCGCGAAAGCCGGTATCGACCGGCGTGTCGGCGTGGACCGGTTGGAGCTCCTCCTCCACCCCGTCCAGCGACCAGCCCAGCCCGTCGGCCAGCATCAGAAGCGACTCGCGGAGCCCGATGTGACCGAATGTCCCGCCCGCCTTCTTCTCCTCGAAGGCCTCGGTCGTAATGCCCGCCCCCACCTTCGCCTGGAGCGGCTGGCGCCGCTCGCTCGCGTTGACAACCCGCTCCACGTGGACGGCCTGCACGTCGGTGCACACGCCCGTCGCCATCAGCGGCAGGGTGTCCATGGCGTAGCCCGGGTTGACTCCGGTTCCCACAATGACGCCCCCCTCCTCTTGCGCCACCCGGTCCAGCCGTTTCGAGGCGTCCGGGGCACGCTGGTAGGGAAACGACAATTCTTCGGTCGAGGATACGACATCTGCTCCCGCTCGCACACACTGTACGAGCTGATCAGTCACGCCATCGAGGAAGGAGGTCGTGGTGTGGAGCACAACGTCCGGTTGCTGCGTCGCAAGAACGGCCTCGGCGTCGTCCGATACGGAGACGTCGGTGGCCGCCCCCCCATTGCCAATCACGTCGGCCACGTCCCGGCCCACCTTGTCAGGATCGATGTCGATCGCCCCGACTAGGGTCAGGGCGTCGGACTTTGTCAAAACGGTCTCGGCCGTGGCCTGGCCAATGGGACCGAGACCATACTGAACGATACGTAGGGAAGAATTGGTATTCACCAGAGTGTCGTCTACTTGGTTCGAGAAACGAAATGTCGCAACGGATCTTCCGCTTGCAATTGTACGCCGCTCCCCTCAGTCGCCCCCCCTCGGCACCTTCCGGCAACAAACCTGATAGCGGTCTACCGACCACGCACCATGAAATCAAAAACCATGCGGGAAATGCGGGCAAACGCCTTGACCCCAGCGTCCTCGTTTTCGAGGTTCTGCGATAGCAGCACAATGACGTACGTCGGACCGTCGGGGACGAAGACAATGCCGGAGTCGTGATGGAGGCCCGTAATCCAGCCGGTCTTGTGGGCCACCTCCACCGAGTCGGGAAGGCGGGCCGGAATCATGTCGTTGTACTCCTGCGCCTTCAAAATCTGAATCATCTCCTGCGAGGCCTCCTCGCTGACGGCGTTGCCCCGGGCGATCCGCTCGAAGATCACCATCAGATCGTGGGCCGAGGTCTGATTGTTGAGGCCCCGGTTGTAGGCCTTCATGTCCTCCACCCCGCGCCGCACCTGGATGCTGTCGGCCCCGTAGCGGCGCATCGTCTGCGTCGTCTGCTCGGCCCCCACCGTTTCGATCAAGAGGTTGGTCGCCAGGTTGCTGCTGGCCGTGATCATCTCCCGCATCAGAGTGCGAATCGACCGCTGTTCTCCGAGGTGGTTGTACAACTCCTTGTAGCTGTCGTCTTCCGGAGTCAGCGAGTAGCGGCTCCCGTCCACGATGCTCCGAAACTCATTCTCGACCCGGATGGAATCGTCCAGATTGAACTCCCCCTGCTGCGCCTGACGGTAGAGCTCAATCATCACGGGCGTTTTCATCGTGCTCGCCGCGTGAAACATCTGGTGCTCGTTTATCAGGAGCGTCTCGCTGGTGTCGTCCAGGTTGCGGACGGCCACGGCAAAGTCGCCATCGACCGAGTCGAGGACGGCGCGAACGTTTTGCTTCAATGTGTCAAGGGGGCGAGGTTGTGCGAATAGGGAAAAGGGGGCGAAGAAGAACCCAGCGAGGAGAAAAAGCCCTCCCGCAAACAGCTTCTCCAAGAGGGGCGCGTCGGTAAGCATTCAACTGCGTCTCGAAACGTGAGAGGATCGGATACAGGACGCAATCTCGTCTTTCACTTTCCGGGAAAGCACAGACTCGCGTCAACACTCGGTTCCAAAACACCTTCCTCGGATCGCTTCACCGATCCCCGCCCCAAGGCCTACGATTGGTCCCACCAGAGGAACTGGTCGAGCGACACCTCAGGAACATTTGAAGAGTTGCGTTCCACCTCCGAAAGCGGGTAAAGAATGCGACGGATATGGTCCGTGTTTGGATTGTTTTTGAAGATCGGATTCTGGTCCACCGGTGGCTCGAAGTCCGGATAGTCATAATCGTGGCGCCGGTGATCGACCCAGGCCTCCGGATTCAAGAACAGGGCCACGTTTTTCTCCTTGAAGACGAGGTCGAGCGTCAGGTCACTTTCGCTCCCGTTCACCGCTGGGTCCACGGCCGGGTCATTCATGTACGCGTCTCGCTGGCTCGTCGGGACGCCGACCTTGTCCATGTGGGCACGAATGCCCTCCATGTACGCATCGTACGCGCGGCTATCATTCCCTGCCCGAAGAGCGGCCTCTGCTTCGATGAATTTGACCTCGGCGTAGGTAATCCAGTGGATGGGAGCGTCTTCGGCGGCGTAATACCCGGACGCCTCGAGGTGATTGTACGAACTCTTATCCCCTGCCCCATTCCGCGTCCCAACGTATCCGGGAGCATCCGACTCGGCGGAGTCTGTGATGGCGACCTCCAGACGGGGATCAACGACGCCATAGATGGTCCCGTCCATCTCTTTCACTAGCTGCTCGGAGAGGTGTACTTGCAAAATACCGCCCTGCTCTGCTTCGTAAGCGTTGTGCCACGGATTGTCGTCGGCATCATTCGCATAGTTCATCTGAGCGTCGTCGGCATTTCCAGTGAAGGCCTTGTCCACTGCGCTCAGAACGGCCTGAGGGTCGTACGACGACTTCTTCGTTAGGTGGTTGCGGTAGCGAGCCTTCAGTGCCCAGGCCATTTTCTTCCACTTCGCAAGGTCTCCGGCGTAGAGGAGATCGTCGCTTCCAGGGACGAACTTCGACGAATCGGCATTTAGGTTGTCGAGGGCATTATCTAGGGTAGTCTGAATGCTTTGGTACACGACCTGCTGCTGGTCGTAGGCCGGCGTGAGATCGTCACTCCCCTGAAGGGCTTTCCGGTTTGGAATGGCTCCCCAGAGGTCCGTAGCCAGCCCAAGATTGTACGCCTTAATCACCTGCGCCATTCCGGCGTAGTATGGAGAGTTTTCGGCCTTCGCCTTCGAGATTAATGTCTTCGTGTCGGATAGCACATCGTAGACGCCCGACCAAGTGCCCCCGAACCGAGCCTCGAAGTGCTGGTCAACGGCACTCGCACTCGGGGAGGCAAAGTGCTGGACGTAGTAAGAGGTCGTCCCCGCAGCCCCAGGAATGACCTCGTTACTTGTCGTAAAAATTGCGCTGGACAACAGCCCAGACAGGGACGGGTCCGTGGTGGCGTTCGGATCATTGTTCGAAACTAGCAGGTCTCCACCATCGCACCCGACGGCAATGAATCCAAAAAGAGTGAGAACGAGGAGAGCACGTTTCATGGGACTTTGAGAGATCGACGATGTAATAGCGGAGAGGAGAGCGGAGATCCTGTGCGCCTAAAAGGTCAGATTTAGATTGACCGTGTAGGTCTCGACCGCCGGAGTACGCAATCCCTGAAATCCCTGCGTGTTACTGCCGGCATCGAACTGACGAGATTCCGGATCGAAGCCGTAGAACGGGGTCCACAGCAGGATGTTGGTCGCCCCAACCCCGATGCTTCCCTTTTTCAGGGGCGTGTTTTCCATCAGGATCTGCGGCAGTTGATACGACAGTTGGACGTTCCGAAGCTTGACGTACGAGGCATCTTGGACGAAATTCTCGGCGACGCGGCGGTACACGTCGCGATAGTAATCCTGTCCCGGGACGACGGTGGTGTCAACAGGGGTCCCGTCCGGATAAACACCTTCGAACTGCACCTTCTTATCCCGATTCGTCGTAATCGGCAGCGTGCCCTGCGAGGCATGGAAGGCCGCCACCTGGTTGTAGAGATCGCCGCCCATCTTCACGTCGATCATGAAAGAGAGCGAGATGTTCTGGTACGATAAGGTGTTTTCAACACTTCCCGTCCAGTCGGGCTGAACGTTCCCGATAATCTTGAACCCCTCATTTCTACGCGTTGGAAAGCCAGTCTGTCGGGAAATAATTTTCGGACGGCTCTCATCTACCTTGAACGGGCTTTCATTCTCCGGATTCTTGTAGTATCGGTCGTACACCGGTCCGTAAAGGTTGCCGTACGCGAGGTTGCGACGGAGCTGCATCGTGAGACTTCCGCCGTAGGAGAAGGACGCACCGTTCAGGGTAATGGCCTCGATGCCCTCGCGGATGGAGACGACCTCGTTGTTGTTCTTCGACCAGTTTAGCGTAGCGTCCCACGTGAATTTCTCCGTCTCGATCGGAGTGACGCCCATCGTCACCTCGATCCCCCGGTTCCGAATTTCCCCGGCGTTCGTTACGAACGTGTCGAATCCCGTCGCTTCAGAGATAGGCACAGGGATAATCTGGTCTCGACTGTTCGATTGATACGCTGTGACGTCGAGGCGAAGCCGTTCGTCAAAGAAGCGTAGGTTCGCCCCAACTTCGAAGGAGACGGTGGTCTCTGGCTTGAGATTGGGGTCCCCAAGCTGATCGCTCTTGGTCTCAAGCGTTTTCCCTTTGAAGGGAAAGGAGCTGTAGGTTAAGTCCGTCAGGTAGGGACGGGCGTCCTTCCCCACCTCCGAGGCCGAGAGGCGGAGCTTGCCGTAATCGAAAAACTCGGGCAGGTCCAGCACGTCGCTAAAAACAAACCCGAGGCTGGCCGACGGGTAGAAAAAGGAGCGATTGCCCTCCGGCAACGTAGACGACCAGTCGTTTCGGCCCGTGAGGCTGAGGAAGAGATAGTCTTTGTAGTTGAGGGACAGATCTCCGTAGACGCCGATGACACGCCGCTCTCTCTGATTCTCCGAGGTGGAGATATTGGAGGTGTTGCTCAGATCAAAGAAGCGAGGCGTGCCGAAGTCAGTTCCTTCGACCGTCACTCGGTCGTAGCTGGAATCGAAGACGTCATTTCCGATGCTCAGTTCAGCATCTAAACCCTCGGTCAGTGATCGGGACGCCGTGAGGCGAAGTGTGGACGTGAGCTCGCGGTTCGTAATGGTTTCCCGATTCAGAACGCCCACCGGCGAGATGGTATTTTCGTCTTCTCGAACCCCCAGTGGGCCGGGAATAATTTCCTCCCGCGACGTCTGGTATAGATCATTGCCAAATCGGTACTCTGCCGTAAACCAGTCGGTCGGTGTGTAGGTAATCCCCAGCGTCCCAATGAACCGGTCTCGATCATTCGTCAGATTGTGATTTTTCGCCACGTAGATCGGATGATTGAGGAACGGGAGCGGTGAAAACTGAGACCCGTCCGCATTCTTATATTTCCTCATCACATCGACGCTCGTTGGGTAGTACATGAGCTGACCCAACTGAGCATCTACGGGCAATTTGGTTCCCTGAGTGTTGTCATACTTCGCCGACGCCGAGATGCGCAATTCATCGGTTACGTCGAGCTTGCCGGAGGCCCTGGCTGAGAAGTTCTGGTTTTCGGCCTCCGGAATGACGCCCTGCTGATCGCTGTATTTGATAGAAGTACGGAAGGTCGATTTCCTCGTCCCTCCCGACACCGCGATCGTATTGCTGAACGTCTGCCCCATGCCTCCGCGCTCAAAGTAATTTTCGTAGTTGTGGAAGAACTCGGCCCCCTGAATCGTGTCGGCCTTTGGGCCCCAGGCGTGAAAGGAGGGAAAGCTGAAAAACCCGAACTCTCCACGCCAGCCGTCCATGAATGTGCGCTGCATTTCCGGAAATTTGCCTACGCGCTGAAAACCGAGCGAGCTTGAGTAGGAAACTCGGGTTTGACCAGCCTGTCCGTCTTTCGTCTCGATGACGATGGCCCCGTTGGCTGCCCTCACGCCGTAGAGCGCCGCGGCACTCGGTCCTTTCAGAACCGAAACCGACTCAATATTCTCTGGATTGATGTCGACCGCCCCGTTCGAGAAGGCGAATCCTCCCGCACCCCGACTCCCCGAAAACGTTTCATTACTAATCGGAACCCCATCCACGATGAAAAGGGGCTGGTTGTCGGCATTAGGATCCAGAGACGTAACCCCACGGAGTACAATACGCGCCGAGGCCCCAGGCTGCCCTCCTGTGCTCGTAATTTTGGCGCCCGAGATCTGTCCCTGCAGGGCATCGACGAGGTTTGTTTGGCCAACTTCAGCAACCTCAGCCCCCTTCACTTCCTGCACCGAGTAGCCGAGTGAACGTTGCTGGCGCTCCACGCCGAGGGCCGTCACGACGACGTCCTCTAATTGCTCGACAGAGGGCTTCAGGGCCACGTTGATCGTCGAGCGGTTTCCAATGGCACGAACAACCCGCCGGTAGCCCACGAAGCTAAATGCCAGCGAGTCGACGTCCGGGGGCACCGTCAGGCTATATTTCCCCTGCAGATTGGTCGAGGTTCCGATATTTGTGCCGGGGGCCGTCACGTTCACCCCCGGGAGCGGCTCTCCGTTTTCTGCGTCCGTAACCGTCCCCGACACGGTCCGGTCCTGAGCGTGAACCACTCCTGCCCCGAGCAGGAGAAGAGCAAGCGTCATGAGCGCGTTCCGCAACGTCGAGGGCATAACCATGGCAAACGTAGGTGTTTTTGAAGAACAACTTGCGGGCCGGGTGAAGGCCGGGCCGACGCTCCTGCCCAATAGGCCGAAGAAAAAGAGCGCGAGAACAATCAATGACTACAGTATTAAGCACCGGTGACGGAAGAAAGGACCAATGCTTGATTTAAGAAAGCACCAATTCACGTGTCCTCAGTCTCCACCGTGAATGAACACCCGACCTCCCTCGTCCTACGGTGCGTGGAGCTCGATTCGGACGGGACCGTTCCTCTCTACCGCCAGCTGTACCGGGATCTTCGGCAGGCCATCCTGTCCAGCAAACTGCTTCCGGAGATGCAGCTGCCGGCCACCCGCGTGTTGGCGGAGAAGCTCGACATCTCCCGTAACACGGTCCTGGAGGCGTACGACCAGCTCACGGCGGAGGGGTACCTTGAGAGCCGGGTGGGATCGGGAACCTACGTCGCGCAGGAGCTCCCGGAGGAGTTGCTCCGCGTCCGAGGCCAGTCGCACCTCCATCCGTCCCGCCAGATCTCAGACGGATCGGGCGAGGCCTCGCCCCTCTCGGCCCGCGGAGAGCTGTTGACCGACATCGAGCTGTCTTCCTTCCGTGCCGACGAAAAGCCCCGCCCATTCCGGCCCGGTCTTCCGGCCCTCGACGCGTTTCCCATCGAGACGTGGAGTCAACTTACAGGCCGACGGTGGCGAAGCCTGCCGGCCTCAATGCTGGGCTACCGTCAGTCCACCGGCTACCCCCCGCTCCGGAAGGCCATCTCGGCGTATCTGCAGGACTCTCGGGGCGTGCACTGCTCGCCCGAGCAGGTCATCATCGTCTCGGGCACCCAACAAGCCATTACGCTCACCGCCCACGTGCTCCTCGATCCCGGCGACCGTGCCTGGATCGAAGATCCGGGATACCCGCGGGCGAAGGGCGCCTTCCGCTGGGCAGGCGCCCGCACCACCCCCGTGCCGCTCGACGACGAAGGGCTCACCATTGCCCCCCTCCGCTCCGGCGACGAGGACGCCCGGCTGGCCTACGTGACGCCGTCGCACCAGTACCCCCTCGGGATGACCATGAGCCTCCCCCGGCGCCTCGAGCTCCTCGACTGGGCCGAAACCTCGGAGGCCTGGATCCTGGAGGACGACTACGACAGCGAGTACCGGTACGAGGGGCGCCCCATCGCGGCCCTGCAGGGCCTCGACGACGCCGGGCGGGTGATTTACGTGGGATCCTTCAGCAAGGTGCTCTTCCCCGCCCTGCGACTGGGCTACCTCGTTGTGCCCGAGGGGCTCGTCCAACCCTTCTCGGCCGCCAAGTCGCTCGTGGGGCGCTGTCCGCCTCTCGCCCCCCAAATGGTCGTGACCGATTTTCTAGAAGAGGGCCACTTTGAGCGTCACCTGCGCCGAATGCGGACGCTCTATGCCGAGCGCCAGTCCGTTCTCATCGAGGCATTAAACGCGAACCTGGGCGATCAGATCGACATCAGTTCCGACGAGGCAGGGCTCCACCTCACCGTCTTCCTCAATGATGACCTCGACGACCAGGTCGTGTCCGCGGCGCTGGAAGAGCAGGGGGTCGTCGCTCCGCCGCTATCGTTCTATGCCTCCCGCTCCCTCGACCGGGAGGGACTCGTGCTCGGCTACGCCGCACTCAATGAGTCGGACATCCGAGACGGGGTCGACCGGCTCGGCGAGACGCTCCAGGGCGTCCGAGAAGACACCCCGCCCCCGCGCCCGCTTCAGAAGACCGCCGAGGCGTCCGAACCCTCGGAGGCTTGATCGTCGATTCTCGCTCATGAGGAGACGGCTCCCTTTCACCACGGGGGACACCCCGCTTCCGGCTCTTTCGTTTCCGGGAGGATACGGGTCCCTGCCTTCTCCGGCTCCACGATCGAGCGCACCTGCATCGGGATGTCGGCGTCGACCAGGGGGCGCAGTGTCTTGGGGTGCATGCCGAGGTCCCCCGACTCGGTCATCGCGAACGCCTCCTCCATCGAAAGGTGATCGAGCCGCTCGGCGTTCGCGTGGGCCTCCGGATCATCGGTGTAAAGACCATCGACGTCCGTATAGCGGGTGACGCACTCCGCTTCCAAGATGCGGGCAAACAGGGACGCCGAGTAGTCGCTTCCTTCAAAGCCGAGGGTCGTCGTGTGGCCTCCCGCCGTGCCCCCAATAAACCCGGCGACGATCGGGACCGCTCCGCCTGAGAGTCCTCGGTACCACTGTCTGACTCGCTCGGTCGTGGCCACGCGATCCACGTTCGCCTCCCCGAAGGTGTCGTCGGTCACGACGAGTTGAGTGGCGTCGCAGTGCGGCGCGGTGAGACCCGCGTCGCGCAGCGCAAGCGCGACCATGGGCACGGAGAGCTGTTCGCCCGTTGCCAGAACCGCATCGCGGGCCGCCGGGGTGAATCCGAACCGTTCAACCTCCGCAAACCGCTGTTGAAGGGCGTGAAGGTGCTCGTTCAGGAGCGCCGTGTACTCGTCGGCCCTCTCGGGACTCAGGACCGCTTCGGCCTGACTCTGATGCCGATCACGAAGCGTATGGAGCAGGTCTTCGACGACTGCGGTTCCGTCGGACCGCGTGGCGAAGGCTTCCATGGCCCTGGAGAGCTGCCGCGACACCTGCGAGAGCGCCGACACAATGGCGACGACCCGATCCGCAGCGGCCGCTTCTCGGAGAAGGGAAATAACGGTCCGAAATCGCTCCGGCTCCCCAACGGTCGTCCCTCCAAACTTAAATACGACGCGCGGTGACGAGATTGTCTCTGACCGATTCGACACGATGGATGAAATAAGCTTCAGAGGGAGCAAGACCGCAGCTTGCAACTACGATTTTTTCGGTAGTGTTCCTGTGTACTGAGTCCGGGGGATGTTCCGCCGGGGAAGACCTGTGTCGGCCCCGTTTTTCTTTCGTCCGACAATCTGTATGATGTGAGGCGCTTCGTCTCTGTGAAGTGATCCCCGAATTGCCATGCTGAACTACATCTGGAGCGGGCTCATCATCGGAAGCCTGCTCTTCGCCCTCACGGTGGACACCCAGGAGCTGGTCGAGAACCGGTTCCGCAACAACACGGCTCTGCCCGTCGCTCTCGAGTTTCCCAAGGGCTACAAGCCCGACGCCCAGCGCCAGCCGGTGCGCATTCGGATCGACTCGACGACGTACACGCAGATGTTCGGGGTGGACACCGCACCGGACTCGGCGTATTCCGGCACCCTAGTGCAGACCCAGGAGGGACGAAAGGTCAAGTTCAACGCGAACGCGGACTTTCCGGAGCCGCTCGCAACTATTCAGAAGTTCCACGCCACCGAGGACAACCCGGCCCTCCGCGGCACACTTACCTCTGTGTCGGAAGCAGCTGCAGGCACGGCGCGGCTGA
>JBDGQN010000009.1:7774-9208 GCA_042219055.1 Salinibacter sp. | reverse complement strand
TCGCTGGGGGTCTTTACCCACTGGGCGATGAACGCGATCGTGTCGGGCGTTTTTCAGGTGATGGCGGGTATCTCGGCGACCCTCTCGTTTTCGGTGTTCTGTGGATTCATGGTACTGCAGCTGCTGTGGGTCATTTTCGTGATGCCGGAGACCAAAGAGGTGCCCCTGGAGGACATTAAGCGCAAGCTCGGCATCGAGTCGAGTGGGGCGGCCGCGTCCGGGGCCGGCCAATTCGACGCTGCCTCCGCCTCGACAACGTCCTCGACGGACGGACCGTGACGGCCCTAGGCGACACCGAAAGCCTCCTCGCCCGATGTGCAGCCCTTTTGAACGACTCTTCTGACGCAGCGCCGGCCACTCGGTGAGTGGCATCCTCAAAGATCCAGCGAGCAAGCATGACCGAACTGGTCCGCGACGAAGCGGCTCGGAGGGTCCGAAAGACGGGCCTGATCGCCATTGTTCGGGGGGACGACTCCCGTTCGCAGCTCCGGTCCATCGCGGAGGCTCTGCTGGAGGGCGGCGTTCGGGGCCGGTCTACAACGCAGAGCAGTCTCTTACCCGTCGAGCGACCACGGATCGCGGTAGTTGGCCCGCACGAACTGGTTGGCGTCGGCGTGGTTGGTGACCTCCTCGGCCTCGCTGTCCCACTCGATCGTGTAGCCGCTTCGGAAGGCGACGTTTCCCAGCACAGCGGCGGTGCTGGAGCGGTGGCCGATCTCGATGGTGCTCTTCGGCTTCTCGCGCGACTTGACGGAGTTGAGGAAGTCGCGGTGGTGGGACGGCTCCACCCCGTGGTCGTCGACCTGCATTTCGTTGACGTCGCTGCCGGGCTGCGGCTCGATCCGGAAGCCGGCCCGGCTCAGGTACATCGTTCCCTTCGTGCCGTAGAAGATGATGCCTCTTTCGTGGCCGTCGAGACCGCGGTTGTTGAGGAGTCGGTTCTCGTAGACGCAGGTGAAGCCGGGATACTCGTAGGTCGCCTGTATGGTGTCCGGCGTCTCGCGGTTGTCCTGGATGTAGTACTTGTCGCCCATCGAGGAGACGGTGTGGGGGGCCTCCACGTCCATCGCCCAGTGCACGATGTCGAGCCAGTGCACGCCCCAGTCCGTCATGTATCCCCCACCGTGGTCCCAGAACCGACGCCAGGTGCCCCAGCGTTCGTAGTTCAGGTTCTCGTCGAGAAAGACGCCGAAGCGGTTCGGGTTGAAGGGATGCTCCGGGGCCGGCCCCAGCCAGAAGTCCCAGTCCAAGTCCTCCGGGGGAGCGGTGTTCTCGGGCGCTCCGATGCCCTCCGGGTACTTGTTGTCCGAGTTCCAGGCGCGGACGAAGCTGATTTTCCCGATCGCGTCGTCCCGAATCAGCTCGACGGCCTCCTGGAAGTGCCGGCTGGCCCGCTGCTGGGTGCCGAGCTGCACGATCCGGTCGTTCTGCCGG
>JBDGQN010000009.1:0-7763 GCA_042219055.1 Salinibacter sp. | reverse complement strand
TTCGACCGTCTCGGCGAGGGGCTTCTCGACGTAGACGTCCATCCCCTCTTGGCAGGCCCGGATCGTCGGAATTGCGTGCCAGTGGTCCGGCGTCCCGACCACCACCGCGTCGATGTCGTCCCGCTCGATGACGCGGCGGAAGTCGGTGTAGGTGTCGACGTCCCCGTTCACTCTCTCTGCGCCGGCGCGGAGGTTCGGCTCGTAGACGTCCGCGAGGGCCACGATCTCGGCGTCGGGTTCCCCCTGAAAGACCGAAATGTGGTGGCGCATGATGCGTCCGACTCCAATCAGGCCGAGGCGGATCCGCTCGTTGGCCCCTACGATGCGACCGTAGCTGACGGAGGGCATGGCGAGGGCCGTTCCGGCGGCCCCGGCGGCGAGGGTCTTTACGAAGTCCCGACGAGAGTGGGAAGAGTCAGGCATGGGAGTTCGGGTCGATTGCGGGGGCAGTGCGAGGGGGGATTGTCGCAAGCACGGGGAGCGGCCCCTGCACCGTGGCCCTCGGCCGGGACACGGATCGGGAAAAGGGGCCTCGAAGCGTTTGCGGTGAGAAATCACCGTCAATCTATAGCCTGCGGCGGCGGCCTTCAACCGCATGCTCGCCCCATCCCGGCAATCGCATCTTAGCGACGACGGCTGCTCGCACCGTTTTGCAGGGCCAGAATGTCCGTGCTCCCACACGCCCTCCCCCCACGCTCTCCTGGCATTTTTCACCAGATTGGGGGCAATTGAGCCTCTATCCTCCAACGGGAGCGTCAAGATACGATTGCCCTGCACGCGTCCCCGACGGCTTGAAAATGGACGACGGGCGCCCTACCTTTCGGTGAATCTGATATATCAGATCCGAAAACGTTCGCACTTGGCCGCGAGGCCGTTACGGAACACCGGACCGACGGATGGGGCACCTCGACTACGTCGTCATCTTTCTTTACCTCTCGGCCATCCTCGCAGGCGGGGTGGCCTTTGCCCGCTCCAGCAACGACATGACGAGCTTCTTTGGGGCGGGCGGGCAGGTGCCGTGGTGGATCAGCGGCACGTCGCTCTTCATGAGCTTCTTTTCGGCCGGGACGTTCGTCGTGTGGGGCACCATCGCGTACGAGCTGGGCTGGGTGGCCATCACGATGCAGTGGACCATGTGCGTCGGGGGGCTGGCGGTGGGGCTGCTCATCGCCCCCCGGTGGCGACGCACGCGGGCCCTCACGGCCGCCGAGTTTATTCAGAAGCGGTTCGGGACGGGCCTGCAGCAGTTCTATTCCTACCTCATCCTCCTGTACGGGGTCTTTGCCACGGGGGCCGTGTTGTATCCGGTCGCCAAGATGATCGCCGTGGCGACCCCTTACTCGCTGACGGCCTGCATCCTCGTCATCGGGGGCATCGTCGTCCTCTACACCACCGCCGGGGGCCTCTGGTCGGTCCTCATTACCGACACGCTGCAGTTCGTCATTCTGACGGCGGCGGTCATCGTGCTCGTCCCGCTCGCCCTCAGCGAGATCGGCGGGCTCGGGGCCCTCGCCCGGAAGGCGCCCGACGACTTCTTTGCCGTTGTGAATGGGGAGTACACCCCCGCCTTCATTCTGGCCTTCTCGGTGTACCATGTCTTTCTGATTGGGGGGCGCTGGGGATTCGTTCAGCGCTATACGAGCGTTCCCTCGGAGGTCGACGCCCGGAAGGTGGGCCTCCTGTTTGCGGGATGCTATCTGGTGGCGCCGATTATCTGGATGATTCCTCCCATGGCGTACCGCGTCATGAACCCTGGACTGACCGGTCTCGACACGGAGGGGGCCTACATTCTCGTGAGTGAGGCGGTGCTGCCGGGCGGCATCATCGGCCTCATGTTTGCCGCGATGATTTCGGCGACGGCCAGTTCGGCGAACACGACGCTGAACATCACGGCGGCCGTCGTCACCAACGACATCTACACGGACCTCGTGCACCCCGAGGCGTCCAACCGCGCCCAGATGATCGTGGCGCGAACCTCGAACGTCGTCATCGGCGGTCTCATGATCGGGGTGGCCCTGCTGGTGCCGGCGGTGGGGGGCATCGTGAACCTCGTCATTTCGATGGCGGCGCTGGTGATCGGGCCCATTGCTGCCCCGCAGATCTGGGGCCTGTTCTCGCGGCGCCTCACCGCCGTCGGAGCCCTCGTCTCGACCGTCGTGGGACTGGCCGTCAACTTCGGGTTCAAGTTCGTGACGCCGGCCCTCTTCGACGTGAGCCTCTCGCGGGGCCCGGAGATGGCCGTCGGCGTCGGCGTGCCCCTCGTGTGCCTGGTCGGGTTCGAGCTTCTGCGGGCCGCACAGGAGCGGACCGCTCCCGCCTTCGAGCAGGCCTTTGGAGGAACCTCATTCGAGGGGAAGTCGGGGGGGCTGGAGAGCCTCGCGCAGAATCGATTTGGCCTGTGGATGCTGGCCGTGATGCTCAGCGTCACGGGCGTGGGCCTCTTCGTCCTGAGCGCATTTATGGCGTCCCAGGTGTGGGTGGCCCTCTCCATCGGCACGGGCATCCTCGTCGTGAGTGCCGGGGTGTGGGGGCTCTGGAAGAAGATGGAAAAAATCGAGGAGGACGACTCCCCCGGGACGCCGGTGCCTGCCGGTGGAGAGTCGCAGGAGTGAACATCCGTCGTGGGGGGCGTGTCCCAGTACTCACCGTCCGTTGTGCTCTGCTTTCTTCTGGCCGACCATAATTCCCGACCCTATGCTTCCTCAAATTACGCGGGGCCGAATTGCCGACGACATCTATCAGGTATTGCGCCGCAACATTCTGCAGCAAAAGCTGGAGGCGGGGCAGCGCCTGCAGGTCGATGACCTCGCCGACCAGCTCGACGTGAGCCGGACGCCGGTGCGGGAGGCCCTCAACCGCCTGGCGGCGGAGGAACTGGTCGAGATCGTTCCCCGCTCGGGCACCTATGTGGCCCAGCCCACGGCGGAGGACATCGACGAGATCTTCGACCTGCGGACGGCCCTGGAGGGCCTGGCGGTCGAGCAGGTGGCGGCGGCCGCCCCGAACGCCGAGGAGGTTCAGGCCCTCCGCGATCTGCTCGACTGGTCCAGCGGCCCCGACGAGGACGAGATCATTCAGCACGCGGAGGCCAACCGGGCCTTCCACGAAAGGCTCGTGGAGCTGACGGGCAACGAGAAGCTGATGCAGATCTACCGGATGCTGAACGCCCACGCCACGATGGCGCTCGTCCATTATTCGACGGCCGGGGGGCAGGAGCGGTGGGACGTGGAGCGGGAGGAGCACGAGGCCATCCTGGCCGCCCTGGCGGACGGGGACCCGGCCGCGGCGCGACGCGCGATGGAACGCCACCTCGAACGCTCCCGAACGTCCCTGATCGACGACGTGGAGCGTCAGGAGACGGACCCAGAATCGGCGGAGTAACCTGCAATCCGGAGCTGTTTCAATCAGTCTCTTTCTGTAGCATGGAAATTCAAAATGTCGAATCCTTTGTCGTACGGGCCCCGTTGCCGGGCGAGGATCCGCACTGGGGCGCGGGCTTCTGGGCCGAAGAGCCCGAGGATCATCCGGGGCTGGGACCGGACGAGCCCGGCGACATCACGACCGAATATCCCCCGATGTGGCGGTTTCGCGCCGTGTACCCGGATGCCCTGGAGGCCGTCATCGTGCGCCTCGACACCGACGCGGGCGTCGTGGGGTGGGGCGAAGGGCACACGCCGGCCGCCCCTGAGGCCACGAAAGCCGTGATTGACAATCTGCTGGCGGACATCGTCGTCGGGCGCGATCCTCGGGACATCCATCCCCTCTGGGAGGAGATGTACTCGACGATGCGCCTGCGCGGCCACTCGTCCGGGTTCCTGATGGAGGCGATCAGTGCCATCGACATTGCCCTCTGGGACGCCGCCGGCAAGGCGCTGGACGTCCCCGTGGCCACCCTGCTGGGGGGGCGGATGCGCGACCGCGTGCCGGTGTACGCCTCCAGCCTGCCGCGCGTGGACGTGTCGACGGGGGCGGCCGGCTGGGACGGCCTGGCCGAGATGGCCGAAGGGCTGGTGGCGGAGGGCCACCGGTCGATCAAGGTCAAGCTTGGAATCGATCTCGATCAGGACCGCCGGGCCCTCCGGGTCGTCCGCGATGCCGTGGGGCCGGACGTGTCGCTGTCGGTGGACGTGAACGGGGCCTACGACCTGCCCCTCGCCGAGAAGGCCGGACGCATGATGGCGGAGGAGGACGTGCTCTGGCTCGAAGAGCCGCTCGTGCCGGAGGACCGGCGGGGCTACGCGCGGCTGGCCGAGTCGCTCGACCTGCCGGTGGCCGGAGGCGAGTGCCTGTGCAATCGCTGGGTCTTCAACGACGTGCTGGTCGACCGTGGATTCGATCTCGTGCAGCCGGACGTGTCGCGGGCCGGCGGCCTCAGCGAGTCGAAACGCATCTCCGACCTGGCCGACACGTTCAACGTGCCCTTCGCCCCGCACGTCAGCATCGGGACGGCCATCTACATGGCTGCGTCCCTGCACTGGGCGGCCGCCGGGCCCAACCTGCAGACGTGCGAGTGGCCCATCCGGCAGGGCGTGCTCGGCAATGGCATTCTCGAAGAGCCCTTCGCGTTCGAGGACGGGTACGTGACCCTCAGCGAACGGCCCGGCCTCGGGTTGGCCCTCGATGAGGAGGCCCTGCGGCAGTGGGAAGTGACGCCAGACTCGAACTGACGACGTACGGACCGTGGGACGACTGGACGACAAATCTGCACTGGTGACGGGCGCGGCCTCAGGCATCGGGCGGGCCATCGCCGAGCGCTTCGCCCGGGAAGGGGCCCGGCTCGTGCTCGTCGACGTGGCGGACGACCGGCTCCGATCGGTGGCGGAGACGCTCCGGGCGGACACGGGCGCCGCAGTGGAAGGCCTGGTCGGAGACGTGGGGGACGAGGAGACGCTCCGCGCCGCCGTGGCCCGGGCCGAGGAGGCGTTCGGGGGGCTCGACGTGCTGGTCAACAACGCCTGTGCGGCCCGGCACCGGCCCGTCACGGAGCTCAGCGCGGAGGAGTGGCGCGAGACGATCGACGCCTGCCTCGCGAGCGTCTTCTACGGCACGAAGCACGCCCTTCCGGTGATGACCCGAGAGGGCGGCGGGGCCATCGTCAACGTGAGCTCCGTCAACTCCCGCGTCGCCACGCCCGGCATGCCGGCCTACACCGCCGCGAAGGGGGGCGTCGTGGGCCTGACCCGACAGGTGGCCGTGGAGTACGGGCCCGACGGCATTCGGTGCAATGCGATCCGCCCCGGCTTTATCGCGACCGAGGCGCTGAGGGAAGGGGTGCTCGCCGATTCCGACGAGTGGACGGCCGCCGTTGACAGCTGTCCGCTCCGACGCATCGGGACGCCCGACGACGTGGCCGGCGTGGCCCTCTTCCTGGCCTCCGAGGCAGCCGCGTACGTCAACGGGGAGGTGCTTACGGTGGACGGTGGGACGAGCGTTCAGTGGCCCCCCACCCTGGTGCGGCCCGGGCTGCGGGAGAAGGCGGACCTGGATCCGCTCTGACACGGACGCTTGATGGTGTTGAGCGAGTGCTGTTTCCCAAGAGCCGGAGCGGTGCCGTTGATCCTCAATCCCGATGCGGTTCCTTCTCCGAGAGACCATCGTGCGCCCCTCTGTTCCCGCAGTTCGAGTACAGCTGGAAGAAGAGGACCAACCTCAGCCGATACGCTCGCCGAGGACGCCCGCGCTCCAGTGACACCACCGTGTCGCGCAAGGAATTCCATACCGGCCCTTGAGTCAAGAAAAGATGAATCGAAAGGGTGGACAAACGGGTTCTTTTATCTGATACATCAGATTTATAGCTTCAAAGTTGATTGTGTCCGCTGGGAGGGGAGAATCCGTTGGGGGACATTGACCGTCCGCTCCTCCACCGCCCGGATCCGTGCCTCCCCGCGGAGGGCCTCGCCCGTTCTTCGTAGACGCTCATAGCGCCCCACACGACCGATGACCCACTCCTGGGAGGGCATTTTCGCGATTCCCCAAACCCCCTTCACCGATGCGGGCGACCTCGACGAGGCGAGCCTGCGCCGGGAAATCCACTTTTGCCTCCGGGCCGGGGCGCACGGGCTGGTGGCCCCCGTCGTCGCGAGCGAGTTTTACGTCCTCACCGACGAGGAGCGCCACCGCATTTCGCAGATTCTCGTCGAGGAAGCCGGCGGTGAGGTGCCGATCATTATCGGCGTCGCGGGTCCCAGCGCCCGGCACGCCGAGCAGTACAGTCGGGGGGCGCGCGAGGCGGGAGCGGACGGCGTCATCGCCATGCCGCCGTACGTCATGAAGGGCGATCAGGAGGCGATCTACGCCTACTTCGAGGCGATCTCGGCGGCCGCGGGGCTGCCGATCTTCATCCAGAACGCGCCCCCGCCCCTCGGGTCGTCCCTCTCCCCCGCCTTCATGCTCCGGATGTGCCGGGAAATCGAGCACGTCGAGTACGTCAAGGAGGAAACGGTCCCGACGGGCCACGCCATTACCGCCCTCCGGTCGGCGGCCGAGGGCGAGATGGCCGGCGTCTTTGGCGGGGCGGCGGCGCGGTGGATGATGCCGGAGCTCGACCGCGGCGCGGCGGGCTTTATGCCGGCCTGCCAGTTTACCGACATCTACGTCCAGATCTGGGACCAGTGGCACGCGGGCGACAAGGCCGGTGCCCGGGCCCTGTTCGAGGACCTGCTGCCGCTCATCAACTACGAGGGCATGCTGAGCGTGTCGCTCGTGAAGGAGGTGCTGGTGCGGCGCGGCGTCATCGACACGGCCCGCGTCCGGCGGCCCGACGGCAACGAGCTCGACGCATACGACGTGCAGGAACTGCTCCGGGGGCTGGAGCGCCTCCAGCCGCACTTCGAGATGAATCCGCCGGAGATGAGCGATCCCCAATCCACGACGTAGCCACCCCCGCGACGCCATGACGAATCTCGACGTGGTGACCATTGGTGAGTCGATGGTGCAGTTGACCCCGCCCGAAACGGGGCTCCTGCGCCACGCCGCCCAGTTCGATCGGTTCGTGGCCGGCGCCGCGTCGAACGTCGCCGTTGGACTGGTCCAAATGGGACACCGGGCCGGGTGGATCAGCCGTGTGGGGGACGACGAGTTCGGGGCCTGCGTCCGGGCATCTATCCGGGGGACGGGTGTGGACACGACGCACGTGGTGGAGGACGAAGCGGCCCCAACCGGGATCTACGTCAAAGAGCGGCGTCGCCCGCCCCAGACGCGCGTCCACTACTACCGGGACGGCTCGGCGGCAAGTCGACTGGCGCCCGACGACCTGGAGCCGGACTATATCGGCCGGGCGGACTACCTGCACCTGACGGGCATTCTCCCGGCACTGAGCTCGACCTGTCGAGAGACGACGTGGGCGGCCCTTCGGATCGCCGCGGAGCGGGGCGTGGCCGTGTCGCTCGACCCCAACGTGCGAAGCAAGCTGTGGGCGGAGGACGAGGCGCGCACGGTCCTTCAGGAGATGATTCCACGCGTCGAGGTACTCCTGCTGGGCCGCGACGAAGCGACGCTGCTCTCCGGCGAAGACCGTCCCGAGGCGGCCGCTCGGGCCTTAACGGAGACGGGCCCGTCGGAGGTCGTCGTTCGGCGGGGCGACGGTGGGGCGTCCGCCCTCGACGAAGAAGGCGATCTCGTGCACGCAGACGCGATCGACGTGGAGCCGGTAGAGGTCGTGGGTGCGGGCGATGCCTTCAATGCCGGCTACCTCGCCGGCCGCCTCCGGGGCTGGCCGATCCGGCGTTGCCTCCGTCTCGGCAACGTTCTCGGTGGACTCGCCA
>JBDGQN010000089.1:15026-16644 GCA_042219055.1 Salinibacter sp. | reverse complement strand
GTGCATGTTTTCATCCCAAAAATGAACAAAGGGTCGACCGGCCGGTCGACCCTCTGCATGATGTTTTTGGAAAAGATCGGAGTGGGGGATGTCTGCTCCTCGGCCTCCGTGTGTGGGACATGCACATTCATCCTCCGCAAATGGTATAAAATCATGATTGGGCACGATACAAGACTCCCATGCGTCCTCCAGAGCACAGCCCGCACTACACGCTCCTTTTCGTCCTGGCCTTCGGTTCGGTCGGCCTCCTCGGCTGCTCCTCGTCGGGAGACGAGCCGCCTCGTCCAAGCGGAGACGCGGTCGCAGGCAATCTGATCCTCGTCGCGTCCAACGGCGCGTGGTGCTGGTACCAGGACGAACGAGTGATCGTCGACCCGGCGTCGGGGAAGATCTTTCTTGGTTCCGTCTCGCACGGACGGGGCGTCGGCGGACGTGAGCGCGATGGCGACGTCAACGTCAGCAGTTTTGACCTGGAAACCGGAGAGCGCCGGCACGCGACCCTCAAAGACCGCTTTCTCGCGCCGAACGATCAGGGAGACGACCACATGGCCCCGGCTCTCTGGCAACGCCCCGACGGCCGCGTCCTCGCCATGTACGCCGGGCACAACAACGACTTCCGGAGCCGATACCGCCTGTCCGGCTCCCCCCACAGTGTCGAGACCTGGGACCCCGAACGAGACTTCAACTGGAACCGGCGCATTCCCGGGGGCAGCGACATGGAGGTTACCTACTCCAACCTGCTCTACCTATCCGACGAGAACCGTCTGTACAATTTTGCCCGGACGGACAACCGCAGCCCCAACTTCATGATCTCCGAAGACGGGGGACGGAGCTGGACGTACGGTGGCAAGCTGACGTACACGAAAGAGACCATCGGCTACGTCAACGGCTACTTCAAGTACGCGACCAACGGCACCGACCGGATTCACTTCGTCGCCACCGAGCATCATCCCCGCGATTACAACAACAGCATCTACCACGGCTACGTGGAGGACGGGGCGAGTTATGCCTCCGATGGGACGGTTGTCGACGAGGACATCTTCGATCAGAATGCGCCCCCGCCCGACGCTTTCACGGAGGTCTTCGCCGCCGGGACGGTCGTCGAGGGCGACACGATGACCCACGCCTGGACGATCGACCTTCATCTGAGTCCGAAGGGGCGGCCGCACGCGGTCTTTCAGACGCGCGCCAATCGTTCCACCCGCGACCACCGGTTTTTCTACGCCCGCTACGACGAAACCGGATGGCAGGCTCATCCCGTCGGGAAGGCCGGCCCCGGGCTGTATGAGCGGGAGCAGGACTACATCGGCCTGATCGCCCTGGATCCGAACGCCCTGAACACCGTCTACGCCTCGACGCCCATCGACCCCCGAACGGGGGACTCGCTGGACACGCGCGAGATCTATCGCGGCGTGACCCCCGATCACGGGGCGACCTGGCGGTGGACGGCCCTCACGCGAAACTCCGAGGCGCAGAACCTTCGGCCCGTGGTTCCGGAGTGGGACTCCAGCCACACGGCCGTGTTCTGGTATCGGGGGCGGTACCAGTGGCAGCACAACTACGACGCCGCCATTGTGGGGCTCATCGACCGACCCGACGAGAAACGGGGGCCGATTCG
>JBDGQN010000089.1:4147-15016 GCA_042219055.1 Salinibacter sp. | reverse complement strand
CACGATGCCTCGCCGGAAAACACGCGCCTCGCCAGCGGCGGGGCGCTCGCCGCTACCGGTCCCGATCCAGGCCGCGGTTTGAGCGACGACCGCTGGCACGAACGGTCCGGCGTCGGCAACGAGGACAACGTCCTAACCGCCGGGGAGCGAGGACAAGAGGACGCCCCACCCCTGCGAACCGTGGTTGCTCCGGATCAGCCCGGCACCTACGACGTCTGGGCGTACTTCTGGGCCGATCCGGACGCGGACTGGCGCCTGCAGGCAGGCCTTGAGAACCACGACTTGATCCTCGCCCGCCAGATTAGTACTCAGCGGGTGGCGTCGGGGGCGGCTGAAAAAACCGTCGCTCCGGGAGCGGACAGCACCTACTTGTATCGGACGTACCTGGGCCGGGCGGAGGTCCAGGGAAGCGACTCAGTTGCCGTCCACGTCGACGACCATGGATCCGGTTCGGGCGGGGCCCACCGCACCTGGTACGACGGCCTTGGCACCGCCCGCGTGCAACAGGCCGCGAGGTCCACCCACACGTCTGCCGACTAGGGCCCATCTCCCGGCCTCCCTCCGGTACGGTGGTCGATGTTGAGGCGCTTGCTCTTGGCATGTAGCGTCAGCATGGGACCGTTCGGAGCATGAGCTCGTCTTTGGTCCTTCTCGCTCCTCAAAGTAGAGGGCAAGACAGCTAATAGGTGCCTTAGAGCTCAATAGACACCAGGAAAGGCAAGCTTTGAGGGCGAGGCTGGGATAGAGAACGCTGTAAATCCTAAAATTTTACAGATGTATAAGATGGCTTGTGGCGATGGATGTAACAGCGGACAAATCCTGTTGGGCACAACGCTATTTGTATTTTTAATACTACTGGGAAGTGGTTGTTATAGCGAGGACGGACTGACCTGGAAAGATGAAGGTCATTACGAGTGGGCGAAAGTTTCGCCAGGATATTGGGGAAGCGTCGGTTTTGAAAAGAAAGCATCTACCAGGACCGGAGTAACATTCGAAAATACATTAGATGGCGAAGAGATTGCCGACAACCGAGTATTGACGAACGGCTCCGGCGTAGCAGCTGGTGATGTCGATGGTGACGGTCTCGTTGACCTCTATTTTGCCCAGCTAGATGGCTCCAATGCACTTTACAAGAATATGGGAGATATGAGGTTTAAGGACATCACCGATTCGTCAGGTGTGGGGCACACGAACCACTACTCTACAGGAGTTACATTTGCGGACATAGATGGCGACGGAGATCTCGACCTTGTGGTCGCGACTTTGGATGGGGGTAACCAGATATACATAAACGACGGAGGGGGGAAATTTGCGAAAAAGGAGAATAATAGTATAAACGGCGGCAGAGGAAGCTCGACCTTATCACTTGCAGACATTGACGGAGATGGAGATCTAGATTTGTTCGTCAGTAACTACAAGAGAAAAAACATAAGCGACTCGCTTAGCCCTGGGAAGACCAGGGCAGAGACGATACTGAAGAAAGAGGAGGATAGTTTATTTGTAAGAAGCGAGTTTAAACGTGATTTCGAGTTATTTTTTGATGGCAACAAACCAAATGCTAGACAGGTAGGGAGAAAAAATGAGCTTTATATAAATGACGGGACCGGAGATTTTAGGGAGGTTGAAGACTACAAATCTAGATTTCAAAGTAAGACTGGAGAACCAATGGGACTAGACAAAAACTGGACCTTGACTGCTAAGTTTCGAGATATTAACGGCGATATGCTCCCGGATCTTTACGTTTGCAATGACTTTTGGACAAAGGACCGGATCTGGATAAACAAGGGAGACGGGACTTTTAAAAACTTGAGCACACCTGAAATTATGAAAACTAGCTACTCGTCTATGGGTGTCGACTTTCTTGACGTAAACAGAGATAGCCACTTAGATATATTCACGACTGAGATGCTTTCTTTTACCCATAGAAAGCGTATTCAGCAGAAAATTAATACTACTCCATTTGCTTCAAGAGCTGGGACTGGCGACCAGCAACGCCAATACGTACAAAATGCACTTCTACTAAACAGGGGAGACAATACTTTTGCTGAGATTGGGTACTATGCTGGTGTTGAGGCCACTGATTGGTCCTGGGCAACTACGTCTATGGATGTCAACCTCGACGGATACGAGGATATCATTGTTAATACTGGCAATGCCTACGATTTTCGTGATTTGGACACACCCCAAAAACTTGGGCGTAAGGCATCCCGAGGTACAATCACTGATACTTTCCTACTTGAATACCCAGAGCTCCGACTCAAGAATATTGCCCTGGAGAACAAAAAAGACACTACATTTGAGAGAAAAAGTACCGAGTGGGGGTTTACGGAAAACGATGTTTCGCATGGACTAGCCACCGCCGATCTTGATAACGACGGGGACCTCGACCTCGTGACGAATCGACTCAATCAGACGGCGGCGATATACGAGAATACGAGCACTAAACCACGGATTGCCGTACGACTGAAGGGAAAGGCCCCCAACACTCAGGGCATCGGGGCGAAAGTGGAATTGAGGGGCGGGCCTGTGCGGCAGCGAACGGAAGTGGTTGCCGGTGGCGATTATGCGTCGGGGTCGGACCCGCTAGTGGTCTTTGCCGCCACTGCTGACAACCACAATCATACGTTGATTGTAAACTGGCCGAGCGGCGCTCAAACCAGGATTGAGGGAGTCCGGGCCAACCGGATCTATCGCGTATCGGAATCCAACGCGACAAGTCCCAATCCGTCGGACGAAGGAGATCGACAGGTCGAAAAGCACCAGTTTAGAGAAGCCTCTTCTCGCATTGACCATGTTCACCATGAGGATCCGTTCGACGACTTTAGGCTCCAGCCACTCCTTCCCCTCAAGTTGAGTCAGCTCGGTCCCGGCGTCTCCTGGATTGACGTTAATCAGGACGGGCACGATGACCTGTTTGTAAGCGGGGGGAAGGGCGGAACGATGGGAGTGTTTCTCAACGACGGGGATGGAACCTTTTCGCGGATCAAAGGCGCAGAGGATCTCACTGCCCCGACCGCCGGAGATCAAACGGCCATTGTCGGCTGGGCAGACGAATACGGACAGCACATCGTTGTTGGGCAGTCGAACTACGAGCAGGGGTCCGCTAGTGTCCCTTCGGCGGTGCACTATACGTTTGAAGAGGGCAAGCGGACCCGGAAGGAGCCGATCCCAGGCATTCATACGACGACGGGACCGCTCGCTGGGGCGGACTACGACGGGGATGGGGACGTAGACCTTTTCCTCGGGGGGCGTTTTCGGCCCATTCGGTATCCACGGGATGTACGTTCACGACTATTCCGGTACGAAGGGGGGGGCTTCGAATTAGACCGGGGGAATAGTCGTCAGTTGAAGGAGCTTGGATTGGTCACAGGGGCAGTCTTCTCAGACATTGATCGGGACGGGGACCAGGATCTTGTCCTCAGCAGAGAATGGGATTCGATCTTGCTGCTTGAGAATAATGAGGGTAGATTCACGGATATCACCTCTGAGGTGGGATTAAGTAAGTTTACGGGCCGCTGGAATGGAGTGACGACGGGCGACGTTAACAACGACGGAAGGCCTGATATCATCGCGACGAACTGGGGATTAAACAGCATATACCAGACTGACTCTAACGAGCCCCTGAAAGTTTATTACGACGACTTTGATCTCGATAAGAAGGTCGAAATAATCGAATCTTATTTTGACAAGCAAAGTGGATCATACGTTCCAAGACGACAGCTTTACGACTTAAATGAGTCACTTCCCGAAATAACTAGAAATATAATCACCCACGAGCAGTATTCACGTATGTCGGTTGGGAAAGTAATAGGAATGAATACAGCTAATATCCCTTCAAAGGAGATAAACACAACAAAGCATACGATATTCATCAACAGAGGAGGGCACTTCACGGCGCATCCACTACCCTCGCCGACTCAGTTGACGACGGCGTTCGATCCTGAGATTGCCGACTTCGACAACGACGGAAACGAAGACATATTTTTGAGTCAGAACTTCTTCGCACAGCCCCTTATGACGCCGAGACAGGATGCCGGGCGGGGCGTGTTGCTGAAAGGAGATGGACGGGGCAACTTCACTGTGATACCGGGCCAAGTTAGCGGAATTCAGATTTATGGAGAGCAGCGTGGGGCCGCTGCCAGTGACTTCAACGGCGATGGGCGGGTGGATCTGGCCGTGTCGCAGAATCAGGCCCCCACCAAATTGTACGTCAACCACACGGAGAAGCGAGGACTTCGCATCCATCTTCAGGGACCTGAGCAGAATCTTGATGCGATCGGATCCAGCCTTCGCCTAGTCTACCAGGACGGAAGGAAGGGACCGAGACGGGAAATTCAGGCCGGATCGGGGTACCGGTCCCAGAGTAGCTCGACCCAGGTGATGGGGGTTTCAGGAACCCCTGTGGAGCTGCAGGTCGAGTGGTTTGACGGCACTACCCAAACGGTGCAGGTGCCAGAGGGAGATGGTCCCGGGCATGCTCAAGCGATCGAGGTAGACCACCCCGATCGGTCCAGGTAGAAGCCTTGGGACGAAGAACCGGTTCGTTCCCTTCGAGGAAGAGCAGAATGAGTCGATGAGCGAGTTCGGAATCGGATCAGGGAGTTTCGCCGAGAACCAGCGTGATGCGAGTCCCGTCCCGATCGAGCCGGACCGTTCGTTCGGCCGTGCCGCCTGGACCGGAAGCCCGTACACGGTAGCTCCCGAGAAATCCGGACGTTTCGAACCGCCCTTCCTCATTCGTCCGGCCCGTGGTGTCGGTCCACCACCGTTCAAAGAGCAAACGGTCGAAGACCTGGGCGGAGGGCTCCGGCGTCCAGTCCTCCCGGTACAGCGCCGCCCTCGGCCGCCAGTGCCGTCCCGCCCAGAACCCCCAGAGGAGTACGCCCTCCACGTCGGGATGACTGAACGCGGCGACGAGCACGTCCCGAAAATAGCGGGCCTGGAGGGTATCGTCGTCCACAGTCACGTCCAGCTCGGTGAGCTGAAGCCGCGGGATCTCGCCGGAGAGACGGTCCAGTCGTTCGTAGATTCGATCGGGCGGCGTGAGCTTGCGGGGCTCTGTCTTTCCCAGATGTCCCATCACCCCGATTCCATCCGGGGCCGCTCCCCTCTGCATGAGACCGCGAAGAACCCGAATGTACGACTCCGTGGTGCTCCCCGCCAGAACCCCGCCCTCATTGACCCAGAGCTCGGCCCGGGGCGCAAGGGTTCGCATGCGCCGGATCACCTCCGCATAAAAGTCCAGTCCCAGAACGTCCCCGACCGTCGTCGGCCCCCAGCCGACAGGATGGTTAATCGCGTCCCACTGGGTGGGCCGGCCGATCGACTCGACGGCCGGGATCCGTTGGCGGAGATTTTCAAACCACGCCTCCCGGAGGGCCCGGGGCTGCTCCCGATCGGGCACCTCGTCTCCCGTCAGGTCTGCAGGCGTGGATCCCCCCTCCAGCGGGCCCCACACGCCGTAGTGGCCACGGACGTCAATTCCCCAGGCGTTCAGCGAGTCGAACGCGGCGCGCACCCACGCGTGACGGTATTGATCGCCGGAATTGGAGGCCCCCTCCGCCCAGGATTCCCACTTCAGGTCATTCTCGAAGACGACCCGATTGAGCCGAGTCCGAACGAATCGGCGGTACCGGCGCCCGTTCTCTGTGTCGGCGTTCAGGAGCCGGGCGGTTACCGCGGAGCCGAATTCGAAGGCATGTTCCTGCATTTGAACCTCGACCTGAGCGTTCGGAACCGGACGCCCCGTCGTGTCGACCACCCGAACGGCAAGGGACCCCTTACGGTACCGTTCGATCCGTTGACGCGCCTGGGAGCGCCACGGGGCCTCCTCGGCGCTACCGGGATACGATGCGTCTGCGTAGCCGATGGTTTTGTGGTTGGGGTTCTGTTGGGGAGAGCCCTCGGATGAGAACATATCACAGGCCACTGCCACGAGAATCAGCCCCAGTACAAGCAGAAGATGCCGGCAGAAGTGCATAAGTCTCGGATGTACTTGGTCTTCGGAAAACGAAGTTTTATATTTTGTACACTACATTCTGTCCGAAGTGTTGGAGGCATAAGGCCCGAGAATGGCACGTCCACCTCCCCAACGAGCCCAACCGGGAGCGAAGGAAAAGTGGTTTGTCGCGGGTTCTCGATCCGGGAACGTGACACGGTGCGTGCGTCTGCCCGGACGGTCGTGCGTATGGGAACGGCAGCGCGTTTCCGCGCGGGCAGTCAAGGCACACAGACCTCACACGCACACGCATGGGAGGGGATACGGAGGTGGGTTCAACCCGCTGACAGGCAGCGCGCTTTACAAAACTTTCTTGGCTTGATGGAGGCTGCTAATTTAGTGCAGGTGTGGGCAGTATCGGAAAGTGGCGACAAGTGACCTGTTGCTTGCTCTAGACATCGTCAGTAAGCGTCCGCGGCCAGGACCGAACTCATGGCTTCGGACCCTCAAATCCGTGGTTTCGCGAATGGACCGATCACGTAGGATGGACACGACGGTGGGTACACAGAATGCCCATCTGGGGCTTTTCGACCGAGGGACATTGGGGGTACTGGTGCTCGCTGGGGGTCTGATTGCACTACTTGGGTGTCAATCGGATACGTCCCGTCCACAGCAGGAGACGGAACCGCAGGTCCAGCCCGAACTGGCAGAACAGAAGAGTGGACAGGCCCTCGCAAAGCAATACTGCAGTTCGTGCCACCGCTATCCGGAACCCAACCTCCTCGACAAAACGGCGTGGCGAGAACATGTGCTGCCCCCCATGGGCTACATGCTGGGCATCTATCCAGGCGGGGAGCGTCCAGATAGCCTCTTTGAGTCGGGACGTGCCGGAGAACTGGTACGCCAGGCCCGCATCTACCCGAAAACTCCTCAACTGTCCCGATCCAAGTGGAAGCGCATCGTTCGCTTCTACACCGAGAATGCCCCCGAGGACCCTCTGCCGCAGAAAAGCCCACCGAACATTGAGCTGGGGCTCGACCAGTTTGAGGTGCGCTTTCCCGATTTCCGGATGGAGCCTCCCCTGACGACCCTCGTGCACATCGACACTGCGCGCTCACGGGTCCTCGTAGGGGACTTCAAGCAAGACGTGTCTACGCTCAACATCCTGGGTCGGCAGGGGACGGTCAACAACAGACTGGCCGTTGGGTCGGCGCCTTCGAGTCTTCACATGAGGCAAGGAGTTCCGTTTGTGGCAAATATGGGGGAGTTCATGCCCAGTGACCGGCCCAATGGACGCCTCATTCGATTGCTTCAGCAAGAAGAGGGATCGAGCTACGACTCGTACTACACGATTCTCGATAGCCTCCAGCGGCCGGCCCATTTTGCCGCCTCCGACCTGACTGGAAACGGCATGACCGACGTCGTCGTCTGCGAATTTGGCTACCATACCGGTCGTCTTGCCTGGTTCGAGAACGAGGGTGGGGGACGATTTGCCGAACACGTCCTCATGCCGAAGCCAGGGGCTACCCGAGCCTACATTCGAGACCTCAACGACGACGACCGCCCCGACATCATCGCCCAGATGGGACAAGGGGACGAGGGCATCGACATTTACTACAATCGCGGCGATGGACGCTTCGAGCGAGAGCGTGTTCTTCAGTTTCATCCGGCGTATGGATCCAGCTATTTCGAGTTGGTCGACTTTAATCGAGACGGCCACCTCGACATTCTCTACACCAATGGCGACAACGGCGACTATTACCCTACGCTAAAGCGGTACCACGGCGTCCGCATCTTCATGAACGACGGCTCGAACGAATTTGAGGAGCGGTATTTCTTTCCGTTAAACGGGGCATATCGGGCCAAAGCTGTGGACTTCGATCGGGACGGCGATCTCGACATCGCAGCCATTGGTTTCTATCCCGATTTCCGCGATCGGCCGAGGGAGAGCTTTGTGTACCTCGAAAATCGAGGAGACCTTTCATTCGACGCTCGCACCTTCGAGGGATACGATCGAGGTCGATGGCTCGTCCTCGATACTGGGGACCTGACCGGCGACGAGGCTCCGGACATCGTGCTGGGCTCGTTTACGGGGTTTCAAGCGATCGGGGACACGACCGGACTGAACAAAAAGTGGTGGAAAGAGGGCCCTTCCATTGCCATTCTTGAAAACCAGCATTCCAGTGACCACGCATCAGAATAAGTCCAAGAGAATGAACCAAGAGACTCTGCATGCGCCGACCGTTTATCTCGGTCTCTTGGGACTACTGGTCCTGCCATTTGCCCTGAGCCAGTGCATCGATGGTTTTGCATTCTGGTCCGCCGGTGATTCCGCCAGACAGTCCTTCGTGGAAGTGACCGACGAGGCGAAACTATCGGCATTTCGGCACGAGACTGGGGCCTTCGGGGAAAAACGGATGCCGGAAACGCTCGGAGGGGGAGTTACTTTCTTCGATTACGAGTCCGACGGCGATCAGGACCTCCTGCTCGTGGGAGGAGACACGTGGCCCTCGGTGAGCGACACCACGGTTCTTGGGTTACGGTTGTACCGCAACATTGGCGATGGTCAGTTTGAGGAATACACCCAAGATGCCGGCCTGGACAGCGTCGAGGCCTATGGGTTCAAGGCCACAACCGCGGACTACGACAATGATGGGGATCAAGACATCTACTTAACAACTCTCAACCGCAATCGACTCTTCCGCAATGACGACGGTGCCTTTACTGAAGTCGGGCGTCAGGCTGGAGTGGCCGGTCCTCCGGAGTGGAGCACGACGTCCGTTTTTTTCGATGCTGATCGAGATGGGCACCTCGACCTCTACGTCGGTAACTACGTGGAGTGGTCGGCAAGCATGGAGATTTACTGCACCCGACGGGACAGAGAAACCCGGACGTACTGTACCCCCGACCACTACAAAGGCATCGCCGGGCGGTTTTATCATAACAACGGCGACGGGACATTCACAGAGTGGACGAAGCGGGCTGGAATTCGTCCCTCGCCCGGAAAGGCCCTGGGGGCGACGGTCCTGGACGTCAATCACGACGGATGGCTCGATCTCGTCGTGGCGAACGACCGGAAGCGCACTCTTCTGTTCATCAACCAGGGAGACGGAACGTTCAACGAAGATGGGACCTCCCGTGGATTTACGAACAGGCGAGCGGGGATGGGCATCGATATCGCCCACGTAGACTCAACGAATCATCCGCTCATCGTGATCGGAAATTTCACTGGACAGAAAATGGGAGTCTACCAGGCGACGGATATCGGGGTGTTCAAAAATCGATGGCGCCAAACGGGCCTGGACGGCCTCTCCCCCTTGATGTGGGGACTCTTCTTCTTCGACGTGGAACTGGATAGGGATCTCGATCTTTTCGTGGCGAACGGCCCCCTCGACCACCAGATACAGGAAGACAGCACGGCGGTACTGAAAAATTACGCGGTTCACGCGCAGGACGCCCAGCTCTTTCTCAACAAGGGGAACGGATCCTTTCGGGAAGTGAATACTCCGCCTGACGGACTGTTATCGACCCCTATGGATGCCCGTGGGGCCGCTTACGCGGACGTGGACGGCGATGGCGACCTCGACGTGGCGGTCACTGAAGCCGATGGACCGATCCACTTGTGGGAGAATCGAACCCATCACGGCAACTACTTGCGCGTTCATCTGCGAGGGACCCAATCGAATCGGGATGGCATTGGGGCGCGAGTCGTCGCCAAAGTCGGGGACCAACGCCTGCGTCGAATGGTCCGGCCGGGAACGAGCTATCTTTCTCAGCCTGAAAAGACGGTTACCTTTGGGCTGCAGGACCAGGACCATGTTGACACCCTTCGTGTCTACTGGCCCTCTGGTACGGTTACCGAACGAATAGAAGTTGAAGCCAATCAAACCCTCAAGGTTAAGGAACCCGTCCGGATTTCCTCCCTCCCTAGGAAGTAAACTCAGTCAAGATTCTCCATCTATTGCACATTTTACTCTGAGACAGATTCACTGTTATGATATTATTCTTCGAGGATGATCCCTTGATCACACGTACGAGGGCTAACACTCTTTTCTGGTGAACTGGGACGACACGCCGATGCCCCGCTCTGTGTTGTGCTTGCTCGAAATCTCGCCAGTACTTTTTTCTGTGCCTGCTCGCCTTCTTCCTTTGACTTCGATTAGACCTGGAAATCGCCATCATGTCCGTTCACAATCTCTTCAACAACGTATATATGATCGAGGGAACGGTTGGGGAGCGTCCGCTGCGGCTGCCGCTCCTGGTCGGGGACGACCGTACCGTCCTAATGGACACCGGGGCCGCCTCGGACGTGGAGGGCCTGATCAAACCGGCGCTGGCTGAGCTGAATCTGGCGCCCGACGACCTGTCGATCCTCCTGATCACTCATCCCGACTTTGACCACCAGGGCGGAAACGCTGCGCTCAAGCGAGACGCCCCGAACGCCCTGCTGGTCTGCAGCGACGCGGATCGGCCGCTCATCGAGGACCCGGAGGTCATTTACGATCGTCGGTACGACGCGTACCGCGAGAAGCACGACCATTACAACGACGCCGAGACGGAGGACTTCATCATGGAGGAGCTCGGCGCCCCCCAACCGGTCGACCTCACCTTCTCCGGCGGCGAGCAGATTCGGCTGGGCGACGACTGGCGGGTGGACGTGGTCTCCCTGTCCGGCCACTCCCGAGGCCACCTCGGGGTGCTCGACCGGAAGCATGATGCCCTGTACGGGGGCGACGCCATCCACGGAGACGTGTATCTGGACACCGACGGCAATGCGGCCCTTCCCCCGACGTATCTCCATGTTCAACAGTATCTTCGCACCATCCAGTTCGTAGAGCACCTCGACATCGACACGTACGTTGGCTGTCACTGGTCGGTGAAAACCGGGGACGAGATCGCAGAGTTTTGCCGGGACAGCCGCCTGTACGTCC
>JBDGQN010000089.1:2225-4137 GCA_042219055.1 Salinibacter sp. | reverse complement strand
GACCTGGAGGGCCCCGCGGTCACCCGCCTGCGCGTCCGCCGCCTGAACGAACTGCTTCTCGGGGCCGTCCGCGGGGACGGCGGCAACACACTGACGGAGCTCTGCCACGAACTCGGCCCCCAAATGGGAGACTGGCCGGAGGACGTCCACGCCGAGATGTGTTATGCCGTGGCGGGCCACCTCCGGGACCTGACCGCCCGCGGCGTGCTCCGGGAAAACGACGACGTACGACCCGCTCGATATCATCTGGCGAAGGAAGAGGCGTAGCCCATGGAAATCGAAGGGGTTGACACCGTCATCGTCAACGCGGAAATGCGGAACTGGGTGTTCGTCAAGGTGACGACGGACGTGCCCGGACTGGTAGGGTGGGGAGAGGCGACGCTCGAATGGAAGACGCGCGCCGTCGACGGGGCCGTTCGGGACCTGGAACCGATGATTGTCGGCGAGGACCCACGCCGGATCGAGCACCTGTACCAGAAAATGCACCGGCAGTCCTTCTGGCGGCAGGGGGTCATCGGCATGAGCGCCATTTCCGGCATCGAACAGGCGCTGTGGGACATCCGGGGAAAAGACCTGGGCGTCCCCGTATACGAGCTGCTCGGCGGCCGGGTGCGGGACCGGGTGCGGATGTACACCCACCTCGGCGGGGGCGACATGGAAGCGGTCTACGAAACGTTCGAAGTGGATCCGCTGATCGAAAAGGCGCAGAAGGTCATCGAGGAGGGCTACACGGCCGTCAAGGTGGTGTTCGTCCCCTACTCAAAACCCCTGGAAGGCATCCCGAAAACGAGGCAGTTCGCGAAACTGATGGGCTCGCTTCGAGAGGCGGTGGGGGAGGAAATCGACATCATGATCGACTTCCACGGTCGAACCACCCCCGCCATGGCCATTGAATACATTCAGGCGGTCGAGGACTTCAATCCCTACTTCTGTGAGGAGCCGGTGCCGCCGGAGAACGTGGATGCGCTTCTCGAAGTCCGGTCGTCTGTGGACGCCCAGATTGCCACCGGGGAGCGCCTCGTTCGGCGCGACCAGTTTCGGCCGGTGTTCGAAAAGCGCGCCTGCCACGTGATCCAGCCGGACCTCTGTCACTGCGGCGGTCTGTTTGAGGCCCGAAAAATTGCCGCCATGGCCGAGACCTACGAAATGGGCGTCGCCCCCCACAACCCCCTCGGCCCCGTGGCGAATGCAGCCGCACTCCACTTTGCCCTCTCCACCCCGAACTTCCTGATTCAGGAAGACATGCTCCGGGACGTGCCCTGGCGCTGGGACGTGGTCGAAAGCAGCCTCGAAACCGAAGACGGCTACTGGCTGCCCACCGACGAGCCGGGCCTCGGCGTGAGTGTAGACGAAGACGCCGCGGCGGAACACCCGTTCGAACAGGAGGTGATGCACTCGACCACCATCCGGGCGGCGGACGACAATAGCATTCTGGACTGGTGACGGGGACGCCTCCGATCAGTGCCTCGTTTTGCTCATTCTGAACCGGAAACGATCGGATGAAACTTGCCCGAACGAAAGAGGCCCTGCTCGTAGAACGGCAGGGCACCTGGCGGAAGCTCGCCCTGCGACACTGGAACGCCCTGTTCCGGACCTCCAGCCTGAAAGAAGCCCTGGACGAGCGCTTGGCCGAGGCGGACGCCCCGGAAGTGGACGAGCCGACGGAGGATGCGCTTCACGCCCCGATTGGTCGCCAGGAGGTGTGGGCGGCGGGTGTGACCTACACCCGAAGCCGATCCGCTCGGATGGAGGAGTCCGAGGAAGAGGAGGCGAAGGACTTTTACGATCGGGTGTACGACGCGGACCGTCCCGAGCTCTTCATGAAAGCCACGCCCCACCGGACGGTCGGTCCCGGAGAGGACGTGGCCATCCGCGCGGACTCGAACTGGAGCGTGCCGGAGCCGGAATTGGC
>JBDGQN010000089.1:0-2215 GCA_042219055.1 Salinibacter sp. | reverse complement strand
GTGCTCGGGTACACGATTGGCAACGACATGAGTGCCCGGGACATCGAAGGGGAGAATCCCCTCTACCTTCCCCAGGCGAAAGTCTACGATCGGTGCTGCGCCCTCGGCCCGTACATCCGGCTTCCCGGAGACGCGTCCCCTACGGACGGACAGATCGAACTGACGATCACGAGAAACGGAGAGGCCGTCTTTGAGGGGGCGACGAGCCTGTCCCGGCTCAAGCGCTCCGTGGAGGAACTGACCGGGTACCTGTTCCGCCACAACTCGTTTCCCCACGGCTGCCTTCTGCTGACGGGCACCGGCATCGTGCCCCCGGACGCATTTGCTCTCAACGAAGGCGATGACATCCGAATTTCGATCGACGGCCTCGGCACGCTTCGCAACCGCGTCGTCCTCTCACCCGGACCGGATCACGCTGACGAATGATTCCTGTGCTCCACTTGATTTCTCCAGATGAGAGACGGTTCAGGCCCGGCTCCTCGTCTCCATAGAGCCGGCCTTTCCGGAGGGAACTGGTGTTTCGACTTCGACTGCATTGTTGTACCCGCTCTGATTTTACACGCTCACCCTATGGAACTACACGGATCAAACCTCATCGCTTCCGACCCGCACGGCAATGGCTCGGAAACGTACCGGGCCACCGACGCGAACACGGGGGAGTCCCTCTCTCCCGAATTCACGGACGCAACCCCAGAGGAGCTCGATCGGGCCATGGCCCAGGCCCGAACGGCGTACGACCATCTTCGGACCGGGCCGGCGGGGGCGAAGGCGGCCCTGCTGGACCGAATCGCCGACAAAATCGAGGCGCTCGGGAACCAGCTGGTGGAGCGCGTCCACGCCGAGACCGCGCTCAGCGAAGGCCGGATCCGCGGCGAACGCGACCGCACCACCGGCCAGCTTCGGATGTTTGCGGAGGTCGTTCGGGACGGGTCCTGGGTAGACGCCCGCATCGACACGCCGAACGAAAATTTTCCTGCGATTCGCCGCATGCTGATGCCCATCGGTCCCGTCGCGGTGTTCGGGGCCAGCAACTTCCCGCTGGCGTTTTCCGTGGCGGGGGGAGATACCGCCTCCGCACTGGCCGCCGGGTGTCCGGTCGTGTACAAGGTGCATCCTGGTCACCCGGGCACCTCTGAGTTGGTCGGGCGGGCCATTACTGCCGCCGTGGAGGCCTGCGACCTGCCTCCCGGCACGTTCTCCCTGATCCACGGGCATCAGACGGAGGTGGGGGTACGTCTCGTCGAGCACCCCGACACCGAAGCGGTCGGGTTCACCGGCTCACTGCCGGCGGGACGGGCCATTTTCGACGCCGCCACGTCCCGGGAGGAGCCAATCCCCGTCTACGCCGAGATGGGCAGCGTCAACCCGCAGTTCGTCCTGCCGGGGGCCCTCGAGGAGCGCGGAGACGAAATCGCAGAGGGCCTCACGAACTCGGTCACCATGGGCACCGGTCAGTTCTGCACCAATCCCGGGCTCGTGTTTGGCCTTGAGGGGCCGGAAATGGCGTCCTTCAGCCAGGCCACGGCGAGTCACTTCCAGAACACCTCGCCCTCGCACATGCTGCATGAGGGCATCCGATCCGGCTTTGAGCAGGGCGTGGACCAGGTCCACGAAACGGACGGCGTGGAGGTGCTCGCCGAGGTCTCGGCCGACGCGGACGGCGCTGGCACCCTCGCCGGGGCCGTGGCGTTCGAGACGGACAGTGACCACCTCAGCCGCCACGAACATCTGCTCGAAGAAGTGTTCGGGCCGTCCACCGTACTGGTGAACGCCTCCTCGGCGGAGGAGCTGGTCGACCTCGCGCGCGACTTGGAGGGGAACCTGTCCGCCTCTATTCACGGCACGGAGGCGGACCTCCAGGAGCACGATGAACTGGTTCGGGTGCTCGAAAAGAAGGTCGGTCGGTTGATTTTCAACGGCTTCCCCACCGGGGTTCGCGTCTGCCACGCCATGCACCACGGAGGCCCGTATCCGGCCACGACGGACGTTCGCAGCACGTCGGTGGGCACCGCGGCCATCGAACGGTTTGCCCGTCCGGTTTGCTATCAGGGCTTCCCCGACTCCATGCTTCCGCCCGAGCTGAAGGACGAAAACGAGCGCGACATCTGGCGGATGATCGACGGCGAACAAACCAAGGCGGACGTTCAGCTCTCTGAGTGACTCAGAGCCTGTATTCAAACAGAAACGGAAGGGCTGCAAATGGCCCTGCACGCCG
>JBDGQN010000088.1:468-2172 GCA_042219055.1 Salinibacter sp. | reverse complement strand
GCCGGTTTCCTCCTCAACGAGCTCGGAGAGGTCTCCACTGCAACTCTCAATCACCCGTCTCCGCATCTTCTTGATCAACTCAACGCCCCCGTCTTCATGGCTGAGCTGGCGCTCGGCCGGGCCCAGGATGCCCTGCATCTTCACGACAACGAGGTTTTCGACGATAAAGGACTTTGCCTCCTTCGGCCCGCGACCGAGATAGTCGCGCTCGAACTGCGTGATGCCCTCGGTGATCGCGGCCTCGACCTGGCCTTTCGTTCTGTGGGGAGGAGAAGACGCGTTCGACATTGGACCGGACGGCAGAGATGAAAAACGGACTCAGCGCACGCAGGCTTGGCGGCCTGAATGCCGAGAGCTTCTATACAGCCTGTCGGTGCCCCTGTTCGCCCCTGCGCGATCACTCGTCCTCATCGCCTTGCGTCCCCGTCCCGGACAGCGAAGAGGCCGAATGGACGGGAATGGAAGCGGTGCTTCGAAAAAAGGCCAGGAGCACGTTCCGCGGCACGTCCGTCTCCGACAGGTCGAGCCGGAGCGTCGTCTGCTCGTCCTCGTGCTCTACAGTCGTGAGCACCGGCGGCGTGGGCTCGAGATGGCGCGCAGCGGCCCGATCGACGACGAGTTCGATCGTCCGCCCCCCGTCGCGGGGCCGAACGGCCCCCACGTCGGACCAGTCGACTTGAAACGTCGTGTGCCCGTCGGCCCGCATTAGCACCTGAGACTGGGTGAGGCGGACCATCACGTCGGTCGCCTCGTCCGGGAACTGCCGGGCCACGAGGACCGCGATGATTCCGGCCCCGAGCGACGCCCCTCCCACGCCCAACGCGATGGTCCACGGGCTCGACGCGGCCCACACGCCCAGTGCCTCCAGCACGAGGAAAAGTCCCACCGCCACCATGCCCGCCAGGACCCGCCAGAGATAGCCCCCGCACCCGGCTGGGGCCTGCTGGTTGATCGTGAGGCCGTCCGGGACCTGCGTGCGGGCCGCCCGTACATCGTCGTACCGCGCGCGCCGCTTCGGATCGCAGAGCACCTGATACGCCTCCTTGACCCGCTGGAACTGCTCGGCCGCTTCCGGGTCGTCCGAATTGTGATCGGGGTGCGTCGCCTGGGCCTTTTTGCGGTAGGCCGTCCGGATCTCCTCGGCCGACGCCGAGGGCGACACCCCAAGCCGCGCGTAGTAGTCGGGCGGTGAGCGGTCGGAGTGATCGGTCATACCGAGACGGGGAGGCGTGCCTGACTCGCCTTGCCGTAGCCCATCGGTTCAGTTGCGGTGCGTGGAAGGGTGCGTATGGGCGTGAAACCGGTCTGCTCCATACTTGCATTCATGGCAACCCCGCTCAGTGCTCTTCGCGGCGGGGACTCAGGCCACAGCGTCGGCGGGCGTTCGAACGTCGAACGCCTCCGGATCGGGCACGATTGTGTCGAGCACGCGCGCCGACGACAGGACGCCCGGGATGCCGGCGCCGGGGTGCGTGCCCGCCCCGGCAAAGTACAGGTGCTCTACGTCCTCGCTCTCGTTGTGCGGGCGAAACCAGGCGCTCTGCGTCAGCTTCGGCTCCACGCTGAAGGCCGCGCCCTTGAGCGACTTGTAGTCCGTCTTGAATTCGCGGGGTGTGAGCATGCGGCTGGTGACGAGGTGGTCGCCGAGACCCGGCAGCACCGTCTCGGCCAGATAGTCCTCCACGGCCTGCCGGTACGGCTCGG
>JBDGQN010000088.1:0-430 GCA_042219055.1 Salinibacter sp. | reverse complement strand
CCGCGGCCCGAGGAGAATGGAATGATGCTCCACGTCCTCGTAGGTGCGATCCGTTCCGAAGTACCAGACGAATAGGCTCATGGAGTAGTCCATGTTCTCGACCTTGCGGTCCGTCCACGTATCGCGGTGCTCGGGTGCCACGAGGTGACGGTAGGTCCAGCCCACGTCGGCGTTGGACACCACGAGGTCGGCAGGAATCGTCTCGCCGGTATCGAGATGGACGCCGCTCGCTGTCTCGTTTTCCACCAGAATCTGGTCCACCTCCGCGCCGTAGCGCTGGGTGACGTCGAGGTCCGCGAGGAGGTCCGACAGCCCCTGCACGAGCGAGCCGGTGCCGCCCATCGCGTACCACACCCCCCATTTCCGCTCCAGGTGTGCGATGAGGGTGTAGATGGAGGTGGTGCTGAAAGGATTGCCGCCCACCAGCAGC
>JBDGQN010000087.1:0-49165 GCA_042219055.1 Salinibacter sp. | reverse complement strand
GCGAAGTCCTATGACGGCTTCGTGCGGGGGAGCCGCCGTTTCAGTACCAAGACCGTAATCGAGGGGATTGACGTTAGCGACTCGTTCAATCGGACCAACTCAATCACCTCTCGGAATACGCGTGCTGGATACGGGAATACGGTCCGTAACGACCAGGTCAAAGAGGTGAACAGCCTCTTCAATCTGGGGACGGCGGGCATTGCGGAGGTGTCGGTCAGCACGGGGGCAACCCCAGCAGGATCTCCCTCAGGTGCCGGAGGAGTCATTGGGGTCACTCTCGAAGAGGGACGTGGGCCCTGGAGCGGCTCCGCGTCGGTCCGCGTCAATCCGGAGGTCAGCAAGCGGGGGCCCGACTCGCTGTCTTTCTACCCCGAGAAGCAGGTCCAGGCCTGGTTTGACGAGGCACAGCAGATCGCCGAGGACGGGAATCAGGAATTGGCTGAGCGATACAGATCGTTTGAGCGGGGCAAGTACGACATAGGAGGGCCGAAAACCACGGCCAACTTTTCGCTTGGCGGAGCCGTCACCCAGGACCTCGGGATTTCCGTGGCGGGACAATTCATGCGGAACGAGGGATGGCGCCCGAATGAATTCGACCAACGGGTCAACGCGCACCTAAAGGCAACCTACGACCTGACAGATAACACTAAGCTCACGGGAATCGGGTTATTCCAGGACAAGGGACGCTGGGGCGGCTGGAATAATCGGAATTACTCTGGGCTGTGGAAATTCAATCTCGAAAGCACCGCTCAGAATGACGCGGGCAGCTACGTGGGGTCTCTTCGGCTGCGCCACGTTCTGTCCGAGAATTCCTTTATCACCGCGCAGTACTATCGGAAATTTGCCCAATCGCGGTGGGGATATCCGGATGACAACAACAATGGATTCGTGGACAGGGGCGAGGATGGGGAATTTATAAACTTCTTGAAGACCGAAAACATCGCGAAGTACAACTACATCATTGGGCGCGAGAATGACCCGGTCGACAAGATGTTTTACGGGGGCCCGTTTCCCCCCACGCGCTCCGGGAACGTGACACAGCCCCGCGGCGAGCCCTACCGGGCGGGACTCCCCATGCCCTTTTACACGGACAACAAGCGGATCACCAACGCCTTCAAGATCAACTATCAGAATCAGCTCACGCCCCACCACTTGATTGAGGCAGGGGCCAACCTTGAATTCTTAACCATCGACCACGAGGAGGCGCGGTCCGAGCTCTACGAGTTTAGCTTCGCACTCAACGAGACCCTGGACACCAATGATGATGGAACCCTCGACGTGGAGCCCTTCGCCCCGAGCACCTGGGAACGCAGTCCCACGGAGGCTTCCATCTACGTGTCGGACAAGATTGAGTACGGGAATCTCATCGTGAACGCTGGGCTCCGCACGGAAATTGTGGATCGGGACATGAAGCGCATCAAGGATCATTTCTTCCCGTTCCGGCGCGACACCATAACGGTCGACGGGCGACGTGTGGCCCGCAATTTCTTCGATCGGGGGAAAGACGTGAAGACCGACGTGTTCTGGGAGCCGCGGATTGGGGTTTCCCATCCCATCGGTGAGACCGCCGCGATCTACTTCTCGTACTCGCGCTCGCAGCAGCTTCCCCCGTACTCAGTTCTCTATGACCTGTACGACGGCAACCACACGGACAACCAGTTCCTCAGGTACCAGGATCCCACACAGGATCCCATCACCTCCAACGATTATGAGCTCGGGGCGCAGTGGGAGTTTGTTGAGGGATGGGGGCTGGACGTGAACGCCTACGCCCGCAGCATCGACAACTATGGACGCCAGAGATTCAGGGCACAGAACCGGGTTCCCGAGGGCGAGGAGCCTCTGGGCGGAGACAACTTTAGCGGATTTGGTCGCCACGATTACGAAACCAGTGCGGGCTACGCCGACATCCGCGGCATCGAGATTCAGGTGCAGCGGCGCCTGCTGCAATTGTCCCCCAGTTGGTCGCTCGGGCTTACCGGCTCATACACGTTTTCGACGATCGAGACAAACAACAACACGGGCAACAAAACCAACTTCCAGGCCGACAATCCGCAGATCGAAAACAACAAGCTGCCCTTCGACAACGCCGACAATTTCGAGCACTTCCCACAGGAGGCCAAAGGGGGCAAATCCACCATCCAGTCCGGGTTCAACCGTCGACATCGGGGCCTGCTGCGGGCCATTCTGGAAGGCCCATTCGGCGTAACAGTGGGCATCGACGCCCGGGCCGAGAGCGGGTTTCTCTTCCGGAAGGTTGTCGGCACCGACCCCCGAGACCGAGAGCTCATCACGGCTCCCTACAATCAGCGAATTGACCTTCGGGTCCAGAAAACCTTTGACCTTCCGGCAGTCGAGGGCCTTACGGTGTTCGGGGACGTCCGAAACCTGACCGATCGAAACAACATCCTCGCGTTCAACAGCAGCGCGCCCGACGGGGCTCAGCGAATGCAGGAGGAGGACAATCCGGGGAGGAGGCTGGTCCAGGTTGACGGATCGTCGACATACGGCCTGGCCCGCAACTTCTTCTTCGGCGCCCGGGTGCAGTTCTAAGCCCGACGGAACGAGACCGACGAACTGAAAATGATCAACCGTTCTGTCCCACGCAAAATATAGTCCTTACAAGCATGACTGCTCTCCGCCCCTTTTTCCTTCTGCTGGTCGCTGCTCTTTTCTGCCTTCCTGGATCCGACGCAGAGGCCCAACCGAAGGACCGACCGTCCTCGTTGCTTGACATGTCGGCCAAGGAAGAGTTTGACACGGATGGCTACATGGTAGGCGGGGACTACTGGAACACGGTCAAGCCCCTAAACAGCGCCGATGGCAAGCTGGGGAGTCTTGGAAGCGTAAAGCAGGCCATGCTCCTCGGGTCGACCGATGGACTCCGAAACCCCAACGGGCTCTGGCCCAGTGGATACCGATATACGCAGACGTTTCGTGGAGCGCACGCAATCACGTTCCCCGTCTTCGACACGGATGGGTGGCCTGGATATGGCCCCGGAAATTCCATTTACGGGGCCGATGGGACCCAAGACACCGGAGGGCAGAATGGGACGAGCCGCTACATGTTTGCGGCCTTCAATGAGAACGTAGCCGGGGCCGACGACCCCAGTCGCAATTACACGCGCTCTGCCCGCTACACGGACAAGACCCGTACCCATCTGGTGTACGAGGCTGGGTTCCCCACGACCGCTGGCATCGACGTGCGCATCCGGGCCCACCAGTTTACGGTCAACGAGGACAACCTCAATGACTTTGTCGTCATGGAGGTTACGTTGGAAAATACAGGGAAGCCCGACACTGATGCCGATGGAGAGGTGGACGCAACCGGAAACGTCGTGGACGGCTTCGCGATGGATGTCAGCACCTCCCCGACCCCGTCGATTCGGATTTCCGACAATGGGAGCCGGAACGGAAACGGGTTTGGGGGAGGGCGCAACTTTGGGTACGTGGCCACGAAGGATGACAATGGCGCGCCCTACAATCTCTTCACCTACTTCAAGGGCCTGAATCTCGACGGCCAGCCGTCCCCGGGAGAGGGAGAGCGCGCGTTCGGCGTGAACTTCTTCGGGGCCCGCGAGGGATACACCGACATCTGGAATGGGTGGGAGTACTTGGGCGTCAAACAGGGGGGAATTCCCGCGACAGACACTCGTTCCGCGAGCAGTTACCCGAGTTCCATCACGGCATCGTCTCCTGATAAGCAGACGGTTTTCGGAACCCATCCCATCGGGGAGGGGGCGCGGAAGGGCTGGTACACATCGTCGCAGTGGCGGTCAGAGCTCGGCTCTGCAAGTGCGTCGGACATTGGCTTCTGGAACGCGACGGCCACCTGGTACGAGGATTACGGGAAGACGACGAGCAGCCGAAGTGGCGTCGACCTGTCCCCGAACAGCAGCTTCTTCTCGGGCAGTGGTACCGAAGCAGACTTCACGACGTGGACGGTGGCGAACCCGAATGCGCGGCCGGATGGAGACTTCAAGTACGCGTCGGAGGCGGACATCGCCACGCCCGCCTTTGCCGAACCCGTCTTCGAGGAGCAGTGGAATCCGCAGGCCTCGAACGGCAACTTTTACGGGGGGACAGGTTTCATGCGCAACTATCCGTTCAGTGGATCGCCCGGGCAGGGGATTGGGCCCTTCCAGCTGAAGGTGGGCGAAGAGATCACCGTCGTGTTCGTCAGCGCGGCGGGGTACCGACTTGACGGAATTATCGATGCTACCGACGCGGCGGAGTGGGCCTGGGAACGAGGCTGGGACATTCGTCAGGATCTTCCCGTTCCGGCCGCGCCCGACATGAATGTGGAGAGCACGGCCAACCAGAGCGCCCGAATCAGCTGGACCGACGTGTCGAACCTCGGGAACGCAACCGTGGACGGCTACAAGATCTGGCGGGCCGCTCAGTTCGAGCGTACCGACTACCTGGACGAGGGCATGCGGCTGATGGACCGGTATCACCATCAGCACACCGTTGACGCGGACCTTGCGCAGTTCAAGGATCCCGTCAACCAGTTCTTCTCGCCTCCGTCCGGCTTCTTCAGCGGGGCGGCGCAGGGCAGCTATCAGCCCGCCGAGTGGGGGGACTACGAGTTGATCCAGAAGATTCCTGCCGGTCAACTGGAGCAGTTTCAGGCTCAAGACGGCTCGTTCGACTACGCGTTCGAGGACACGGAGGCCATCACCGGGTTTACCTACTGGTACTACGTCTCCGCCTACTCCGAGGGAGATTTTACGGGACCGCAGGGACCAGTTGAGGTCGGTCACATCGAGTCGTCGAACATGAATCGGAACGGCCGGAACGCGCCGGACGCCGGCCCGGGAGAGATCGGGTTGTCCTCCCAGTGGCAAGGGACGTATCCCTTTGCGTTCCAGAACGCGAACTATCCCGCGGAGGGGACGACCGAACGACAGAACATCGGTGCTTCGTTTACCCTGGTGCCCCCCACGAGCCCCGTTGACTCTGTAGCGCAGAACATCACTGTAACCCCCAATCCCTACAAGAAGACGGCGCTCAACGACGTCCGGAATGATCCGTCGAGCCACAACGTGACGTTTCTCAACCTCCCTGAGGACTTCAGACTGACGATCCTGGACGTGACGGGGCAAATCATCTTCCAGAAGACCGTCGAAGGAGCGCGGGACGGCCAATTTAAGTGGAATCTCTTCTCCAAAGACGGGGTGGAAGTGGCGAGCGGCCTTTACATCTACCATGTCCAGTATGGGGAGAACTTTGGTCGGGAAACGACCGGGTACCTTTCGATCCTGCGCTAGGAGTTACCTGCTCTTTCTCTGCATACCCGCCGAAGGAGATTCACAACAGCAGTCTACCGACATGTTTGAATTCGATCCCTACGGTTCGAACGTCCTCTTTGGGCTCCTCATTCTTGCGATGCTAGCGTTTTCCGTGGAGCAGGCCGAAGCGCAGCGCAAGGCCGGCCGGAACGGAGCCGTCTTCCTGGAAATTTCCGACGGAGCGCGCGAGGCAGCCCTTGGTGGGGCCGTTACGTCCCTGGCGAGTGGGGCCAACCAAGTGTTCTGGAATCCGGCGGGGACTGCCCTGGACAAGGATGAGACGGTGAGTTCTTCTTTCTCGTACGCGGACTGGCTCGTCGGACTGAACTATTCCTCATTGGCCGTCGGGTACAACACCGGGATCGGGACCGTCACGCTCGGTGTTCAGGCCCTCGGGGTCTCCGACATCGAGGCCAATCGCCAGAACGGTTACGACAGCCCCGTCCTGCAGGACCTCGTAACCGATCCGAAGACCTCCTCCACCTACAGTTATTTGGATCTCGCCATCAGCGGGGCGTACTCACGGACCTTTGCCGATAAAGTCTCCATTGGGGGAACCTTCAAATACATTCGGGAATCGATTGACGGGGTGAGCGCATCGGCCTTTGCGTTTGACTTTGGCTCGGTATATGAGGTCGGTGTGGCTGGATGGAAAATTGCAGCTCGCGTCAACAACCTGGGATCAGAGCTCCAGTTCTACAATCAGTCTAACCCGCTGCCCCTGAATTTCTCGATTGGATCGTCCATCTATCCTGTGAACAACGACCGCCTGCGGGTGCTGCTGTCGGTAGATGCCGTAAAGCCACAGGATGCCCAGCAGCTTCTCTACGGGGGAACCGAGGTGATCTTCTACGATCTCCTCTTTTTGAGGGGAGGATACAAATTTAACTACCAAGGCGCCGATGACGGAGGGACTTCCGCCCGACCGCCCATCGAGACCACCATCGAGGAGTTCACGCTGGGGGCCGGCATTCAATCCGTGATTTCGGACGTCAACGTCAAATTTGACTACGCCTATACCTCCATGGAGCTCCTCGACGGGACGCATCGCGTCACCATGAAGGTTGGACTTTAGAGCAGCAGACGGGCTCATGAGGGGGCGGACCTGTAGTACTCTTGGCATTTTCAGCAGTACCGGTAGATTTGATTCGGGTTACGACTGAGTCTGGACGCTGGGGCCCTTTTGCCGACCAGATCCTCGACTTTCTGGCGCAGGACATTGTCGAGCTTCGGGTCGATGGTACGACGATGCGAGGGTACCGCTCGCCCGACAGTCCGGCGCTTTGGATTCGGGACCACTCGGACATTCTCCGGACGGGCCGGTACCTCGAAGAGGACGTGCAAAGTGCCGTCGACGGATTCGGGGCGATGCAGGCCGCAAACGGACGCGTCTTCGACTACGTCATGAATCGTGCCGAGGAGGGGGAGCCCGAAAACTGGGAGAAGTGGGTACGGGTGCCCGTTGAGGCCGACGTCGAGTATCGGTTCGTAAAGGCTGCGTACTTGGCCTGGCAGGCCTCCGGGGACCACGAGTGGATGGAGACGATGCTTCCGTCCCTCGATCGGGCCCTCTCATACACCCTGTCGCACGAGTGGCGCTGGGACGAGGAGCATGAACTTGTGAAGCGTCCCTACACCATCGACACGTGGGACTTCGACTACACGGCGGGCCGTGTCGACCGCCTCAACTTTCAGGTCACCGACGAGACGTTCTGGGGCCTTTTTCACGGCGACAACAGCGGTGCCTTTGAGGCGGCGCAGCTGCTGCGGGCTCTGCACCAGACGGTGGGCGACCCCGATCGGGCTGCGCGCTGGGAGGAGGTGGCCTGCGGCCTCCGGCGGCGCGCCAACGACCGTCTCTTCAACGAACGCTTCTACACACACTTTTACAAGCTGACCCCGGTTACGATCGACGGGGTCGACGAGGCGGAACAGCTTAGCCTGAGCAACCCAATGGCAATCAACCGTGGGCTGGCGACCCACGACATGGCGGAGGCCATCCTCCAGGAATACCAGCGCCGCCGCGAGAACACGGAGGCGTTTGCCGAGTGGTTCAGCATCCATCCTCCGTTTCCGGACGGCAGCTTCGGCGACGAGAAGCTGGTGGGCGGGGCCTACGTCAACGGCGGCGTCATGCCCCTCGTTGGGGGCGAGTTGGCGCGGGCGGCCTTCGACCATGGGTTCGAGACCTACGGATGCGACACGCTCGGCCAGTATCGGGACATGATCATGGAGAGTGAAGAAACGTATCTGTGGTACTTTCCCGACGGCACGCCCTCCTCGCCGGAAACGAGCACGAGTCCTGAGGCAACGCCCACGGATGGGTGGGGCTCCTCGGCGATGCTGTACGCCTTCATCGAAGGCCTCTGCGGCGTTGAGGATTTGAGCCATTCGTTCGAACGTGTGCGGTGTGCTCCTCGCTGGGTTGCGGCGGATGAGGCGGAGGCGTCCGTCGAGGTCAGCTATGCGGCCTCGGGGGCCGCGTTTGGCTACGACTTTCGGCATTCCGAAGACGAGCAGCACATCGACGTGCGTGTGATACCGAGTGGAGCGACCGTACAACTGCACGTGCTCCTGCCCGATGGAGCCCGCCCCACAGGGGTGACGCAGGCGGGAACGCCACTGGAATACAATCACGTCCAGGTCGAAGGAAGTTCGTACGCCGATACCGAACTTGAGGCCGACCAGGACGCTGCTGTACGCATTCAGTATGACCTTTAGCTTTCCTCTACAACGACCGGAATGGGTGGATGAGGAGACCTGGACGGCGTATGGGCTGTTGCTTCCCATCATCGTCTTCTTCCTGGTCTTCCAGTACTACCCGATCCTGAAAACCGTCGCCATCAGCTTCATGAACTATGGGCTCTTGCTGCCCAAGACCCCATGGGTTGGGTTCGAGAACTACATCCGCCAGTTTCAGGACCCGCTCTTTCTCTCGGCGCTGGAAAACACCCTGGTGTTCGTGGCGGGGGCGGTCAGCGTCGGGGTGACCCTCGCGCTCTTTTTTGCTGTGCTCGTCGAGCGGACCGGCCGGTGGGCCAAGGTGTACCGCACGCTCTACTTCATTCCCGTCGTCACGTCGCTCATGGCGACGTCGATGATCTGGCGATGGCTCTATGCGCCCAACGGACTGATCAACTACATTCTCACCTTCTTCGGGATGGAGGCGCAGCCCTGGCTCCTCAGCGAGTCGTTGGCTTTGCCCGCGCTGATTGCACTCACGATCTGGAAGAACCTCGGCTTTGATCTGGTGCTCTTCTCGGCGGCCCTACAATCCATCCCGGAGACCTACTACGAAGCGTCGAGCCTGGAGGGGGCCTCGGCGTGGCAGGACTTCTGGTACATCACGCTCCCTCAACTGCGCCCCATCCTGCTCCTCGTCTCGATCACGGCGGTGATCCGGTCGTTCCGTGTGTTCACGATCATCCTGGCAATGACGCAGGGGGGGCCGATTAACGCCACCCGAACGATCGTCTACCACATTTACGAACAGGGCATTCAGTACGACGAGATGGGATATGCCTCGGCGGCAGCGGTTATTCTGCTCATCATCGTCGGCGCCGCCACCTACGTTCAGCTTCGGTACGGCCGCGAGTAGCGGCTCCGCATCAGTCATCGGACCCTAACCCATGTCGTTGCTCCGACGCCACTTCTTAAAGCTCTTCGGCTCGGGCACGCTCGGCATCGGACTGGAGCAGCTGCTTCGGTCCGGTGAGAAGACACGTGCCGGCCGGGAGGCGACCGTGAATCGGTCGGATTGGCCCCCGCCTGCGGGTGTCCCGGACGACACCTTCTGGGAGATGGTCCGCGCCCAGTTTCCGTTGACCGACGACCGGACGTACCTGAACTCTGGGGGGCTCGGCCCGGCTCCGCATCCGGTTCTAGACGCGATGCAGCAGGCCCGCATGGAACTGCAGCGCCGCTCCGAGACCGGACACGAGCGAATCGAAGCCGCCCGCGACCCTGTCTCTGACTTTTTCGGGGTGCGTCCCGAGGAGATCTGTTTTGTGCGCAACGCGACGGAAGGCAACTCGACGGTGGCGTCGGGGCTGGAGCTGGGGGCGGGCGACGAGGTGATCTTCGAGAGCCACGCCCATCCCGGGGGCGCCATTCCCTGGATGAACCGACAGAAGCAAGACGGCGTCCGCGTCCGGGTGTTCGAGCCCGATTCGGAGAGCGCCGCGGCCAACCTGCAGCGGATTGAGGAGCGAATCACACCCCGCACGAAGGCCCTTCAGGTGAGCCACGTGACGGCCCCCACGGGCATCCGGTTCCCGGTCGAGCGCATCGCAGAGCTGGCACACGACCATGACGTATGGTTCCACATCGACGGGGCTCAGTCGGCCGGGATGTTTCCGTTCGACCTCAAAGAGATTGGGTGCGACTCCTACGCCACGAGCGGCCACAAATGGATGGGTGCCCCCCATGGAACGGGCATTCTTTACGTCCACGCCGGCCGGCTGGACGCCGTCACGCCGACCGAGGTGGGGGCGTACACGGATTCGGCCTACGAAATTCCTGACACGTACGATTATCATCCGACCGCCCGCCGCTACGAGAGTGGGACGCGCGACGCCGCGGCCGTGGAGGGAGTGGTGGGGGCGGTGCGCTTTCTGGAGCGCATCGGCATGGACCGCGTCGCCGAGTACAGTCAGGGACTGGCCCGGTATCTTCAGGACCGGCTTCGGGCCCTCTCCGGCGTCACGGTGCTCACTCCGGATGATCCAGCCCTGTCGGGGGCCATGACGACGTTCAGGACCAAACGGGTCGGCCACCGCGACCTGTACCAGTTCCTCCGCGGGGAGTATTCGCTGCGGTGCCGCCTCGTGAATGAACGGGGACTAGACGCCGTCCGCGTTTCCACGCACATCTACAACGATCGTGAGGAGTGCGATCGGGTTGCTGCGGCGACGCAAGAGGCCATCGAGAACGCGTAAGTCCATCGACGAATGCCTGTAGAGACCCCCCCATCCCGGACCAAATCGGATCGCGACGCCCCGAGCGCGTCTGCGACCTGGCGCGTGCAGCTTCCCGACTGGGTGGAATGGATCCGGGAGCGAGCACCAGCGCCCTCCGTGATTGTCACGCACACGATCCTGATTGTCGGGGCGCTCATTATGGTGGGGCCGCTCGTGTGGATGATTCTGACGTCCCTCAAAACCCCTGCCGACGCCCAGGCCTTTTTCGACACCCCGCGACAACTGGGCGCCATTCTGCGAAACCTGTGGCCCGATCCGGTGACGTTCGAGGCCTACGAGGCGGTCTTCACCGAACGCCCGATGCTGCGCTACTACCTCAACAGCGCCATCTACACGGGACTGCGGATGATTCCGAGTCTGCTGTTCGCGTCGCTGGGCGGGTTCGTCTTCGCCAAGCTCGAATTTCCGGGGCGGGACTGGATCTTCGGAGCCATCATCGTGACGATGATGGTTCCGTTCCAGGTGAAGATGCTGACCCTCTACGAGATGATGGTTGACATGCGACTCGTCGACACCTACTGGTCTGTCGTCATCGTCCGGTTCATGGAGCCCTTTGGCATCTTCCTCTTTCGGCAGACCATCGAGGGCATCCCCGACGACTTGCTGGACGCGGCCCGCATCGACGGATGTGGCACGCTTCGGATCTACTACAGCGTCGTGCTTCCCCTCATCCGGCCCACGCTCGCCGCCTACAGCATCTTCCTCTTCATGTGGTCGTGGAGCGCCTTCCTGTGGCCCCTCATCGTGATCAACAGCGAGAAGCTGAAGCCGGTGGAGGTGGGCATCCTTGGATTCTCCGACATTAACAATCCCGAGTTTGTAAAAATGATGGCGGCGTCGACGGTGGCGGTGCTACCCATCATCCTCTTCTTCCTGCTGATGCAGCGACAATTTATCCGCGGCGTGACGATGACGGGGATCAAGGGGTAGGCGTTGTCGTCAGTATTGCGTAGTTCGTATTGCGTGGGGAGGGGGCTTCCACCGTTTCGAAATACGCAACACACAGCCTCTATTGAGTAGATTGCGACGGATCCCGCAATAGCCGGTCATGAAGAGAAGCAGTCCTTGCATTTGGACCGGAGCAACAAGAGCGCGGACAGGACGCCGGGCTGGGATCGTCGCGTGTCTGCTCGCCGTGGTCCTGTCGATTGGAGGGTGTACGAGCGGCGACCAGGCGCGGACGGACGACGGTCGCAAGCAGATTACGGCGTACCTCCTGCTCATCAGCACACAGCAGGTCGCCTACTACGAGTGGGCGGAAAAAACCTATGAGAAGCGCCACCCGAACGTCGACGTGGTCATCGAGCAGTTTCCGGGCAGCTCCCTGAAGGACTACGAGATTAAACTCCGCCTGCGCTACAGTAGCGGTCAGGCGCCCGATCTCTTCTTTGTCCAGGCGGACCTGCTCGCCGAGCTCGTCTCCCTCGGCCTCGCTGAGAAGGCGCCGCCCTTCATCGAGGGGCTCGTGCAGGAGGAGAGTCGGAACCGGACGATCCGGCGGGCTCCCTACTTCGGAGGAACGTGCTACGGCATGACGGCCGCGGCGAGCCCGACCGTGCTGTACTACAACAAAGACATGTTTCGGAAGGCGGGGCTGGACCCGGAGCGCCCCCCGCGCACCTGGAGGGAACTGCTGAACTACGCCGAGAAGCTGACAGTCCGGGACGAGGAGGGGAACGTGACGCGGGCGGGCCTCTCGCTCCGCAAGCGGGGCTACAAGCCCGGCACGGCGGGCAAGTGGTTCACGTTTCTCTTCTCGGCGGGAGGGGAAGCCTTCACCGAAGGGGGGCGGCGCGCCGCCTTCAACTCGGAGGCCGGCCGCGAGGCCCTTGAGTTTTACAAGACGATCCTCTTCGAAAAGAACCTTGACTCGATCGATTTGCAAGGCGATCAACAGGGATTCGGCCGCGAAAAGGCGGCAATGTTCATCCGCGAGGTGCACGTGGTTCGGTGGCTCCGGAAGAACTACCCGGACCTTAATTTCGGCGCCGCCCCACTTCCGAAGCGCGACACCTCGCTTAGTGCCGGGACGCCGTACGTTTGGACCGTGAGCAAACAGTCCGCCCACCCGAAGGAGGCGTGGCGCTTCATCGAGTTCCTGATGTCGAAGGAGGCCTATGCACGCTACGCTGATATTGGCGGTGTCATTCCCGTGACGAAGTCGGTGGCTGCCATGCCGAAATTCAGTGAGGACCCGTACTTGAAAACCTTCCTGGAGCAGAAAATTAAGGCCCCGGAGATCTTTCCGCGCCTCGGCCGCGCGCAGGGCATTCTCGGCGCGTACATCGAGCGATTTGCCTACGGGCGCATGGGCATTGAGGAGACCCTCCGCAGGGCCGAGCGAGACATCAACGCCCTGCTCCAACGGCGGCGGCCGGGCGTCGACACCACCCTAGCACAAGCAGACCAGGAGCAGTAATGAGTGACCGCGCGCTCGACATTGGAGTCGTCACGGACGAGGTCTCCCGCGACCTGGCCGAGGCCCTCGACGTGAGCCGAGAGTGGGGCATTTCGCGTTTCGAGCTGCGGGAGGGGGGCGACGACCGGTTCCCGTTCTTTACGGACCGGGAGGTGCACCTCGTGGACGAGGCCGTCCGCTCGGAAGCACAGATCACGGCGGTGTCGCCCGGCATCCTCAAGGGCACGGTCGACGATCAGGAGCGTCTGCACCGCGAACTGGAGGCGGTGCTCCCTCGGGCCATCGAACGGGCCCGCCGCTTCGAGTGCCCACGGCTCGTGGTGTTTGGCCTTGCCCGCCACGAGGAAGAGCCGTCGAGCAATCGGACGCGGGTGATGCGGACGTTCGAGCGGGTCGCCGAGCGTGCCGCCGCGGCCGGTCTCACGGTGGCCATCGAGAACGAACCCGACTTTTGGATTGGTCGCCCGGGGCCCGCGGCGGCCCTCCTCGATGAGATTGACCATCCCGCGCTCACCCTCAACTGGGATCCAGCAAACCAGCACTGGGGCGGCCTTCGTCCCGATCGGAGGGGCTTTGAGACGATTCGCCCGCACATTTCGAACGTGCACGTCAAGGACTACACGCCGGACGACCCGGACGTGCCCTGGCGGCCGGTTGGAGAGGGCGTCACGCCCTGGGGAAAGATCCTGTCCTGGATCGTCGAGGACACGACCCTGGGTCACGTGACGCTCGAAACCCACTGCAAACCGCTGGTCGAGAACTCGCGCGCGAGCCTAGACGTGCTAGAGACCCTGATCGCCGAGGCCACCGCGACTCACCCCGCTGACGAACCAAACGCGTAACCGTTGTGGACACCCCGACTTCCTCCGCACCCGTACGTCTCGCCCTGGTGGGCGCGGGCGGCCACGGCCACGCCATCCAGGACGCCATCGAGGATACAGAGTTCGTAGACCTGCGGGCCGTCTACGACGTCGACGAGACCGCCATGCACGACGCGGCCGAGCGGTTCGGGGGCGACCCTGCGGCCTCGTACGAGGCGCTGCTCCGGCGCGACGATCTGGAAGCGGTCGTTTTGGCGACCCCCAACGCCCTGCATCGGTCCCAGGCCGAGGCGGCCTTCCAGGCGGGGCTCCACGTGCTCGTCGAGAAGCCCATCGCCAATACCGTGGCCGACGGCCGGGCCATGATCGAGGCAGCCGAGTCCGCCGACCGGCTTCTGATGGTGGGCCACGACATGCGTCGCAGTCGAGGCCCGCGAAAGACCCGTCGCGTGCTGGAGGAAGGTGGGCTGGGCGATGTCGTCAGCATGGAGATCCACTTTTCGATGGACACCGTGCAGCACCTCCCGCCTGATTCCTGGCGCCTGCAGCCCGATCAGTGTCCACTCCTGCCGATCATGCAGCTCGGCATACACGGCATCGACCTCGTGCACTACTTCTTTCGCCCAATCACGGAGGTCTTTGCGTTCACGCGGTCGGTCACAGCGCCGCCGGACGTGGTCGATGGCGTGGCAGCTACATTCCGGACGGAGGACGGTCTTCAGGGGACCCTGATCAGCAATTACTGCACGCAGCCCACCTTCGAGTACCGAATTACAGGCACGGAGGCCACGCTCCGGAGCAACGCCCACAAGCTCTGGTTCCGGACCGGGGAGAACACGACCAAGCACGGTGGGGGGCCCGCCGAACGGGACGACTTCTCGGCGCACTCGCACGAGAGCTACGCCCGGCAGATGGAGGCCTTCGGACGGGCCATCCGTGAGGGCACCGATCCCGAAACCGACGGATGGGTGGGCCTTCGGGCCCTGGCGGTGGTCGAGGCACTTCACCATTCGGCGGAGACGAGCGCCCGCCAACCGGTTCCGGACATTCGCTCGCCGCAAGCGGTGTGACCCCCAGACCCTCGGTGCCCCCTTTTGCGATGACTGCGACGATCCTAGATCATTCGGACAAGCCTTCACTCCGGGCCGTGGCGGCCTCGACCTCGACACAGGCATGATTACTGACTTGACGACCTCCTGGCGCATGCGATTCGTTGTGCTTTCCGTCCTACTGCTGGGCGGCGTTGCCTCCGCCCCAGCCCAGACCACGCCCACGCTACACGTCTCCGTCCTGGAGCTAGAGGGCTTTGTGGCTGTGGGGGGCGAGAAGACGGGGGCCGCAGGGCTCTACCGGCACAAGACCGACACGAGCTGGGCCCACCTTGGGTGGGGCACCACGCGCAACTTTGGGCTAGACGCGGTCCCGTCCGATCCCGGCGCCATCTTCCTGGCGTGTGGAAACGGCGTGCTCCGGACCCTGGACGGCGGCACATCCTGGAAAATTACGACCGGGTGGGAGATCACGGAAGTCCTCGACGTGGCCGTCGACCCGAACGCCCCAACCCACGTGTACGCCGCCACGGCGTACGGCGTCTGGCACTCCCCAAATTTGGGGGACACATGGACGGAGGTCAACGCCGGCATTCCGGCCCCGCAGTCGACCTTCACCCAGACCATCGCGGTGGACCAGCGCCACGCCGGCCATCTTGTCGTTGGCAGCGAGGGCGGCTTATTTCGCACGACGAGCGGCGGGGCGAATTGGGCCCCGGTGGGACCCCGTGAGCGAGCCATCCGCGAAGTCACGCAAAGCACCGCGAGTCCGCAACTGTGGGTGGCCGGCACGGAGGAGAAGGGCGTGATGATCTCCCGGGACGGAGGAAAGACCTGGTCCTCCGTGGAGGCCGGGATCGAAACGGTCCACGCCGTCGCTGTCGACCCGACGGATCCGGACCGACTGGCGGCGGCGGGCTACGAGGGCGGCGTGTACGTGAGTGATGACGGCGGAGAAACGTGGCGGCAGACCGGACTTCTTGACCGTCGCATCCACGCCCTCACGTTCGACGTTCGTCGGACGGGCCGGCTCTGGGCAGGGACGCTCGGGGACGGGGTCTTCTACCGTGAAGAGGGGGGGAAGGGGTGGGAGCATGCGGGGCTGGATGGAGCCGTCGTCCGGGACATGCAGTTTTTCGAGATTCCGTCATCGGAGGGTGTAGAAAGCGATGCCCGTTAGACAGCTTCTTCAACGTGTCGCGGGGGCCCTGGGCCCGATTGTGCTCGCCGCGGTGGTGCTACCGACCGCCCGCGCTCAGGACCGGGTGCCTCAGACCCCGGCCGACCGGCTGGCCCGCTATCAGGCCCGCGCCGACTCGATGATCGACGTGTACGCGAACCGGGCCGATCCGGACGATTTGTCGTCTGGGGGGCTCAACGCCATCGCGGCCAACCTGTACCGCGAGCAGAACCTGGATTGGGTCAAGGCCCGGCTCGACACGCTGATGCAGGACCCGAGTGGCAGCATGTTCTGGATGTATCCGATGACGCTGGTCAACTTCGTGGGGCGCGACGTGCTTCCGCCCGACTACCAGAACCGTCTCCGCGACCTGTGGCGCACGTACCGCCCCTATCGCGGCGATACCGAGAACCACTGGGCAATGTACTACTCCTCGCTCTACCTCATGGCCCAGCTCCGCTCGGGACTGCCGGGCGAGGAGTGGTTCAACGGCAAGAGCTCAGCCGAAAATCGACGGGAGGCCCGCGACTACCTCCTCCACTGGATTGATCGGACCACGCGGCAGGGCCAGGGCGAGTTCGACTCGCCCCACTACATGAGCTACTACGTCGCCTCGATGGGCCTGCTGTACGCCTTCGCGGAGGATCCTAAGATGCGAAAACAGGCCCACATGATGCTCGACTACCTCCTGGCCGACTTCGCCGCCGAGAGCCTAAACGGGCTTTACGCCGGGGCTTTCAGCCGGATCTATCCGGAGCCCCTCTTCAGGCGGTGGCGGGACAACAGCACCGCGTACGCGTGGCTTCTCTTCGGGAACGCCCCGTTCCGCCCGCAGCGGGGAGCGATGATTCTGGCCATGAGCGGATACGAGCCCCCGGCAGTGCTCCACGAAATCGGCACGGATCGCTCCGAGCCCTACGTGCACCGCGAACGAAAGCGGACGCGCGACCGGATCCGCTACAGCGATGTCCGTAGCAAGCGGGTTTACAAATACACCTACATGCGCGAGGAGTACGCCCTCGGCTCCATCCAGGGCGGGCTTCTCCAGCCGATCCAGCAGCATACCTGGGAGCTCCTCTGGACCCCAGACGACCCGAAAGACGGCTATCACGTGTTGTTTTCGATGCATCCGTACGCCTCAAGCCGCGAGTTGGCGATGTACTTTCCGGAGGAGCCGAAGCGACTGGTTCCCGCCGTGGTGCGGTCCAAGAAGACGTACACTTCGCCGGACAAGTGGACCGGCGCGTCCCCCTACGAGGAGGTGGTGCAGGTGAAGGACGCGCTCGTGGCGCTCTACGACATTCCCGAGGACCTGTCTCGATTTCCGCACATCAGCGGCTACTTCTCGAAGGAGTTGAGCCGACGAGAGACAGGCGACGCCGGATGGATCTTTGCCCGCGGCGGCGACGCCCTTATTGCCTACTACCCGCTGGCCGCCTATGAGTGGCAGCGGGAGGGGGGCAAGGGATGGCGTCTGCACAGCCCGCACCGCCACAATGGCACCGTCCTGCAGGTGGCCCCGGCCGGGCAGTACCCGTCCTTCGAGGCGTTCAAGGAGGCCGTTCGCGGGTTGCCCCTCGCGACGAGGACATCGCCCACGCCGCGGGTCGAGTTCACGTCGCTGCGAGGCGATCGGATCGAATTTACGTACGGCGACCCCCCGGTGGTGAACGGATCGCCGGTCGACTACGCGGATTGGCCGCTCTTTGGTGGGCCGTTCATGCGCGCTGAGACCGGGAGCAATCGCCTTCTGCTGCGCCACGACGACCGGCGACGCCTACTCGACTTCGAAACCACGACACTCAAGAGCTGGATCACGCAGTAATCCTTCATTACCAGACGAGATTTACCATGGAAACCAACACCGTTGATCAGGACCTGTTCACTGGCGAGTACCCAGTCCCCGACGAAAAAGTCGAATTCTTCCAAGAGAACGGCTACGTTGCCTTCCGGGATGTGCTCAATGACCGTGAGGTTGAGGCCCTCCGGCGCGGCGTCGGAAAGGCGCAGGCCGAGCGCGAGGGCGCTTCGCGCGACCTGGCCGGCGACGACGAGGAGGCGGAGCGCATCCTCCAGATGATCAATCTCTGGGAGCAATACCCTGAAGTGCGGGCCTATATCCAGGGAGGACGCGTCGCCCGGATGGCCCAGCGACTCACAGGCAGCTCCAGCGTTCGTCTGTACCACGACCAGGCCCTCGTGAAAGAACCGGGGCCCAGCGCTCCGTCGCCCTGGCATCAGGATCAACCCTACTGGCCCTCTGCGGAGCCGGGCATGCTCTCGTGCTGGATGGCGCTCGACGACGTAACCGTAGAGCGCGGCTGCATGCAGTTCATCCCGGGGTCCCACAAGTGGGGCGAGTTTCCGCCCATCTCCTTCGAGGGGGAGGGGGCTGCCCTCAAGGAGCACGTCTCCGAGGAGCGAAAGGCCCAGTGGAACCCCCAGCCGGTCGAGCTAGAGGCCGGGAGCTGCACGTTCCACCACGGGCTGACCTTCCACTACGCAAATGCGAACACGACCGATCACGTCCGGCGGGCGCTCGTGGCCATCTTCATTCCGGAGGGAATCACCTACGGCCCCGACGAGGACATGGACAACCCGTTTGAGGACAGCATCACGAGCGAGGTGGGCGAGCCGCTTCGGGGGACGCGCTTCCCGCAGCTCGCGTAGAAGAGTCCCCAGAACGCCCCGGAAACCGGATGAGGCGGGTTTCCGCCACACGGGTCCACCGAACGTGCATTCCGAACAGACGACTACGATGATCGACCTTGACGACCCACCGACCGTCGATGAGCTCGCGTCGGGCCTGGACCGGGTGTGGGAGCTTTCCGCGCAGAAGATCCAGGCCATCGAGGCGCAGTTTGATCCCTCCCAGGGCGCTCCTGTCTTCACCGTCGAGGGAGAGTACACCACTCGAGGCTGGACGGAGTGGACGCAGGGGTTTCAGTATGGCTCGTCGATCCTGCAATTCGACGCCACCGGAGCATCGGACTTTCTGAGGGTGGGACGGTCGGAGACCGTAGACAAAATGGCCTCGCACGTGACGCACTTCGGGGTTCACGACCACGGGTTCAATAACGTGAGCACCTACGGAAACCTGCTCCGGCTCATGGAGGAGGGCCGGATCGACGAGGATCCGTGGGAGCGCCGCTTCTACGAGATGGCCCTCAAAAGCTCCGGCTCGGTGCAGGCGCGACGGTGGACCGACCGTCCCGAGGGCGGCTACATTTACTCTTTTAACGGCCCGCACTCGCTGTTCTCGGACACGATCCGGTCCTTGCGAGTGCTGGCGGTGGCTCATCAACTGGGGCATCAGATGATGGTGGAGGACGACGAGCAAATTTCGCTCCTGGGCCGCCTCATCACCCATGCGCGGACGACCGCCGAGTACAACGTCTACTACGGCGATGGCCGAGACCGCGCCGACCGGTGGGGACGCGTGGCGCACGAGGGAGTCTTCAACGTCAACGATGGGCAATACCGATGTCCCAACACCCAGCAGGGCTACTCGCCCCTCACGACCTGGACCCGGGGACTCGCCTGGATTATGTGTGGGTACGCCGAACAGCTCGAGTTCCTCGACACGCTCGACCGGGAGGCCATTGCGGCGCACGGCGATCCGGAGCAGATCGAGGCCACGATGCGCCGGGCGGCGCGTGCAGCGTGCGATTTCTACATCGACAGCACCCCTCCGGGAGGAGTGCCGTACTGGGACACCGGGGCGCCGGGGCTCCGTGAGATCGAGGGGCACCGCGAACGACCCGCCGACCCCTACAATCCCCATGAGCCGGTCGACAGCTCGGCCGCCGCCATCGCCGCACAGGGCTTGCTCCGGCTGGGCCGATACCTGTCCGACCGGAGCGACACGGAGAACGGCTCCGGAGAGCGGTACTGGAGGGCCGGGCGGCGGGTCGCGTCGACGCTCTTCGAGGAACCGTATCTGAGCACGGATCCAGGTCACCAAGGACTCATTCTGCACTCCGTATATCACTGGCCCAACGGTTGGGATCACGTGCCGGACGGCCAGTCGGTCCCCTGCGACGAGTCGACCATGTGGGGCGACTATCACGCCCGCGAGCTCGCGCTCTATCTGCAGCGGATCGCACACGACGACCCGTACTACACGTTTTTTCTAGACGACGCTTCCTCATCATGACTATTGAAAATCTAGACGACGCTGACGGACGCACCTTCCCCGCACAGCGGATGACCAAAAATCTTGTCGGGGGGTCCTCTTCGGTTCAGGCTGAGCACTTCAACCTCGGCTACGTGGAGCTGGACCCGGAGGGCGGACAAGTGCCCTGGCACAACCACGAGCAGGAAGAGATCTACTTCATCCTCGAGGGAACCGGGGAAATGTGCGTCGGCGACGAGATTCAGACCGTACATGGCGGACAGGTTATCTATGTCCCGTCCAACGAATACCATCAGCTCACGAACGTCTCGGACACGCCGCTGACGATGATCTACTGCTACGCGCCCGCGGAGCCGGTGGATCATTGGTGGCACGAGCTGGAGGGGACGCTTCCGGAAGCGGGCGAGGACGCGCCGCCCCTGCCCGAAGGCGCCCATCCGCAGTGCACACGACCGGCGGAGGGGAACGTCGGATGAGGACATCAGGCGCCCCCTCCGGTTCTCTATCGCTTCTCACCTGTGCTCTCTGTTAGTATGAACCCTTCCACCACGCACTCCACCGGCATCGTCATGAACGGCGTGACGGGCCGGATGGGGAGCAATCAGCATCTGATGCGATCCGTCATGGCGATCCGGGAGGATGGCGGGGTGCCCCTCGGGAACGGGGAGGTCATTATGCCCGAGCCTGTCCTCGTGGGACGCAATGCCTCGAAGCTGAGGCGCCTCTCCGAGCAAACGGGCATCGACGCCTGGACGACGGACCTCGACACGGCCCTGGCCGACGACGATAACGAAATCTACTTCGACGCCCTTCTCACCGAGCTGCGTCCGCCCCGCGTCCGGAGGGCGATTGACGCGGGCAAACACATCTACAGCGAAAAGCCCTCGGCGCTTACGACGGAGACGGCCGTTGATCTCTACGAGCGCGCGGAGGAGGCGGGCGTGAAGCACGGGGTGGTGCAGGACAAGCTGTGGCTTCCCGGCCTCCAGAAGCTGCAGGAGCTGATCGATACCGGATTTTTTGGGGAGATTCTCTCGGTGCGGGGCGAGTTTGGATACTGGGTATTTACCGGCGAGGTCATCGAGGCGCAGCGCCCATCCTGGAACTACCGCAAGGAGGACGGAGGGGGAATCATTCTCGACATGTTCAGCCATTGGCGCTACGTGCTCGACAACCTGTTCGGCGAGGTAGAGCGCCTCTCGTGCACTGCGAGGAAGCACATCGACCGCCGGTGGGACGAGGACGACGAGCCCTACGAGGCGACGGCGGAAGACGCCGCGTACGCCATCTTTGAGCTGGAGGACGACATCGTGGCTCAGTTCAACTCGTCGTGGTGCGTCCGCGTGCGCCGCGATGACCTGCTCACCATTCAGGTGGACGGCACCGAGGGATCGGCCGTCGCGGGCCTGCGGGAGTGTTGGGTACAGCCCCTCGAAGCAACTCCGAAGCCGGTCTGGAATCCCGACATCCCCCAACCGGTCGACTTCGACGAAGGGTGGAGCCGCGTGCCTACCCGGCGCGAGTACGACAACGCGTTTCGACGGGAGTGGGAGCTCTTTCTACGCCACGTCGTGGCCGACGAGCCCTTTCCGTACGATCTCCTCGAGGGTGCCAAGGGCGTGCAGCTGGCCGAGCTGGGCGAGCAAGCCGCCGAAGAGGGGACCTGGGTCGAGGTCCCGGCACTGTGATTCCATCCCGTCTCCCCGACTGTCGTCGAGGGACGAGGGCGACTGCAACTTGACCATCACACCACAAACGGACGCGACACCTACGAATGAACAAAATCGCACTCATCACGGGCGGTACACGAGGCATCGGGCTTGGCATTGCCGAGTCCCTGGCCGAGGAAGGGCACGACCTGGCCCTCTGCGGTCGACGCGAGACGGCGGCCGTAGAGGAGACCCTCGATGACCTTCGCGAACGGGGCGTCGACGTGCTGTACCTCTCCTGCGACATCGGCGACCCTGACGCCCGAGAGCGCCTCGTGGCCGGCGTTCGGAAGCACTATGGCCGCCTCCACGTGCTGGTGAACAATGCGGGCGTGGCGCCGCGGGAGCGGCGGGATTTGCTTGACGCCACGGAGGAAAGCTTCGACCGGGTCCTCGGCATCAATCTGAAAGGACCTTACTTTCTCACGCAGCTCGTGGCCAACTGGATGGTGAAGCAGCAGGCGGATGACGAGGCCTACGAAGGGTGTGTCATCAACATCACGTCTATCTCGTCGACGGTGGCCTCCACGAACCGAGGGGAGTACTGCATCTCGAAGGCCGGGCTCACGATGGCGACGAAGCTGTGGGCCGTCCGGCTGTCGGAGTTTGACATTCCGGTGTACGAGATACGACCAGGCATCGTCGACACGGACATGACAAGCGGCGCCAAAGAGAAGTACGACCGACTCATCGAGGAGGGCCTCATGCTGCAGGATCGGTGGGGCCAGCCCGAGGACGTGGGCAAGGCGGCCGCCATGCTCACTCGGGGGGACCTGCCGTATTCGACCGGGGAGGTCATCATGGTCGACGGGGGGATGACGGTCGATCGGCTATAGCGTTGGGGACTTCGTGCAGTGATGCCCTTCGGTTATTGGGGGGCGACTCGAAGGGCTGCGGGGCAGATTGCTTCAAAGAGCAGCGGAGGTATCGTCACCGACGTTCCTGACACTCACAAACTTACGGAAAAATACGTCATGAATGCGCCCTCAATCAAAGCAACGGTCGTCGGCAGCTATCCGGCCATCGACTGGTTTCTTCAATCCCCAACCCAGCAGGCCCTGCGGGATGCCACGGCAGTGGTGCTAAAGACGCAGGAGCGGGCCGGAATGGATCTCGTGGCCGACGGGGAGCTGTACCGGTTCGACGTGAACCATCCCGAGACGAACGGGATGATCGACTACTTCGTCGAGCCGCTCTCCAACGTGCGCAGTGCAGTCACGCGGGCCGACGAGCAGGCCTTTCGGGAGCGGGAGGAAATGGCGTTTCGGGAAGAGCCCGCGGCGGTCGTCGAGGGGCCGGTGGGCCCGGGGACGCTCAATCTCGTGGACGACTACGAGGGCGTACGGGCCCTGACCGATCACCCGGTCAAGTTCACGATCACCGGCCCGCACATGCTCAGCAAGACGCTGCTCGACGAGCACTACGACGACCGGCCCGCCCTGGCGCATGCCCTCGCCGAGGCGATGGCCGATCAGGTCCGGGAAATCGACGCCGACGTCGTTCAGTTCGACGAGGCCAACCTGACCGGCTCCCCCGAAGAGGCCGACTGGGCGGCGAGCGCACTCAACGTGTTGCTCGACGCCGTGCCCAACACCCCCGCCGTCCATCTGTGCTTCGGCAACTACGGGGGCCAGTCCATCCAGCAGGGGACGTGGGACGCCCTCCTCGGGTACATGAACGACCTGCACGTCGACCACATGGTGCTCGAGTTTGCCCGGCGCGGGTACGAGGAGCTCCATCAGTTCGACGCGCTGCGTCCCGAGATTGGGATCGGGCTCGGGGTCATCGACATCAAGACGACGGTCGTCGAAGACCCCGACGAGGTGGCCAGGCGCATCGAAACAGCCGCCGAGATCGTGGGGCCCGATCGGATCGAGTACGTTCACCCCGACTGCGGCTTCTGGATGCTGGAGCGCTCCATCGCCGACGCCAAGATGCGCGCGCTCGTAGAGGGGCGGAACCGGTTCGAGGGGCGCACTGCCGACGACACCGCCGCCGACCGTGCAGCTAAGGCGCACTGACGAACGTTCTTTTTCCTCTTTGATTCCTCCGGGCGCCATGCTTGAGCACACACACATTTCCGCCGCGAACGACGAGCACGTAGCGTCCCATCGGCGCGCTTTTGAGGCCCTCGGAGAGCGTCTCGATCGCCGCGGTCACGACGTGGATGCTCTCGTTGAACGGGTTGCCTCGTTCGACGTGGCCGTGCCGTCCTGGGCGCTGGAGACGGGCGGCACCCGCTTCGGGCGGTTTCCGGGGCCGGGCGAGCCCCGAAACGTATACGAAAAGATGGAGGATGTCGCGGTCATCCAGCAGTTGACCCGGGGCACGCCGCGCGTCTCTCTCCACATCCCGTGGGACGAGCCGGACGACGTGGGCACGCTGAAGGCTCATGCCGACGACCTCGATCTGGGCTTCGACGCCGTCAACTCGAACACCTTTCAGGATCAGCCGGACCAGGAGCGCAGCTACAAGTTTGGCTCCTTCAGCCATACCGATCCCGCCGTGCGGCAGCAGGCCGTCGACCACAACCTGCACGTCGTGGAGCTCGGCGAGCAGCTCGGCTCGGAGGCCATCACCATCTGGCTGGCCGACGGCAGCAACTACCCTGGGCAGATGCACCTCCGCAAGAGCTTCGACCGCGTGCTGGAGTGCCTGCAAGAGGTCTACAAGGCGCTGCCCACGGGGTGGCGGCTCTACACCGAGCACAAGCCGTACGAGCCGGCCTTCTACGCGACGGTGGTGCAGGACTGGGGCTCGTCGCTCATGCTGGCCAACCGGCTCGGCGAACAGGCCCAGTGCCTCGTCGACCTCGGCCATCATCTGCCGAACACGAACATCGAGCTCGTGGTGGCGCGGCTGCTGACGGCCGGCAAGCTCGGGGGCTTCCACTTCAACGACAGCAAGTACGGGGACGACGATCTCACGACGGGATCGATCAAGCCCTACCAGCTCTTCCTCGTGTTCAACGAGCTGGTCGACGCCGAGGAGGAGGACCTTGAAGGCTTCGATCCCGACTACATGATCGATCAGAGTCACAACCTCAAGGACCCGATCGAGGCGTTCCTGCAGACGGTCGACCAGTTGCAGAAGGCCTACGCGAAAGCGCTGCTCGTCGACCGTGACCAACTGGACGAGTATCAGCAGAGCAATGATGTCCTCCAGGCTGAACACACGCTGAAGGCGGCATACGAAACTGACGTGTCGGCGCTCGTAGCCGAGGCTCGGCGGCGACAGGGGGGTGCCCTCGATCCCGTTGACACTTTTCGGGCGTCCGGGTACCGCGAGGCCAAGCACGAGGAGCGGTCGGAGGGCGAGTACACCCCCCCACAAAGCCTGTAGGGGCGGCTGGATCTCGGGCGACGAGGGCCGTCGCCTATTCAGGAGCAGTCCCGTTGGACGTTTGCCGGCATTCAGAACGCTTAGCCACACCATGGTTTCGTCCGCACCTCAGTACCTTGCGTTCGACCTGGGAGCCTCCAGCGGGCGCGCGCTGCTGGGGACCCTTCGCGGCAGCCGCCTGCACGTGGACGAGGTACACCGGTTCGAGACGCCTCTCGTTGAGGAGAGGGAACGACTGTTCTGGGACCTTGCGGTCCTGGAGGACGAGATCGATGCCGGGCTCCGGAAGGCCCTCGAGGAGACGTCCGACCTGCAAAGCCTCTCGGTCGACTCGTGGGCCGTCGATTACGTGCCCCTGGACGCGGAGGGAACGCCGCTACGCGATCCGTACTGCTACCGCGATCCGCGCGGGAAGGACGTGATGGAGGAAACGCTCGACCGACTTTCGCGCGAGACCATCTATTCCACGACGGGCATCCAGTTTCTGCCCATCAACACCCTCTACCAGGTGCTGGCCGATCAGCGGATGGAACCGGACCTCGTGCAGCACACGGCCCTGCGTCTTCCCATCGCCGACTATATTCACTACCGCTATTCCGATCAACCGGTCGTCGAGCGATCGATGGCCAGCACGACCCAGCTTCTGGACGTGCGCCGCCACGTCTGGGCGACCAGCTTGATGGAGGAAGTTGGGATCGATCCGGACACCTGGCCCGAAATCATTCCGCCCGCCACTCCGCTTGGCCCGCTGAGCCACGCCGCCCGTTCCCCGTCGGGCACCCCCGTCGAGGTCGTTGCGGGATGTACGCACGACACGGCGTGTGCCGTGGCCGCCGTCCCGGCGGACGAGCACGGGCCCCCCTGGGCCTACATCAGCTGCGGCACGTGGTCCCTCCTGGGCGTAGAGCGGGAGGAGCCGGTCCTCACCGACGCAGCGTGCGAGGCCAGCTTTACCAACGAGCTGGGCCTGGACGGCACCGTGCGCTTTCTGAAGAACCTGACGGGGCTGTGGATCCTGCAGGAGTGCGAGCGGGCCTGGGAGAATCAGGGGCAGCAGTTCGACCACGACACGCTCCAGCGGGAGGCCGCGGAGGCGGCGTCCCTCGGCACCGTCGATCCGAACGAGCCTCGCTTCCTGGAGCGGGGGCAGATGCCTCAGAAGATTCGGTCCTACTGCGAGGAGAACGATCAGCCGACCCCGGAGACGCGGGGCGAGGTTGTGCGCCTCATCCTCGAGAGCCTCGCCGCCGACTACCGGGACAAGCTGGACCAAATGGAGCAGCTCGTCGGCGAGCAGATCGAGGTGGTTCACCTCGTGGGCGGCGGCTCGCGCAACGAGCTGCTGTGCCAGTGGACGGCCGATGCCACAGGGCGGCGCGTGGTGGCCGGGCCGGCGGAGGCAACCGCACTGGGCAATCTGCTCATCCAGGCGCGCACCATGGGCGGGCTGCCCGACGGCGTTTCCATCCGCGACATCGTTCGGGCGAGCACTGATCTTCGGACGTACGAGCCCGGATGACCGGATGGGGGGAAAGGGAGAGCAGGGAAGAAAGGTGATAACTGCGTATTCCGTGTTACGTATTTCATAAGAGTAAAAAATACGCACTACGAAATACGAAATACACGAGCACTCCTCTTTCACATTGGAACTCCACCTTTAGAAAACACACTACATTTCGAACTGAAAAACATCCTTGAGACCCATGGAATTGATTCAGACGACGTTCGAGCATGTCGACAACCTGTGGGACGATGCGACGGCTGATCAGCTTGACCCGGTCGAACGGCTCGTCTACCGCTCCAATCTGCTGGGCGACGACTGGCGCATCACCAACACCGGCGGCGGCAACACGTCGTCGAAACTGATGGAGACTGACCCGCTTACCGGCGAGGAGGTGGAGGTGCTCTGGGTGAAGGGGTCGGGCGGCGACCTGCGGACGGCCAAGAAGGAGAACTTTGCCTCGCTGTACCAGGAGAAGCTGCTGGCCCTGCAGGACGTCTACGCCGACTTCGACGAGCGGGGCGTGAAGACGCCCGCCGAGGACGCGATGACCGACATGTACGAGCACTGCACGTACGACCTCAACCCGCGGGCCCCCTCGATCGACACGCCCCTGCACAGCTTCGTCCCGTACACGCACGTCGACCACACCCATCCGGTGGCCTGCCTGGCCATTGCCACCGCCGAGAACGGCAAGGAAATCACGCGGGAGGTCTATGGAGACGAAATCGTGTGGGTCGACTGGCAGCGGCCCGGCTTCGAGCTCGGACTGGAGATGCAGCGCATCTGTGAGGCCCACCCGAACGCCAAGGGCGTCATGCTGGGCGGACACGGCATCATCAACTGGGCCAACGACGACAAAGAGTGCTATCTCCTGAGCCTCTCCCTCATCGAACAGGCCGAGGAGTACCTCCAGCAGAATGGGAAATCCACCTACGCGTTCGGGGGAGCCAAGAGTGATCCCCTGCCCGAGGAGGAGCGGAACGAGACCCTCGCGGAGCTGCTTCCGTGGCTGCGCGGCCGCCTGAGCCACGACAAAAAAGTGATCGGCACCATTGAGACTGGGCCCATCCTCCAGCGCTTCGTCAACAGCGAAGACGCGCCGCGACTGGCCGAGATGGGATCCTCGTGTCCGGATCACTTCATGCGCACCCGCATCAAGCCGCTCTACGTAGACTGGGATCCGCAGGCGGAGGACGTGGATGCCCTGAAGGACACGCTCGACGAGGGCCTCGAGCAGTACCGCGAGGACTACGCCGCGTACTACGAGGAGCACAAGGACCCGGATTCCCCCGACATGCGCGGCTCCGATCCGACCGTCATCCTGATTCCGGGCATTGGCCTCGTGGCCTGGGCCAAGGACAAGAGCGAGTCGCGCGTCACGGCCGAGTTCTACAAAGCGGCCGTGGAGGCCCTGCGAGGGGCCGAGGCGATCGACACCTACACCGCTCTTCCCCGGCAAGAGGCCTTCGACATCGAGTACTGGGCCCTGGAGCAGGCGAAGATCGAGCGGATGCCCCCCGAAGAGGAGCTGGCCCGAGAGATCGTGGCCGTCGTGGGGGCGGGCAGTGGCATCGGCGAAGAAGCGGTGGGGCGGCTCATCGAGGAGGATGCGACTGTCGTGGCCCTCGACCTCGACGAGGAAGCGGCCGAGGCCACCGCGGAGGACATCATGGACGAGATCGGGATGGGCATCGGCGTCGCCGGGTCCGGCATCTCGAACTGCGGCGATGTCATCGGGCTCGGCTGTGACGTGACCGATCGCTCGTCGGTCCAGGCGGCCCTCGATCAGGCGGTCCTGGCCTACGGCGGGCTCGACCATATCGTCGTGACGGCGGGGCTGTACGTGAGCCCCGACGAGAACGGGAGCGTCTCCGATGAGGACTGGGACCGAACGTTCGACGTGAACACGAAGGGTGCGTACCTCGTCGCCGATGAGGCCGCCGAGCGCTGGGACGCGCAGGGCCTCGACGGAAGCATGGTACTCACGACGAGCGTGAACGGAGTGGTGCCCAAGACTGGGAGCTTTGCCTACGACGCGAGCAAAGCAGCGACAAACCATCTGGTGCGAGAACTGGCGGTCGACTTGGCCCCCGAGATTCGGGTGAACGGCCTCGCGCCCGCCACAGTCGTGGAGGGCAGCGCCATGTTCCCGCGGGACCGCGTCCGGGCCTCCCTCGAGAAGTACGGCCTCGACTACGACGCAGACGAGTCCACCGAAACGCTACGCGAGCGTCTGGCCAGCTTCTACGCCGAGCGCACGCTCACGAACGAGCCGATCACTCCGGAGGACCAGGCCGAGGCCATCTTCATGCTCGTGAGTGACGACCGGCTCGGCAAGACGACAGGCCAAATTTTGACCGTCGACGGCGGATTGCGGGAGGCGTTCCTTCGATAGGTGCAGCGGAGACGAAGGAGGGCCGGGCCTCGGGCGTCAATCGTCCCGGGATGGTTCTCCGAGACGCCATTCTGGCGGGCCCGGGAACGTCCCACAAACAGGCGAGACGACCTGGAAAAGGTCGTTCTTTCTCCCGGTGGGACCGAACTTCACTGGGTGGAGGGGCTACACGGTTGCAGTGAGTCACTCCCTCTGTGCACCCCCCTCCAGGAAGTCATTCTATGGCGAAGCGAGACGTCCTCACAATCCTGCTGACGACCTTCATGGGCATGGCACTGCTCTACGCTCCACAGCCCGTCTTCCCGGTTCTCGCGGAGGAGCTTGGGGTGTCGGAAACGACAATTGCGAGCCTCATCACGTGGAGTCTGTTGCCCATGGCAATCGTGCCGCTATTCGGGGGGCTTCTCATGCAGGTGGTTTCTCCTCGACGGCTTCTGGCCGGAAGTGCATTTCTGCTAGCGGGGACGGAACTCGCATTCACAGTGACCGAGGTGTTCTGGGGACTAGTGGCCATCCGCTTTGTTCAGGGAGCACTGGTCTCCACACTCCTGGCGGCAACCATGACGTACGTCTCGCTCCAGGCCACACGCGTCGCCCGAGTAATGGCCCTGTACGTGGCCGCGTCAGTCCTGGGGGGACTCGTAGGACGCCTCGCCGCCGGGTACGGGGCCGCTTGGATCGGCATTTCGGCGGTGTTTTTAGGCATCGGTGGGCTGACGCTGGGAGGCGCCGTTCTGGCGTGGGGGTTGGAGCCGGAGCCGACACGGCGGCAGCGTGAAGTCAATCTTTCTCGCCTGGGGACCGTTCTCCAGACCCCATCGCTGGTCCCACTCTACGGAGTCGTATTCAGTGCCTTCTTCGTGTTCACTGCTCTCCTCAACTACGCTCCCTTCCGGATCAGCGACCTTGGGGTGGGGGGCACCGGCGCGTCTGGCCTGGCCTACATCGGGTTTCTTCTCGGCATCGCCGCGTCGTTGCTTTCCCACCGGATTGTTGAATTCGTCGGCGGGAAGCTGCGGGCTATCACCCTCGGGAGCGTTACACTCGGGGCCGCATTGGGACTTGCGTGGGTAAGCGCGTTCTCGGCTGTGACCGCGTCGATCGTCGCAGCGTCCGGTGGGTTCTTTCTTCTCCACGCCGTCCTCTCCGGATACGTCAATCAGTCCACTGAGGCGGACTCCTCGCTAGTGAATGGACTATACGTGGCCATCTATTACACAGGAGGGGCCGCCGGCTCGTACGTCCCGGGACTGGTCTACGAGGCAGCCGGATGGACGGCCTTCCTCGGGGTACTGGCCCTCGTCAATACCGTCGGACTGGGGCTCCTCTGGTACGTTGCCCGTCAGCAGTCCCCGCGCGCAACACCGGCCGGGTCGGCAACAGCCCCGAGAACGAAGCAGGAAGCAGTGTCGCCGTAACTCCAGAACGAGATTTCGGGGGGTGAGTCGAGATGAACGAGCCCACCCAGACGTTTCTTGAAGCCCTCGACCGGTTAGAGGTCGGCTGGACGCGCACCGGCGCGGGTGCCGTTACCTCCACGCTCAGAGAGGTGATTGCGGAACCAGCAGTCGGGGCGTCGCTTCCGTTCGGCGGACTGACGCTGGACGGTACGGGCGTGACGGTGGATCCAACGCCCGCTGAACTGGAGGCTGCTCGCACAGGGGTGACGGCCGCCCACCTCGGCATCGCCTCGTACGGCTCGATTGTGATCCAGGGTGGACCGGATGCCACAGAGGCGGCCAGCCTGTTTCCGGAGCGCCACGTTGCCGTCCTCCGCGCCACAGACATCGTTCCGGACATGTCCGCCGCTCTCCAAGAGCTCGGCCCGGCGCTGCGAGAGACTGCGACGACGGCCATTCTGGCCACCGGCCCGAGCGCCACGGCCGACATGGGGGCGCTCGTGCGGGGGGCGCACGGGCCCGAGCACGTTCACGTCATCATCGTTGCGGAGCCATGAGCCAAACGACGACAACGGACAAGGCGAGCGCAATCCGGCAGCTGATGCGGACCGAGGGCGCGGCAATCGCCCAAAACACGCAGGGTTTCAACACGGGCCGGTACACGTCCGTCGAGCGTTTAGACGACTACGACGGGCTCAAGACGCGGGCCCGCAAGACCAAAGAGGAGGCCATCGAGCGTCTGCCGGACCTCATCGAACAGGTGCGCGACCAAGTCGAGGCGCGTGGGGGAACCGTCTACCTGGCCGAAGACGCCGCCGATGCAAACCAGTATATCGCAGAGGTGGCGAGGGACGCCGGTCGGCTCGTCAAGAGCAAGTCGATGACGAGCGAGGAGATTGAGGTCAATGGGCATCTGGAAGCCGCCGGGACCGAGGTGATCGAGACCGATCTGGGCGAGTGGGTGCTGCAGGTGGCCAACGAGGACCCCTCCCACATCGTGGCGCCGGCGATTCACAAGTCGCGCGCGGCCATCGCCGACCTGTTCAATCGTCGCTTCGAGCCGGACGAGCCCCTGGAGACGGCCGAGGAGCTTACACGGTTTGCCCGCGAGCAGCTCGGACGGCTCATCCAGGGGGCGGAGGTCGGGATGACGGGCGCCAACTTCATCACGGCGGACAGTGGCACGCTGACGCTCGTCACGAGTGAGGGCAACGCCCGCAAGACGGCGCTGGTGCCGCCCACCTATATCGCAGTGGCCGGGGTCGAGAAAATTATTCCGACGGTGGAGGACCTGCAGCCCTTCCTCGAACTGATTGGGCGGTCGGGCACGGGGCAGGACATCACGTCGTACGTGTCGCTCCTGACGCCCCCGTTCGAGTCCCCCCCCATCGACTTCGATCGACCCGATCATCCGATGGAACCGGCCGACCGGTCGTTCCACCTCGTGCTCCTCGACAACGGCCGAATGGCGATGCGGGACGATCCGCAGTTGAAGGAGACGCTGTACTGCATCCGGTGTGGGGCCTGTGCAAACTCGTGCGCCAATTTTCAGCAGGTAGGGGGCCACGCATTTGGGGGCGAGACCTACTCGGGCGGCATCGCCACAGGGTGGGAAGCGGGGGTGCACGGCCTGGACTCGGCGGACTCCTTCAACGATCTCTGCACCGGCTGTTCGCGGTGCGTGGAGGCCTGCCCGGTCAAGATCGACATCCCGTGGATCAACACGGTGGTGCGGGATCGACTCAATCGGGACACGGAGGCGCCCCTGGACTGGCTCGTTGAGGGGCTGCAGCCAGACGCGGCCGAGGAGGAGGGAGGATCGCTGCGCAAGCGGATCTTTGCGAAGTTCGAGACGCTGGCGAGGGTCGGAAGCGCGACGGCCCCCCTCTCGAACTGGATTAACCGCCAGGCCCCCACCCGCGCCCTTCTGGAGTGGGGCCTCGGAATCGATCGGCGGCGGGAGCTTCCTGCGTTCAAGCGGGAGACGCTGCGCGACTGGTTTTCCAAGCGAGACCGGCCCGATGTTTCGGGGACCGCCGGCAGACGCGTGGTTCTGTACCCGGACGTCTACACGAACTACGTTCACGTCGACCGGGGGAAGGCCGCCGTTCGCGCGCTGGAGGCCCTGGGGGTCACGGTCGAGGTGCCGGCAGTACCGGGCAGTGGCCGTGCCCCACTCTCGCAGGGACTGGTTGCTTCTGCCGAGCAGAAGGCACGGGCGGTCTGGGCAGCGCTGCGGGATCCCATCGACGCCGGACGAGACGTGGTCGTGATCGAGCCGACGGACCTGGCGATGTTTCGGCGGCGGTACGAAAAACTCCTCCCCGATGCGGCCGCCGCAACGATGGGCGAGGCGAGCTACGAGGTGATGGACTACGTGCGGCGATTGCTGGCCGACGGGGCAGATCCAGGGCCACTGCGGCCGGGCGAGGGGCAAGCCGTGGCCTACCACAGCCACTGCCAGCAGCGTACGCTGAACCTGGAGCCCCCCACTGTTGCTCTCCTCGACGCCCTCGAGTACAACGTGCAGACGTCGTCCGTTGAGTGCTGTGGGATGGCCGGCTCCTTCGGCTACAAGTCTGAGTACTACGAATTGAGCATGGCGGTGGGGGACGACCTGCGCGATCAGTTTTCCGGCGACGAGCGGGAGGGGCGAACGGTCGTGGCGAGCGGCACCTCGTGTCAGGAGCAGCTCACCGCTCTTCTGGAGGAACCGGTCCAGCATCCGGTTGAGCTGATTGCCCCGCCTGCGTAGCTCCGTACCGCTCGAGGGCGACGGCGAGAACGCCGAACTGTTCGGTGAGCAGGCCCTCGTAGCCGCAGGGCCGATCGTCCCAGTGGCGCCAGTCGATGCCACTCTTGCTGCCCCCGTACGTACGCCCCTCGGCCAGCCCTCGACAGAGGCGTTCCAGGAGATGATCGGCCGCGTCGGTCAGGCCGACCCGGTAGAGCGCCCTCACGAAATGATGGCACTGCGCGTGGGTGCGGCCCCCGTTCTGGTAGTACCCGAACGGGTAGCCCTGCAGGATGTCGGCCCGGTCTTCGTCCGGGATGGACCAGAGATTGCAGGGGAGGCCGAGAACCGGGTCCGGAAAGTCGACCCGCTGGGCTTCGGCCCAGAGCCGCTCCATGACCGTACGGGCCGTGTCCGCGTCGAGGAGACCGCCCGAAACAGCGGCGCCATTGACGGGCAGGAAGGCGTGGTCGTGAAGCTCGTCGTTCTTGCAGCGCCAGCCGGCGAGCCATCCGGTCTCCGGATTGAAGAACGTCGGCTGATAGCGGGCCCGGAGCTGATCGGCCCACTCGTCGAGCCCGGCGGCGAGGGAGGAGGCGCCCAGAACCGGCAGCGTCTCGGCGAGGCGAGTCAGGGCCGGGTAGAGGAGGGCGTTGGCGAACGCATCCTTCCACCCGAAGGAGATGACGTCGAGCCAGTTCGTGCTCCACTGCCCGGTGCCACTGACGCCTGTCCGGTACGGGCTCTCAATGAGGCCGTCGTCGTCCAGGTCACGGGCCCGGACCTTCTCCAGCCGCCGCTGAATCGGCCGTCGGTACCGGTCGACCCACTCGGCTGTGCCCCGGCGCTGAAGAAAAAGCGCGAGACCAAGGAGGCCGGCCGCACCGGTCATCAGGTATTCGTCCTCAGCATCGTGCAGGTCGCCGTCGTTCTTGAGAAGGGGTCCGCTGGCGTAGCCGGGACCGCCGTCGAGCCATCGCTCCAGCGAAGTGCGGAGGAAATAGGACGCGTCGGTGTCCGGCAGAACCTCGCCCAGACGGGTGGTGGTTGCCGCCCAGGTGTCCATGGAGTGGGGGCAGTGAATCGAGGCGCCGTTGTTGCTGAGCGTGGCGGTGTCGGGGCGGTACGTGAGGGCCGTCAGGCGACACCGGTCTACGGCGTCCGCAACGGCATCGGGCGCCGCCTCCTGCAGGGAACGGTCCGGGGTGTCCACGACCCATTCGAGCGTGGTTTCGTGACGGCCGGCGGGCAGGAGGTAGTCGCCTTCGGGCTGTGGGCGCTCGCCCAGCTTCACCTCGGCGGTGAGGAGGTCCTGCGCGCGGTACACGTTGGTGCGCAGCGACACAGCATCGCCCGACGACTGGAGGCGAAGGCTGCCAAAACCCGGAGCGTGCAGCCAGGCCGGAAGGTTCACCCACCCAGTCTCGCCGGTTCGACGGAGGCGGCCCAGGACGTGGGCGGGCGAAACGGTGCTCCGCAGCCCCGTGAGCCAAGCGCTGCTGTGCCATGCCCGCAGCGAATGATCCCCCTCTCGTTCGGCGTGGAGCGTCAATCGATCTGGCTGCACCGTCCATTCGAGCCGGTAGCGCAGGCCCGAGTCGCCCAGCCGTACCGTGTAGAGTACGCGATTGCCCGCCACGCGGGTCGTCCCCTCCACATTGTATCGCAGCGATGGGGCCGCCACGGGCGCCGCCCCGACAGGGTGTAGCTGCAAGCCCTGATGGAACGTGCCGGGCTCGCGATGCAGCAGATTTGATCGAAAATCGCCGTCCCCCGGTTCATCGACACAGAGATGCGAAAACCCAGTCCGGTTCAGGGAAAAGCCGACGTCCAGCCGGGCCGACCGGAACCGAACGGCCCCGTCTCGTATCTCAGCCTCGAGCCCGGCGGGACGGTCCGAAATCGAGATCGTCTCTTTGTCGAGTGTCGATTCGTTGCGGGGCGCCGGACGGGCCGGCTCGCCCTCCAGCACGAACGCCTCCTCGGCCAGGTTCCAAGGGGTCCACCAGTCGTCGATGCCACAGCGGCGCACCTCCAGGATTACGGCTGAGGTCCGGACGTCCCCCAGGTCGAACCACTGAAGGGTGTCAGGGGCGGGCGGCGAGAGGGATTTCTCGTGCCGGTAGGCAGTCCATCCATCCTCAGTCCATACCCGCATCCGAAACGCGGTCACCCAGTCGAGGGCCTGCTGGCTTCCGCACTTGTGATACCCCGGTGCCCGGCGCAGGCCCAGCCGGTGCAGGGGCGTCGGCGCGTGGAGCTGAAGCGCCTTCGCATGAATAATTCGGCGGTCGGGAGCCGTCTCCTCGCCAGCGAGGGGCGAGGTCCAGAGGGATCGCGTAAAGCCGAGCGTGGGCTGTGCTCCCAGATCCCCCATCGGCGGCTCATGGTCGCGAAGGGCAAAAAGATTGGCGCTCATCGAAGCGTGAAGCGGGCAGACGGGTTGCGTAGACGGACGCCAGATACGCAATGCGAAACACGCACTGTGCCCGTGAGGCGGGGCTGTGTCGCGTAGAAGCACTCATCGCTGATCTGGCAGACCGGTGGAGGTCGGGCGGCGGCGGGCAGGTGCCTTGTGGCCGGGCGGCAGGTAGTGCGGATGGTCGTACGTAGGCTCCGAGGCGGCCATCGTTAGAAAGACATCCAGGGGGACCACCTCAAAGCCGGGTCCGAGCGCGTCCAAAATGCTCTTGACCTGTTCGACGGTGCTGCGCTGCCGAACGTGGAGGAGAAGAAAGTACGGGCGCTCGGAGTTGAGGCGAGCCAGTTCCCGGAGATCGGCGATGATTTGCTCACGGGGGCGGTTCTCGCTCAAGTAGTAGTCATACGACATGAAAGGACGCCCCTCCCGCAGGTCGAACGTGGATGCGGGCCCGTAGCCGTTGATGAAGCCAATAGCGTTGGGCATCTCCTCGTAGTACGTGTCGACGACCTCTTCCGTCAGATCCAGGTTTCCCCACTCTCGGGTGCCCTGCGAGTAGTCCATAATTTCGAAGACCCGCAGGTCGAGTTTCTTCATGAGCCCCTCGGCTTCGTCGACCAACTGAGGCAGCTTGTCGGGAGGAACAGCTTTCGGGTACATGTATCCGGGGCCGGAGAGCATGCCAATGAAGTAGTCGTTCGGCGTGGCCTGGTCGTAGAAGTACTGTAAGAGCGCGGGCGAGAGCCACTGCCAGTTCATCGTCACCTCCCAGGCGTAGGGAAGCTCACCGCGGCCCTCCTTGAGCCACGCTCCAATGCCGAGGCCGTCGGTTTGCACCGGGGCGATGTACACCTTCTTCTTCGGCTCGATGGTCGTGTCGCGTGGCACGTTATGGTTGTTTTCGAACTCGTAGCCGGGCGTGGTCGGGATCTGCGTGTTGAAGCTGGTGTTGGGCAGGGTGTTGAGCCCCTCCATTCGCAGGGCGTGCTGCGAGACGAGCGTTACGTGCTGCCCCTCCGAGTCTTTCGCGTAGGAGTGCCAGCCCATGACGAGTCCCCCAGGGTTCATCGTGTCCAGGATCTTGTCGGCCAGGCTCAGTTCGAGCGAATCCGCGGGATCGGCGGAGAGGTCGGTGAAGAAGGCCTCCTGGTACATCCCGAAGTCGGCGACGCCCGGCTCCATGCGGTTGCCGGACACACCGCCCATCCACACGATGAAGTCCTTGCTGGTTTGATCGCCGTACTCGTTCCAGGCCCACTCGTAGATTTGATGGTCGGACTGGCCGGTAAACTGGCCCCGGAAGTCCTCCACCTTCTCCAGGCCCGCGGCCTCGACCATCGGAATTTGCTCCTCGGTTACGACCACCGCGTCCTTCAGTCCAGCCACGGTGAACGCCACAGTTAGGGAGGTCCGCACGTCCGGGTCCCAGACCACGTAGCCCTCGGCGTACTGGCTAAAGCGGCGCAGTGCACCCCGGACTGAGGGAATCGTGGAGAACCGGATGTTGTGCGTATCCTGGTAGTACTTGTAGACGGACTCGGTGAAGGTGTATGTCCAGTCGGGCGGATAAATGAAGTAAAGTCGGGGCGCGCCCTGATTGGCCACGCCCTGCAGGCTAATCAGGAGCGCCTTTCGGGGAAGGTCCCCGTCAATACGCCAGTTGCCCTCGAGACGCATCATCGACGCATTGCGGGGCTCTGGCTCGGTGGGTTGGGCAAGGCCACGCAGGGGAAGGGCGAGCAGGCTGGCGAAGAACGCGAGGAGGAGAAGGGCACGGAATCGCTGCATGGCATGCTTCACGTCGGAGAGAAGGCGTTGGGGCAGGGCCGGGGGGCGTTGAAGATTCCGGTTCGGAACAGAGGTCACGATGACTCGGCTGGCACGAAGGTGTAGTGGAGGGGCCGGGGGCGAGTAGAGCGGAGTTCGAGCAGCGTGAGGGTGCCGCCATCTGGGGAGACCCGGTACTCGCTGTAGGTGCGAATACGGGTGATGCCCTGAGAGACGCGAACGTCTAGTCGGGTCGTAACGCGGAGGGTCCGTCCGTTGTCAAGCCACTCGGCCGAGACAGTCTTTGAGCTGTCCGACGCGAGGGTTGCGCCGATGTGACGGTTGTCCGGCCACTGCTGTAGGGAAACGCGATGCTGCTCCCCGTCGATGGGGATGGTCATCGAGTCGTTGACCGTGACCCCGTAGTTCCCGTCCCAGATGCGCTCGAGGGTCAGCTGGGAAGGGGTGGCGTCGATTTGGACCGTGAGACCGTTCCAGGGACTGATATCGGTGCTTCGCTCCTCGTGGATAGACCAGGTCCCGTTGAATCGTTCGGCGTTGACCGATCCGTCCCCTCCACCGCAAGAAATCGTTCCGACGGCAAGCGCGACCAGAAGGAAGAAAGCGCCCCACGATTGAGCAGAGGGCGCCGACGAGGGGGGAGAAAAGCCGCTCTTAATCGGGCCTGGTGTCGACATGACGGGCACCGTTTTATAATTGAAATGGTGTTTCAGTTTTGCTACGTTAACATAAAAAGTACAGTCCAAACACGCAATCTTCCTATTTCTACCGAAAAACGTTCTCCCCGCTATTCAGCCCTCGTTTATGTCTGAACGTTTTCCGTTCCCGAATGCGCTTGCTTCCCTCGACGCCGTTTCGTACCACCCCGATGTGCCACCGGCAGCGGAGGCTGCTCGGGGGGTGGCAGAACAGGAGGGGGGGCCAGACGTCGTCCCGAGCCGCACACCGGGTCCAGGAATCCGGATCGCCGTCGCTGATGGACCGGCCAATCTAGTGCCGGCTCGTCCGCCCGAGCGGGACCCCTGGCTCTGGATTCGGCTGACGGCGGAGGGGGAGGGCGAAGCGATCGCGTCTACGCCATCCTTTCTTGCCGCCGTCCCCGATCTCTTGAGTAGTGGAATCACAGCCGAGCAGGCCGGGCAGATCGAAGAAGGCTTCTTCCTCTACCCGAACTTCGAACAGAACCGCTCACACAACGACTATGTGCTCACGCAAACTGCCCGGATGGCTCGGGGATTCGACCGGGATGAGTACCTCCAGACGCTGGCCCGGCACGGGTTCACGCACGTAGAGGTGAACGGGCTGGCCTCGGCCTTTCCCCACGAACCGGGGGTTCCTGGCGAGTTTTACCGCGAGTTCTACACGTACTGTCCGGGGCTCAACCAATTCGTGGACACCCCCCTCACCCGTGGGGTGTACCCGCACGAGTACCTGAGTGCAAACCTCGACAATCTGAAGTCGCTCGCCGATCTCTGCCGTCAGTACGGCCTGCAGCCGGGGCTGCTGTGCTTCGAGCCGCGCACGCTTCCGGAAGATTTTTTCCGCCAGTACCCGACGCTGCGAGGGGCGCGGGTCGACCATCCGTTTCGGTCTCGGCGTCCGCGGTACACCCTCGCCCAAGATCATCCGGCCACCCGCAAGCACTACCGGCGCCTCATGGAGAATCTCATGGACGAGGTGCCGGCGCTGGACTATCTCTCGGTCTGGTCCAACGACAGCGGGGCGGGCTTCGAGCATACCGCCTCGCTGTACGTGGGGCGGAACGGGGGGCCGTTCATGATCCGCGAGTGGCGCAGCCACGAAGACATCGCGGAGGCTGCGGGCAACAGCGTGCTGCGGTACCTTCGGCTGTTGCAGGAGACTGCCGCCGAGGTGAATCCAGAGTTCGAGGTCTTTCTCCGGATGGAGCACTTCAAAACCGAGCACGACGTGATTATGAGCGGGATGGGCGACGGGCTCTCAATTGAGGTGCCGTCGCTCTTGGTGCGAGGATACGATCTGCCGTACGATCATCCCCGGTATCCGGAGCAGGAAGGAGTGGCCGGATCGATCCACCACACTGATCTCGTGGACGAGGAGGCAGAGCGACTCACGGACCTCCGCCGTCAGGGACTTGAGCCCCACGTCACGTACGCGGCCAGTCCGGCCTTCAATCTCGAGCCCCTGCTGGGCATTCCCTTTCCCCGCCTGCTCCACGAAAAGCTGAAGGCCCTCCGAGAAACCGACGTGCGTCGCATCAGTGCGCTGGGGGGACTTCTCAACACTCCTCAAACGCCATGGTGGCCGAATCCGCGTGTCGTGCAGGCTGCTCAGTTCAATCCGGACCTGCCCCTCGACACGGTGCTCGATCGGGTGGCAACGGAGTGGGTGGGGGAGGCCCACGCGGACGATCTCGTTGAGCTGTGGGACGCGGTCGACGAGGCCGTCTCGTACCTGCCCGTGATTCCCCTCTATACCGACTTCGGGTTCGTGTGGCTGCGCCTGTGGGTGCGTCCCTTCGTGCCCGACATTGAGGCGATTCCCGAGGAGGACCGCCTCTACTACGAGCGCTTCATGGTGAGCCCAGAGAACAATCCGAACATCAACGACCTGAGTCAGGACGTGCTCTTTGAGCTCATCACCGAAGAATCAGGCCGCCGCATGGCCCGGCAGTTCGACGAACACGTGCTCCCCCGGCTCAGCGCTGTGCTGGACCGCGCAGCCGACGAGGCCGACGCCGCGCCAGACGACGTTCGACCGGTCTTCGTGGACCTGCGAGATCGCATCCGCGCCTTTCGGTGCTGGGCTCGGACGCTCCGCAACACGTGCGCCTGGGTGGCGGGCGTGCATGGATACCTCGATGCCGAGACCGACGAACGGCGAACCGAGTGCCGGGCCGAGGTCCGCGAGATGGTGGAACACGAACACGCCAACGCAAGGGACCTTCTCGACCTCTGGGAGACCAGTACGACTGAGTTTATGCTCGTGGCCGAGCAGGGAGAGACCAGCTACATTCACGGGGAGAACTTCGGCGAGTGTGTCCGAGCGAAGATCGAACTCATGGAGGCCTACGGGGACCGGAAGCCCGCCATCGACGAGGACATCATCTGGCGTCTCTGAGTCTCGGGGAGGCGTGAGCAGCCCTGCTCGCGTACCCCGAGTGTGGGCCGAGAAGCCCAGGCCGGTGCATCATGCCGCATCAGGGTCTCTGGAGGGGAGGTCACCGCTCCACCCGTCCACTGTCCGTTCCCGTCGCGAGGGCCTCGACTTCCTCGCGGGACGCTAGATTTGCGTCCCCGGGAATCGTTTGCTTCAGACACGACGCGGCGACCGCGTATTCCAGGGCCTCCCGCGAGTCGTCCTTCTCGAGGAGCCCGTAGATAAGTCCGGCCGCGAACGCGTCTCCCCCCCCAACCCGGTCCACGAGGTCTATCTCGTACCGCTCCGACCGGTACGGGGAGAGGCAGTCCTGATCGTCGAGAAGCAACGCGCTCCATCCATTCATCGAGGCCGACCAGCTCTCCCGAAGCGTGAGCGCCACCCCCCGGAATCCGAACTGCTCCTTCATCGCCCGCATCACCTGGGCATAGGCTTCCTCCTCCACCGCAGGAGTTGGCGGTCCGTCCTGTGGGTCCTCCAGTCCCAGGACCGAGAACGGGTCTCCCCGGCCCGCCATGCAGACATCCACATCCTGCATGAGCGGCTGCATTACGCGTTGGGCCTCCTCCTCGTCCCAGAGCTTGCCGCGGTAATTAAGGTCACAGCTTACGGTCACTCCGGCCTCCTGCGCGGCCCGGCAAACGGCCTGTACGGTCTGCAGGGGAGGCTCCCCCAGCGCGGGGGTGATGCCGGACCAATGAAACCACTCCGCCGACTCGATGAGAGATTCGAGGGCCACCTCGTCGGGCGTGAGCGTGGTGACGGCGGAGTGCGCACGGTCGTAAATCACCGATGCCCCGCGCTGAGAGGCCCCGGACTCGTAAAAGTACGTGCCCAAACGGTCTCCCCCGCGCGTGATAAACGACGTATCGACCCCGTGGCGCCGGAGATGATTGACGGCCGCCTGTCCAATCGGGTGGGAGGGAAGCTTTGTGACAAAGGTGCTGTCAAGGTCGTATCTCGAGAGCGCTACGGCGACGTTGGCTTCACTGCCCCCGTACTGCACGTCAAAGCGATCGGCCTGCACGAAGCGCTGATGCCCGGGGGGGGATAGCCGAAGAAGAATTTCCCCGAGGGTAAGTACAGTCATCGGCTGTGGTCGAGCTGGACTCGGTCCGAGTCGTGAAAGAGCATTCCGTGCCCGTCATCCACCGGGTTCCGGGGCAGTGTCGAGGCTCCCGCGGAGCCGCCGGGCATTGCTGGTGATTTGCGTGGGGTCCTCTCGCTCAAGGTCCGCTCCGTCAAGAAGAGCACTTCCTACCCCGACTGCCGTGGCACCGGCCCGGAGCCACTCGCCGGCGGCGTCGAGGGAGATGCCCCCGGTCGGCATAAGATCCAGGTGCGGCAGTGGGGACTTTAGGGCCCGGATGTGGTCGGGTCCCCCCACCGACGCCGGAAAGATTTTGACCAGATCAGCCCCGGCCTCGTGGGCCCGCTGAGCCTCGGTTGGAGTGAAGGCGCCGGGCACGGCGGGGGCGTCGTGCTCGTGGGCCGCGTGGACGATTTCACTTTTGAGAACAGGACTTACCACGAATTCAGCGCCGGCACCGACAGCATCGTGTGCCGCCTCTGGATCGGTCACCGAACCGATCCCGACAATGCCTGCCTCTCCAACGATCTGCCGGACTGCTTCAATCGACGAGAGCACGTTCGGGGTCGTCATCGTGAGTTCGATGGCAGTGATGCCCCCTTCCAGCAGCGCCTCAGCGATGGCGGGAAGAACGGAGGCGTCGTTCGTGCGAATCACCGCCACCGCCCCATGTTCGGTGAGTCGCTCCACGCGATGGTCGCGTGTCGAGGAAGAAGCGGGCGACTGTTTGGTCATGGCTTGGTGCAACCGCGAATGAAACGTATGGGGGACCGAATCACGCCTCGATCCGGGTCGAGGCTCAGCCTAGGCTGCCGGGCTAACGGTGTCCGTCGTTGAGATCGCCTCGCCAGTCTCAGTGGAAAAGAGATGAAGCTGGCTTAGGTCGAATGCCAGCTCAATGGGGCTGCCGGGATCCGGAAGCTCTTGCGGGGCAACGCGGGCAACGATGGCGTCGTCGATGCCCTCGATGTGGGCGTACACAATGATCTCGTTTCCCATGGGCTCAATGACGTCAATCGTATGCTGCACGACGGCTGTCGGCCCATCAACGTACGTGCTTCCGGCCACGTACAGGTCCTCAGGACGGATGCCTAGCGTCACCCGCCGATCGGGTGCCTCAGCCAGATCGAATCGCTGGGCCCGCTCCACATCCAGGGGGATGCGAAAGGTGTCGTCCACCGCGCGGAATTGCCTCCCGTCGCTCCGCACGAGAGTCCCGTCCAGAAGATTCATGGAGGGACTGCCGATGAATCCGGCGACGAAGCGATTGGTCGGCTGATTATACAGATTGAGGGGCGTGTCAATCTGTTGGATGTGTCCGTCCCGAAGCACCACAATGCGATCGCCCATCGTCATGGCCTCCGTCTGGTCGTGCGTGACGTAGATCATGGTCGCCCCCAGTTGGCTGTGGAGCTTCGAAATTTCGGTCCGCATCTGCACGCGCAGCTTGGCGTCCAGGTTGGACAGGGGCTCGTCGAAGAGAAAGACCTGCGGTTCACGAACGATGGCGCGGCCCACGGCCACGCGCTGGCTCTGCCCCCCCGAAAGCGCTTCCGGTTTCCGATCAAGAATGTCCTCGATGGAGAGAATTTCGGCCGCTCGTTTCACCCGCTCATCGATCTCTTCGGAGCTGAAGTGGCGCATCTTCAGACCGAAGGCCATGTTGTCGTACGCCGTCATGTGCGGGTACAGGGCATAGTTTTGGAATACCATGGCCACGTCCCGATCCTTCGGCGGCACCTTGTTTACGCGCTGCCCTCCAATGTACAGGTCGCCCTCAGTGGCAGACTCCAGCCCGGCAATCATGCGGAGGGTCGTGGACTTTCCGCACCCGGAAGGACCGACCAGCACCACAAACTCTCCGTCTTCGATCTCAAACGTGGCGTCGTGAACGGCAACGACGTCCTCGAACTCTTTGCGGAGGGCTTCGAGCCGGACTTGTGCCATAAGGGGGGAAACCTGTTCGGGAACGTGCAGGAGCAAGATGGAGATTAGTGGACCCGAACGCAACAGGTGGTCACAGCGGCCACCTCCGGCCTCTGGGGCGTTCCGGGGAACGGGGGCGGGGATGGACAGGGGGCCTTCGCCATGGGGACGGCGGCCATAGAGCAGAGCGGGACGTATCGTCGAGTCGGAGAAACGGGGTAATCTGCCATTGAGGGGGGCACGAGCTGCTTCTCATCGGGACATCCGCGTAGACCTGGGGCTGCCCCCGGCCAACCGTGGAGATTGGGAAAAGGGGGTATGAAGGGAATTTGGATAAGATGACGCCAATTGGTAGATTCGTGAAGTAAAACAGTGTTCCAAATGCAAAACAACGTATGGTCGACCTGTCGCCTGGCTTCGTGGCGCGTCTTGTCCTGGGGGTGCTCGCACTTTTCGTTGTGGCGGAGGGAGCGCGAGGGAACTGGGAACCCTCCTCCCCCGGCGCACCTCGCACTGTGGCGTCTTTTGAGGGGGCCGGCTTCATTCGCCCGTTGGATTCTTTAGATGAGGACCGGAGCGTGGATCTCCGTCATGCTCCCCCTCGCTGGAAGACGTTGATCAGCTTTCCCGACGACCGCCGCAAGAGTCTCGTCAATGAGAACGGGGCACTCACATACGATTTTGGGCCCGGCCCCTACGCGCAGCCCACGACCACCGTACGGGTTGGAGTGCAGGGGGACACCCTCCGACGGATCGACCAGCAGCTCCTGGGTCCCCGGGTGCCCGTCGTGGTCACCAAGCACCGGAGCACCGACGTTCGCGTTCGTCAGGAAGCGTTTGCCCTCGTGCTCGACTCGGCCCGGATTCCCCCGCCCCCGCCGGACACGGCTCGGGTCCACCGCCGGAACGGGCGCACGCGAACCCTGGGTTGGGCCAGCCCGAAGGGCCCCGCCGATCCGGCCTTTCGGAACGTTGCCTGGGGCTCGAACCGCCCCGTTCGTTACGTCGTCGACGTCGACCCGGGAAGCCGAAAGCGGATCGCGCTCGGCTTCTGCGATTCATACCGCAAGCAAGGCCGCGTCCGGCGCTTGATGGAACTCCGGGTTGAGGGCGCCGAGACGAAAACCATCAATGTTGTGGAGGAGGGCGGTCAGAACGTGCCACAGGTTGTGCTCTTCGACGCGGTGGACGCCGACGGGGATGGAGAGCTGACCGTGGAGGTGGGCGCGTCGACCCGAACTGCGGATCCGAACGTGTTCGTGAACGTGCTCTGGATGTTTGAGGCGGAGACGTCCGTAGAGGAGCAAGCCCTCGTCCGGGGAGAAGCGACGGCTCAGGCGGAGGTGTATCTGGACTGCGGACGCGAGCCGGCGCGTCGGCGGTTGCCCCCGCGAGTCGACGCGGTGCGGGCCGAGTTTGAAGGCCCATCCGTTACGCCGACGGTTCGGATCCAGTCGCGGCGACCGTTCGCGTTCGACGAAGCGACCGGGGTGCTACGGGCACACGGGCGTCCATTCGTGGTCACCCGTCCGCGGGCCACGGATGCGCAGCGGACCGACAACGGCTGGACGCTGGAGCTTCCGTCCGGCACCGAGACCGCAGACGTGCTCGTGGTGCGCGGCCATCGCCTGCCCGACGGGATGATTACCGACGTGCCGGACCTCCGTGAGGCACGGGCGAAGGCCGCGGCCTACTGGCGCGGGCTAGATCTCCCTTGGGATCGCATACAATTGCCCGACGCCGAGATGCAGGCGTTCCTGGAGGCAAGCATCCGCACCGTCTACCAGCTCCGCGAGCCGGTTGACGGCGTGCCGCAGTTCCAGCCGGGGGCCACCGTGTATCGTGGCCTCTGGGCGGCTCATCTCCCGCGCGTGGGGCGGGCTGCCGCGGCGCTCGGCGACACGGCCGCCGCGCGGCGGAGCCTCGAGCAACTCCTGGACCATCAGGAGGCTGATGGGCAGATTGTGGTGCTCACGCCGCCGACGCTGCTTAAGGAAACCGGCACTGCCCTGAAAGCCGTCTATCATCAGTCGCGCCTGTCCGGGGGGAAAGAGTGGCTGGCGAACCACTGGTCGCACGTCGAAAAGGCCGTCGGGTGGATTCGGTCAGCCCGCGAGCAGGCGCCCAATGACCCAACGGCCCCCAACTACGGGCTCATGCCCGCGGCCCTGTCCGACGGGGGCGTGGGCGGCATCGTGCCCGAGTATACGACCGTGCACTGGAGCCTCATCGGCCTGCGGTCGGCCGTGGAGGCGGCGCGCTGGCTCGGCAAGACCGAACAGGCGCTCGAGTGGCAGGCGGCCTACGCAGACTTCTGGGCGGCGTACCGGAAGGGTGTTGCCCGAGACGCGCGGCGCGACGAACACGGCAATTTGTTTTTGCCCATCCGGATGAACTACGATCCAGAAACCCACGTCCCGCAGCGCTCGCAGGTGAACATGTGTCACATGATGTATCCGGGACGGCTTTACGCAAGGGACGACCCGCTCGTAGAGGGCACCCTCGGGATCCTGCGCGACGCCGAGTCGGCCCAGGGCCTGCCCGTGAGCATTGGGTGGCTGGACGGCGGCGTCTGGGCCGAAGTCGGGTTCACCTGTGCTCAGGCCTACTTGTGGAACGGAGACGTCGAGCACGCCCAGGATCTGCTCTACGCAGCGGCCAACCACGCCGCCCCTACGCGGATCTGGGTAGAAGAGCAAATGCCGGGCGGGTCCGCCAACCGAACGGGCGGGGACGTGCCGCACGGCAACGCCTCGGCCGAGTTCATCAACCTAGTGCGGACCCTACTCGTCATGGAGGGCGACACCACGCTGAACCTCCTCCGCGGCCTCCCGACCTCCTGGATTGAGCCTGGCGCGGAGCTCCGGGTCGACAGCATGAACACCACGTTCGGTCCCCTCACAATGACACTCACCGTGTCCGACGACGGCCAGCAGGGGCGCCTTGCCGTGGCGCCAGTGGGGCAGGCCGGGGACGAGGGAGGCCCGGTCGTTCACCTCCGGGCGCTGAAAGAGGCGGAGTACGTGCGGGCGAACGGGGAGCCGCTCCCAGAGCGGTGGGCAGGCACCTGGGGAAAGCAAATGCAAATTCAATTTCGCAGGGCGCCGCAGTGACGAGCGGTTCTTTCGCGCCCTTCTTCTCTCTTGCCTACCGTCAGTGACATGACCCGTCAGAATCAGGCGCTCCGTTTAATCCTGTTTGCCCTCGGGGGGGTTCTTCTCGGGCTCCAACCAGCGGGGGCCCAGTCGTCGGATCCGGCGCCGCGGTCGAGTGCCGTGGAGATGAAAAACGGGCGTCCAACGCTCGTCATCAACGGAAGGCCGCGTGCCCCAGTGATGTATGCCCTGACGGCCAATCCGGGCGGCCGCTGGGCCTGGGAGGGGCTTCCCCAGCACAACATCGAGAACTTCTGTGAGCGCGGCGTCCGGCTCTTCCATCTTCCCGTGCCGGTTAAGTCCATCTGGCCGGAAGAAGGAGAGGTCGATGTGGAGCTCGCCCGGAAGCAGATCGCCGGGGTGCAGGAGGTGTGTCCGGATGCGAGCGTCTTTTTCCGCCTGCGGCTTCGAGCGCCGCGATGGTGGTTGCGCCAGCATCCGGAGGAATGGGTAGCCTACGCCGACACGGGATACGTCGCCGAGCAGGCCTACGGGCTCCTAAAATCGAATTTTGACGACCTCCAACCGGTCCGCCGGGCCAGCATGGCCTCCAAGAAATGGCGAGCGGACGCGACGGAGATGCTTGAGCGGTTCTTGCAGAAGCTGGCGGAGACGCCAGAAGGAGACATGCTGGCGGGCATCCAGGTTGCGAACGGCATCCACGGCGAATGGCACAACTGGGCCTTCCTCGACCACGAGCCGGATGTTAGCGAACCGATGACGCAGGCCTTCCACCGGTGCCTACGGAGAACGTACGGAAGCCTCGACGCTCTTCGGACAACCTACCGCGATTCGTCGCTCACGTTTGAGGCGGTTTCCCCGCCCGGGATGGAAGCACGCCAAACGCGGCGCGGCCTCTTCCGGGATCCGGTTCGCGAACGGGCCGTGATTGACTACTACGAGTGCATGCATCGGGTCGTGGCGGAGGATATCCTCCACTTCGCGCGGGTCGTCAAGGAGCAGTGGCCGCGCCCCATTGTCACTGGCGCCTTCTACGGCTACTTCTTTTCCCTCTTCGGCCGACAGGCCGCGGGTGGGCATCTCCAGTTGCAGCGCGTCCTCCACTCCGACGCGATGGACTACCTCGCTGGCCCTCAGGCCTATGAGCCGCAGGCTCTTACGTTGGGAGACCCCTACCGCTCGCGCAGCCTCATCACCTCCGTGCGACTGCACGGCAAGCTGTGGCTCGACGAAATGGACGTCACCGGACGGCCGAGGGCCCCGATGCTTCATCATCCGAACTACGACCGGAGACTCCAAAAGAACGTCGCGAATGTGCGGCGGAATATGGCGTTCGCGTACACGAAAGGGATGGGACTATGGTTTTACGATTTTGGGGTCGCAGGCATTCAGAGACCCTACAAAGGAGGAAGCCAGGGCACCTGGGACCATCCCAGCGTGATGACCGACATCGAGCGGATGAAGTCCATCTTCGAGGCTCGAATGGACGAGCCCTACCGGAGCGCCGCCGACGTGCTGTTTGTCTACGACACCGAGAGCTTCTACTACACCGCCAGCCTGCAGGGTAGCGATCCGGTGAGCCGCACGCTCGTCAACTACACCACGCTGGCAGCCTTCCGGAGCGGAGTCGTCTTCGATCCCATTCACGTCGATGACCTCGACCGGGTCGACCTGTCGCAATACGAGGTGGTCGTCTTTGGAAACACGTACGTGCTCGACGAGGAGGAACGGGCCTTCATTCAAGACGAGGTGGCCCGCGATGGACGGACCCTCGTCTGGTTCTACGCGCCGGGCTACGTGAACGAGACGACGAGCGAGGCCAGTGCCAAGTCCATCTCGCGGCTCACCCAGATCGACGTTCGTCCCACGACCCTGTCGCAGGTGCCGGAGGTGTCGGTGTCACTGTCGTCCGACTCGACGGTTCGCTACGAGCTCGGCGACGAGCCCATCGCGCCGCTTTTTGCCGTTTCGGATAAGGGCGCGAAATCGATGGGCCACTTTGTTGAGAATGGGAAGACAGCCGTCGCCCGCAAGCGGTTCGACGACCACACGGCGTGGTACGTTGGCCTGCCGAGCCGGAAAACGCAGCCGGTACAGCGCATCCTCCGGGAGAGCGGTGCCCACGTCTACAGCGACGCGGGGGACATCGTCTACGGGGGCGGAGGGGTGCTTGCCGTGCACACCGAGGAGGGGGGCACGCGAACGCTTACGCTGCGCGATGGCCCGGAGATCACGCTCGACCTGCCCGAAGGACCGTTTACTGTGCTTCTGGACAGCGAGACCGGCGAGGTGGTGCTGAAGGAGTATCCGGAGAACCCTCCGGGAGTGAAGGTGCAATACGAGTGACGGTGCATCAAACAAAACCAAGAGCCATGGATCGACGAGAGGCGCTTCGCAGAATCGGGGCCGCGACCGGTGGGCTGGTACTGAGTCCCGTTCTGCCGGTGCGGGCGATGCTTCAGTCCGACCCAGACTTTCGGGTGGACCGCGCCCTGCGGGCCCTCGAGGGGCTAAAGGGAGAGGACCCGGCACAGGCGGAGGTGCGGGTGGAGCAGGGGGGACCCCGGCTCTACCTGAACGGAGCCGAGATTTACCCCTTCCTGGCGCTGAGCCGCAAGCTGATTCCCACGACGCCTGTCTTCGAAGACGCCGGCATTGACCTGCTGCAGCCGTTCCTAGGCATGCAGGCCGGCTGGAAGGGACCCGACGAGTACGACTGGAGCATGCTGG
>JBDGQN010000086.1:0-4432 GCA_042219055.1 Salinibacter sp. | reverse complement strand
GCCACGGGCCCCTCCGTGTGCCGCACCGCCGCCCCCCACGCCTCGGCCGCCTCGTTGGCGTCGGCCGGGCGGATTAGCGTCAGGTTCGGAATCGCCCGCAGCGCCATCAGGTGCTCGATCGGCTGGTGGGTCGGCCCGTCCTCGCCCAACCCAATGGAATCGTGCGTAAAGACGAAGACGACCGGCTGCTCCATCAGGGCACTCAGCCGGAGCGACGGGCGCAGGTAGTCGCTAAAGATCAGGAACGTTCCAGCGTAGGGCCGGATGCCGCCGTGCAGGGCCATGCCGTTGGAGATCCCCGCCATCGCGTGCTCCCGCACCCCATACCGCAAATACCGGCCGGACGAATTGTCCTTCTGGAAGTCCGACCGCCCCGGCACATCGGTCTTGTTCGACCCCGTCAGGTCCGCCGAGCCCCCGATCAGGTAGCCGATCTCCGGGGCCAAGTCGTTCAGCGTCAGCCCACTGGCCTTGCGCGTGGCCAGTTCGTCGCCGGTCTCGGCGGTGGGCGCAAACTCGGGAATCGCCTCCTCCCACCCCTCCGGTGGGGCCTGCTCCAGCCAGCGCTCCAACTCGGCGGCTTTCTCGGGGCGGGCCTCCTCGTAGTCGGAAAACAGCGTCTCCCACTCGGCCCGGGCTTTTTCGCCTTCGGCGATCGCCTCCCGCATGTGATCGTACACCTCGTCGGGCACGTAAAACGTCTCGTCGGGCGGCCAGCCGAGGTTCTCCTTCGCGCCCCGCAGCTCCGCCTCTCCCAGCGGCTTCCCGTGGGCGGCAGCCGTGTCCTGCTTGGTCGGGCTTCCGTACCCGATGTGCGAGCGGACCCTAATCAAGGACGGGCGCTCCGTCTCGGCCTTCGCCTCCTCGATCGCCGCGTCGACGGCGCCCAGGTCGTTGGCATCCTCGACCGAGGTCACGTGCCAGCCGTACGACTCGAACCGGGCAGTCACGTCCTCCGAGAAGGCCAGGTCGGTCGACCCGTCAATCGTAATCTCGTTGTCGTCGTAGAGGTACACCAGCTTCCCGAGCCCGAGGTGGCCCGCCAGCGAGGCCGCCTCGTGGGAAATCCCCTCCATCAGGTCCCCGTCCGAGCAAATCGCGTACGTGCGGTGGTCGACAATCGGACACTCTTCGGTGTTGAACTCGTCGGCCAGAAGCCGCTCGGCGAGGGCTATCCCCACGCCGTTGGCGAAGCCCTGCCCGAGGGGCCCGGTCGTCGTCTCCACCCCGGCGGTAAGGTGCGCCTCCGGATGCCCCGGCGTCTCGCTCCCCCACTGCCGGAAGTCTTTGAGCTGCTCCATCGAGAGGTCGTAGCCGGTCAAGTGCAGCAGGCTGTACAAAAGCATCGAGGCGTGGCCCGCCGAGAGGACGAACCGGTCCCGGTTCGGCCACTCGGGATGCTGGGGGCTGTGCCGCAGGTGCTTTCGCCAGAGCACGTAGGCAACCGGGGCCAATCCCATCGGCGTGCCCGGATGGCCGCTCTCGGCCCGCTCCACGGCGTCGGCCGCCAGGAAACGAATGGTGTTGATGGTGCGAGTCTCAATGTCAGTCTCCTGAAGAGAGTCCGTTGCCATAAGCGTCTCGGGTATGATCCAAAATGCAAGTCTGTCGTCGAAGCGGTGGGGCCTCCTCCCCGGAACTGGGAGCCGGTGCCCCCGTCGCTACGCGTCGTCGAGGCGGACGTTGATGTTCCACGCCCGGGCGAGCGACTGAAGGTGTCGTCGTGCCGTGGGGTCCGAAGGCGATCCAGTGTGGAGAAGGGTGTAAAGGTCGTCGAGAACGATGAGCTGCTGGACGCGGGAGAGGGCCTCCCCGATTCCCTCAACCGAATCGCGAAGGAAGGCCTCCTCGTCCCGATCGGCGTAGGCCTGGAGGGCACGGCGGAGGAGAACGCGCACGTCGTCGTCGGATCGTTCCGGCTGCCACTCGCGAAGACGGTCGGCCATTACCCCGAGCAGGTCCGAGTCGAGTCCCTCGTCGGTACTCTCGCCGCCCTGAACGAAGAGAAACGCCAGCTCATGGAGCACATCCCAGTTCTCCCCCCGGTCCTCGATCGTCAATCCTGCGTCGGCCTCTGCCCCACGCAACTGCTTGAGGTCCCAGGCCGTAGCGAGGCTGTGGATGAGTTCCCGCTCGGATTCGAGGAGGACCCCATCGGCCTGGGCAATGCGGACGAGGTCTTGAAGTGTCTCGCGACACTCTTCGGCACTGAGTTCATGCCCCACGCGGTGAACGGCGCGACGTACCTTTTTCCGCGACTGCTTCAGGGCGGTGGCCGCCTCCTGCACCACCTCTTCCACCGTGGTGTCAGCCGACAGGGGCACCCACTGCTGAAGCGGGTCCTCGATGGCATCCACCTCCGAATCGGTCAGGTCCCGATCTACACAAGCCAGCCCGCTGTAGATGAGGGCAAGGTCGTGGGCGGTCGTCCATTCGTCATTGGAAACACTCATAGATCCAAAATCGCTTGGTGGTGCCCTCTTCCCTCACAGGCGCAGCGGGACGCACAGAGCTGTCCCGGACGTGCCACGTGAATACATCGAGAGCGGTGATAGAGGCACGGCAAGAGGAACGTCGACTGAACCGGCCGGCTTCCCGAACAGCCCGATTCCCCGCTCCGAGAACATGAGCACACTCCCCGGCGAACATCCTCGCACTGCTACAGCGACCATCCGTCCCGGTAATCGCGGCGGAGGTACTGCTCGGCCCCTGGCGCGCTGGAAATTTCCATCGACTGCTGATCGTACCGGATCGGCCTCCCGGCCTGCAGCGAGACGACCCCCAGGAGCATCGTCTCCGTCAAGGGCACCGCGTACTCGAACGGGCACGAGGCCTCGGCCTGGCCCTTGCACGCGTTCGCCCAGTTCATCTGGTGACTCGCCTCGATCCGGGGCAGGGCCTTCGGCGCGTCCCTGTACTCCTTCTCCAATTCCGTCGGGTAGAGGCGGGGATTACGGCCGTAGGTGTCGTACATGAGGATGCCGTCCTCCCCCACCAGAATCCCCCCGCCCCACGACGGCGGCGGAAAGGAGTCCGCTTCCCGAACCAGCGGCACCTCGTCCGGAAGGGCGCGCGGCCGAGGGGGCAAAAGCCCGCCGTCGTACCACATCAGGCGGACGGGCTCCCGCCCTCCGCGCGCAAATTCGTACTGCACCGTGGTGGCCGTGGGCCACGATACCTGGGTGTCTCCCTCCTTCCCGAATGGCGTGGACGAGCCCCACACCTCCGTCGGGGGACCGAGGTCGAGGGCCCAGTAGGCGTGGTCGATCAGGTGCGCCCCCATATCGCCGAGCGCGCCGGTGCCGTAGTCCGTCCACCCGCGCCACTTGAAGGGATGGTACGCCTCGTGGTACGGAACCTCCGGGGCGGGTCCGAGAAAGAGATCCCATTCAAGGTCGCTCGGGGGCGACATCGACGCATCCGGCCGATCCATGCCCTGCGGCCACCATCCCATGGGCCGATCCGTCCAGGCATGGATTTCGTGCACGGCCCCGATGGCCCCCGCCCACACCCACTCGATGGCCCGGCGCCCGTCGGGATGCGTGTGCCCCTGATTGCCCATCTGGGTCACCACGTTCGTCCGCTCGGCGGTTTCGCGCAGGATTCGCGCCTCGCGGATGGTCCGGGTGAGCGGCTTTTCTACGTAGACGTGCTTGCCCATCTCCATGGCCCGCTGGGCCGCAACGGCGTGGAGGTGATCGGGGGTCGAAATGACTACGGCGTCGATCTGGTCGCCCATCTCGTCGAGCATCACCCGGTAGTCGGCGTAGCGCTCCGCTTGCTCGTACGCCGTATGCAACGCCTGGTACCCCTTCGAAATGTTCCCCTCATCGTCGCGCAGCGACTGGTCGACGCGGTCGTAGTCGATGTCGCAGATCGCAACGATGTTTTCGCTCGTGAGGGCATTCATGTTGGACGTCCCCCGCCCCCCAACGCCGATGCCCGCCACGTTCAACGTGTCGCTCGGCGCCTGATGGCCGGTCCCACCGAGTACACGTCGGGGGACGACGCTAAGGCCCGCGGTAGCGAGGGCCGAGTTCTCGAGAAATCGACGACGATCCATCTGTTCGAGATCCATACCAAGAACGGAACGAACGAGTACTGAAATGCGGTGGAGTGGACGGGAAAATGCTCACATGTCCTGTGAACCGTCTCCGAGCTCTTTGATCTTGATGTTGCGGTACTGGGCCCGGGTTCCATGGTCCTGAAGCCCAATGTAGCCCTCGTGGGCGTCGCCGAACTCCGGGTGACACTTGAACTTGCTGTCGCGGAGCATCTCGTACCACTTGGAGGTCCAGAGCTCGTACTCCAGCACCTTCTTCCCATTGAGCCAGTGCTCGACGTGGGCCCCGTCGGCGACGATTTTGACCTGCTGCCACTCGCCGTGTCCCGTAAAGGTCTGGGGCTGGGCGGGAATCAGGTCGTAGAGGGA
>JBDGQN010000085.1:0-4311 GCA_042219055.1 Salinibacter sp. | reverse complement strand
TGGAGGTGGTGCAACAGAGTCACCGCTTTCCATTCGGAGACACGCTCTGGAATCTGGACGCCATGTACCGCGCAGACGAAGGCGAGACCGACCGGGCCCGGTACTGGAAGAAACGCTTCAGTGAGGTCTTTAACAGCGCCACGGCCCTTCTGTACTGGACCGAACGGCCCCGCACTGACGCCTCGAAAGTGGAGGACTGGCAAGGGCACGTGCGGCTCGATCATGTGGCCGCGCTCGTCGACTGGGCCCGGTCCGAGGGCCTCTCTGTAAAGGGGCATCCTCTCTTCTGGACCGTCCCGAAGGCGGTTCCCGACTGGCTCGAAGACTACGACTACGAGACGCAGAAGAAGTTTGTCGAGGTGCACATTCGGAGACTGGTCGCGCGCTTCCGGGGCAAGATGTCGACCTACGACGTCATCAATGAGCCGCTGTGGGAGCCCTCGCTGCGGCATCTACCGCAACGCGATTGGCCCCACATTGAGCCCATCGAGGAAATCGTCAAGTACGTGGCGCCCGCCCTTCGATGGGCCCGCGAGGAAGATCCGGAGGCGCAGTTGTTGATCAATGACTACGGCCTTGCCCAGAGCCCCAGAGACGGCCCGCCGACAACCGACGACGGGACCGAGATCACGCCCGGCATGCAGCGGAAACGCTACCTGCAGCTGGCCCGAGCGCTCATGAAAGAAGGCGCGCCGCCGGATGCGTTGGGCCTCCAGTGTCACATCGGGGGCTTCCACGATCCGGCCGATCAGCGGTCGTTTTACGACGAGATGGCCGCGGCCGGTGTGCCGCTCCATATCACTGAGTTCGGGGCCTATCCCGAGCATCTTGAGGAAGACCGGCCCCAGGAAGAAATTGACCAGCTCTATGCTGATTACGTCGAAGACTATCTGACGGTCGCGTTCGCCCACCCGGCCGTTGAGGCGTTCTTCTTTTGGGGCTTTATGGGGGATGCCATCGCGTGGGACGGGGAGCGATCGGGGCACGAACTCCGTCCGCTCTATCGGCGTGTGAAGCGGCTGATTCACGAGGAGTGGCACACCCAGGAGCGCCTCAGGACCGACAGTGACGGGCGCGTGCAGTTCCGCGGATTCTACGGGGACTATGCGCTGCGGTATTCGCTCGGGAGGCAGGCCACCGACGGCGTGTCGTTCACCGTAGACCGGCAACAGAGCATGCCTTTGCGGGTGGAAGCTCCATTTGGCTGAGACGAATTTCGTACGAGTGTCCTCTACCCCTTTCTCAACGCCAGTTATGATTTCGTTTTCTCGCCGATGCGTCTGCGTTGCCCTCGCTTTGGGACTGGCCTGTTGTGTCGCCGGCGTCACCCACGCGCAGGAGATCTCCCTGGATCGGAAACGGCTCGGGGACGTCCAGCCCCGGAGCTCGACGGAGATTGAGGCCTCGCCCTGGGGCGTTCAGTTCAACGTTTTGCCGCCGCACGTGAACGTGCCGGCCCGTGAGGTCGACGTCGACTCTTTGAGCGACCGCATCGACGCCATGCTGAAGCGGGCCGAGGCGCTGGGCGTGAAGTGGGCCCGCGTCTCCGTCAACTGGAGCACAATCGAGGACCGGGACGGCAACTACCACTGGGAGTACCTGGACCGCATCATCGAGGGGCTCTCGAAGCGAGGCATCCAGGAGTACGTTTGCATCACGGGGGGGCACGCCCGCTACGCCGAGGGGTACGACATCGCGCCGACGGAGAATGAGGAGGCCATGAACGCGTGGCTGGACATGATCGAGGCCCTGGGCACGCGCTACGGCGATCGCGTGCAGCACTGGGAAATCTGGAATGAGCCGAACACCGTCTGGTTTTGGGAACCGGAGCCCGACGCGAGTGCCTACGCACGGCTGTTGAAAGCGTCCTCCAAGGTACTTCGGCGGGTCGACCCGGGCGCTGTCATTCTGGGGGGAAGCCTGGCCCGCGTGGACTACCCCTTCGCCGAAAAGCTCTTCGCTCGCGGCGTGGCTTCTCACCTCGACGTTCTTACGTTTCACCCCTACCACACCTTTCCGGAAGCCAGTCTGGAGGGGAAAGGCTATCAAGTCCGCGCGCCCGAGTACTACCGGCCGTCGACCTACACCATCGGAGCCCTCCGAGACCTGCTGGAGAGCCAGCCACAGGACATCGAGCTCTGGCAGGCCGAGTGCGGGTATCCGTCCGAGCAGCACAGTCACGGGTGGACGGGGACCGGGCCCTGGGGGGAACGCATCCAGGCCAAGTGGCTCCTCCGGCGGCACCTCGTCGATGTCTCGGCCGGCATCAACGTGTCGGGGTACTTCTCCCTCAAAGAATACAAGCTGGACGAAGGCTGGCAGAAGAATGCGAAGGGCCTCCTTCGGTATGACACCTGGTCCCCGAAGCCGAGCTACCACGTGTTTCAGCGGTTGACGGGGCTGGTACGAGGGCAGGTATCCCCCGACACCGTCGAGGCGTCGTTTTCGATGGCGAAGGAGGGCAGCTTTTACGGGGCCCGGGCCAGTGACGTGCACGTCGCCGCGTGGTCGTCCGGAGCGCCCGACACGCAGATGGTCGCGTACTGGTTGCCCTGGCGGATGCAGGAGTTCGTGCAGACCGCACGCGTAGAACTGCGTCTCCAGGACGCCGCGTTCGAGGATCCCGTGCTCGTCGATCTGCTGAACGGATCCGTCTACGCGCTTGAGTCGAAGCAGACCTTCTCGAATCTTCCACTTGCCGACTATCCGATGGTAATTGCAGAGCGAGATGTCGTCACCCTCCGTCCCGAGGAGGGTTCCGGAGAATAGCTTGGCACCCCAACAGTGGGTCCTCACCGTCCATTGTCGTTCTCCACGCCCTTGATTTCGCCATGAGTGATCAAAGTTCTCGTCGTCGATTTCTCAAGAACGCCACGCTCGCGTCGGGGGGCGGGCTCGGCGCGTCGATGGTCGGCGGCCGGTCTGCCGCCGAGGAGACCGGCCGCACGATCTACAACATCGTCGACTTCGGGGCCGAGGGGGACGGCCAGACCAACGACGCGGGGGCGATCCAGACGGCCATCGACCGGTGCACGGAGGCAGGAGGGGGCACCGTACTCGTTCCGGCGGGATCGACCTTCCTCACGGGCTCCTTCAAGCTGAAGAGCAACGTCAATCTTCATCTCGAAACGGGGGCGACCCTGCTCGCCAGTCCCAACCCGGACGACTATGAGGAGAAGACACTCATTAAGGCGCTGGACGCCGAGCGCATTTCGCTAACTGGCCGGGGCACCATCGACGGACAGGGGCGCAAGTTCATGGCGGAGCTGGACGAGGATCATCATCAGCCAAAGGACTGGCGGCCACGCATGATGATCCTCGAGCACTGCCGGAACGTCCGCCTGCAGGACCTGACGCTTCGCCGGTCGGCCTTCTGGACGGTACACCTGGCGGGCTGCACGGACGTGGCCGTCGAGCAACTGTCCATTCTGAACGATCGGAGGCTCCCGAACTGCGACGGCATCGCGGTGGACTGCAGCACGAACGTGCGCATCAGCGACTGCCACATCGAGGCCGGGGACGACTGCATCGTGCTCAAGACCCTGGAGCGCTACGCCGAGTATGGAAACTGCGAGAACGTCACCGTGACCAACTGCACGCTGGCCTCGACCTCCGCCGCCCTCAAGATTGGGACGGAGACGATTAACGACATCCGCAACGTCACCTACACAAACTGCGTGGCGCGGTCGAGCAGCCGGGGCCTCGGTATCATGCTGCGGGACGGGGGAACGGTGGAGAACATTCTTTACGCCAACATCACGGTCGAGACCCGCTACTACGAGGGCAACTGGTGGGGCGCCGCGGAGCCGATCTACATCACGGCGCTGCCGCGGGATGCCGACCATGAGCTGGGGATCGTGCGCAACATTCGCTTTTCCAACATCGTCTGCCGCGGAGAAAACGGGGTGTTTATTCGCGGCTCCAAGGAACGTGCAGTGGAGGATGTCCTGCTCCAAAACGTGAAGGTGCAGGTGGAGAAGTGGGCGGAGGATGGCGGAGGCACGCACGACATCCGTCCGGCTGCCGAATACGAGGGCATCCACAAGCATCCGACGGCCGGGATTTACGGCGAAAAGGCCCGCGGACTCACGCTGGATAACTGTACGGTGGAGTGGGCCGAAGATCCGCCGTCCTATTTCCGGCACGCCCTCGAACTGCACGATGTGAGTGATTTCGACACCCGGCACTTTACAGGGGCGAGTGCCCATCCGGGCCGCTACCGGGCCCAGTTGATCGGGTAGGGTCCTTCTCTTGCGATAATACCAAATGCGACGATCCACTGTGCATGTTCTCATCCCAAAAATGAACAAA
>JBDGQN010000084.1:0-4285 GCA_042219055.1 Salinibacter sp. | reverse complement strand
CCACCGCCCCCCTCCGGCACATCCGAACCCTTCGCGGCTTCGACGACGCCTACACAGCTCCACTCCACGGCTTCGACGGTGCTGCCGACTACTACCGGCGCGCCAGCAGCAAGCCCCTGCTTCCGGAGATCTCGGTCCCCACCTTCCTCCTCAACGCCGCCAACGATCCGTTCCTCCCGCCCGCCTGCTACCCGTACCCCATCGCCCGGAACCACGAGCACTTGACCCTGGAGGTCCCCCGGAGCGGCGGCCACGTCGGCTTCGTCTCGTTCACCGACACCGGCGAGTACTGGTCCGAACATCGCACGACCACCTACCTCGCCTCCCTCTGACCTCCAATTTTGTCTGCACCGAAAAGTCGGTTTCAGACGATCCCCCCCTGCCCAAGCGCCACAAACCGGTCGCCGCGCAGACCCTTTTCCAGCGGAGCCAATTTTCAATCTTCTAATCTTCCCACCTTCAACCTTCCCACCTTCAACCTTCCCACCTTCAACCTTCCCACCTTCAACCTTCCAACCTTCAACCTTTCAACCTTCCAACCGCACGTCCCGCACCTTCAGCTGGAGATTCGTTTCCCCGTTCCACGTATTCTCCTCCAGCGAAAACAACAGCTCCACGGGCGTGTCCGTCTCCTGGCTCTCCCGGAGCACCGAGAGCTTCTCGCCCATCCCGAACCCGATCGCGTCGAACGTGTCGCCGGTCGAGGACTCCCGCTGCCGCACCTGAAACTTGAGGTGACTGTCGTCGCCCCCCACCGTGCGGGCCGACACCACATCGAGGTCGTCCGCATGGAAGACAGGCTTCGGGTTCGATGGGCCGAACGGACCAAATTGCTTGAGCACCGCCCAGAAGCGATCCTCCACCGCCCCAATCGTGTCGAGGTTCACCGGCGCGTCCACCTTGATGGTGGGCGTCAGCAGCTCCGGCGTCACGCGCTCGCCCACAGCGGCGTCGAAGCGGTCCCGGAACGTCTCGATGTCGTCGGCCGGAAGCGACATCCCTGCCGCGTGGTCGTGCCCGCCGAACTGGGTGAGCACGTCCTCACAGTCCGCGAGCGCCTCGTAGACGTTGATGCCCTCAATGGAGCGGGCCGATCCTTTCACCTCCTCGCCGTTGTGAGTGAGCAGAATGGTCGGCTTGTGGAACCGCTCGACGACGCTGCTGGCCACGATGCCGATGACCCCGAGGTGCCAGTCCGGGTCGTAGAGCACCAGGGCGTGGGGGCTCCGGGCCATAATCTGTCGCTCGGCGCGCTCGATCGCCTCTTCTTCGATCTCATCGTCAATGCGGCGTCGCTCGTCGTTGAGTCGTTCGAGTTCGGCGGCGAGCGGCTCGGCCTCTTCGAAGTTCTCAGCGAGCAGGAGTCGGACCGCCGTCGAGGCATGATCCATGCGGCCCGCGGCGTTGATGCGGGGGCCGAGGGTAAAGACGATGTTGCCGGTCGAGGTCACGGTCTGCAGGTCGAGGTCGGCGACTTCGGCCAGAGCCCGGACGCCCGGGCGCATGCTTTCCTGGAGCGCTTCCAGCCCCTCCGCCATGAGTACCCGGTTCTCGCCGTGGAGCGGCACGATGTCGCTCGCCGTGGAGAGAGCGAGCAGATCGAGGTAGTCAAACGCCTCGGCCGGGTCTTCGTCACGCCGGGCGAGGGTGGCCTGCACGAGTTTGAAAGCGAGCCCGCAGCCTGAAAGTTCACCGAAAGAATAGTCGTCGTCCGGCCGTTTAGGATCGAGGATGGCCTGCGCCTCGGGAAGGGTCTCCTTGGGCGTGTGGTGGTCCGCAATGATGAGGTCGAGTTCCTGCTCCTGCGCGTAGGCGGCCTCTTCATGGGCGGTGATGCCGCAGTCGAGGGCCACGACGAGCGAGGCCTCCCGGTCAACCGCAGCGTCGAGCCCACGCCGGCAAAGGCCATAGCCGTCCTCGTAGCGGTCCGGGATGAAGAACGAGACCTCAACGCCCTGAGATCGCAGAAAGTCTGTGAGGAGCGCCGTCGCTGTGGTCCCGTCCACGTCGTAGTCGCCGTACACGAGCACCCGTTCGCCCTCGCCGATGGCCTCGGCCAATCGCGCGGCGGCCGTCGCCATGTCGTTCATCTCGAAGGGATCGTGCAGGGCCGACCGATCGGCCCGAAAGAAGTGCCTCGCCTCTTCGAACGTCGTGACGTCGCGCAGGGCCAGAGTCCGAGCCAGAGCGGCATCCAGGTCGTTGAGCTCACGCTGCAGGCGCGGCACGACCTCGGGATCGTCGAGGGAGCGAGAAACCCAGCGGTAGGTCATTAGTCGAAGTGAAAGTTGGCGGGACGTGTAACGAGAAGGACATGGTAAGACACATCAATCGCGTCGTCGTAACGTCTCGTACTGATTCCTCCTGAAAATCGGACCCTCTCGGGACGTCCTTGTGTATGGGTGTTTCGAACAGGCCACGAGACCAGCGCAGGGGAGGACAGCGCTCGTGCAGTCTGAAATACTCGTGCCCCCTTCGCGAGCCAGCAGCATGCTCTCATCGACCTACTGACCGACGCTACAGATTGAACCAACTGCTCACGTTGCCCGTAGCAGGAACTCCGATTCGTCATACACACGGTTCTCCGAGACGAGGCTCTACCGTTCGGTTCGCTCTCTGGCACTCGCCGGAAGCCCACGTACCGATCGAACAGGCATGCCCTCCCTCCTCGTCCGGAGATCGGCTGCACCGATTGGTCCCCCACCTAATCGCACACGATGCAGCCACTCTACCGACGACGCTTCTCCCTCACAAAGGCGTCTTCGCCTCGGCCTCCTTCCCGAACCGGTCGTGTTGTCCAGAGCCTTCCAGACCGGATCGCCTCTTCGTCTCTCTGAATGGATTTCTCTTCTCGTCTCGGACGTATCGATGAGTCTCATCAACTCCGAGCGGCCCATACTTACCCGTGAGTGACCCAATGAAGATTTCGACGCTGCAAGAGAAGAAGCTCGACGAGCTCCGCGAGATCGCCCGCGAACTCGACCTGTCCGGCTACGCCGACCTGCGCAAGCAGGACCTTATCTACCGCATCCTGGAGGCACAAGCGGAAGGCGCGGCCTCCGACGACGACTCCCAACAGTCGTCGGGAGATACGGACGCCTTGTCGTCGCCCCCTCCGGGCGACGGGGCCGAGCCGGAGCCCGACGAGGAGTCTGCCGCCGACCGCTCCGGCGGTGAGAGTCAAGAGACAGGCAAGCCGGCCTACATGCAGCGATACGACCCCGACAAGACAGAGCTTCGGGGCATGCTCGAGAAGGTCGGCGTGCTCGAAGTGCTGCCGGACGGGTACGGATTCCTCCGGTCCGACGAGTACAGCTACCAGTCGAGCCCGGATGACATCTACGTTTCGCCCTCGCAAATCAAGCGTTTCGGGCTGCAGGAGGGCGACACGGTGAAAGGCAGCGTGCGCCCGCCGAAGGAAGGCGAAAAGTTCTTCGCCCTCATACAGGTCGACTCGATCAACGGCCGCGATCCGGGCGAAATCGACGAGCGGCCCGACTTCGAATATCTCACGCCCATCTTTCCCCAGGACCGCTTTACGCTCGAGGTCGAGTCCGACAGCTACGGCCCCCGCATCCTCGACCTCTTTGCGCCCATCGGCAAGGGGCAGCGCGGCCTCATCGTCTCGCCTCCCAAGGCGGGGAAGACCGTGCTGCTCCAGAAGATCGCCAAAGGCATCACGACCAACCATCCGGAGGCGCACCTCCTGGTGCTGCTCATCGACGAGCGCCCGGAGGAGGTGACCGACATGGACCGCACGGTGGACGGGGAGGTGGTCGCTTCGACGTTCGATAAGGATCCGGAGCGTCACGTGGAGGTGGCCGATACGGTGCTCCTGAAGGTGCGACGCCTCGTGGAATCGGGGCAGGACGTGGTCGTGCTGCTCGACTCCATCACGCGCCTCGCTCGTGCCCACAACGCGGTGACGCCGGAGAAGGGGCGCACCCTTTCGGGCGGCATCGAGGCCGGGGCCCTGCGCGGCCCGAAGCGATTCTTCGGGGCGGCCCGGAATGTGGAGGAGGGCGGGTCGCTCACCATCGTAGGCACGGCCCTCGTCGACACCGGCAGCCGCATGGACCAGGTCATCTTCGAGGAGTTTAAGGGCACGGGCAACATGGAACTCGTCCTGGACCGCGAGATGGCCGACCGCCGCCTCTACCCGGCCATCGACCTCATCCTCTCCGGCACCCGCCGCGAGGAGCTTCTGCTGCCGAAGCCAATGATGAAGCGCGTGTGGGTGATGCGTAAGATCCTGGCCGACATGGAGCCGATCGAGGCCATGGAG
>JBDGQN010000083.1:0-5547 GCA_042219055.1 Salinibacter sp. | reverse complement strand
TGTTGTACAAACACCTCGAAATCGACCACCCGTACAACACGTATCAGATCCAGGGACTTCCCCCCGGCCCCATCGCAAACCCCTCCCCGTCAAGTCTTCGGGCCGCCGCGGCCCCCGAGCGGCACGAATATCTCTATTTTGCGGCCGACGGGACAGGCGGGCATACCTTCAGCCACACCCTCCGCGAGCACAACCGGGCCGCGGACAAATACCAGCGCCTACTCGATCAGCGACAGGATGAGTCGGACAAGTAGTCGCCCTCAAGCAATTCGCTACGGCCGGTACGTGAAGCCGATGAGGACGCGATTGCGACGAAGGGCCTCTCGCACTGTGGGCGATCCGTCGGGGCTATTGTACGAGGCAAATCGATCGTCGAAGCGCTCCTGCATCCAGCTGAGGTGGAGCGTCGACTTTCTACCGATCGACACACTGGCTCCGACCGAAAAGAAGAGCTGGTCACCGTTCACGGTCTTCCCGTCGATGCTCTTGAAGGACTGCTCCGTAGGACTGGGCTGGTGGGCCACTCCGGTCCGCAAAGCAAAAGCGTCGGTCGCATACTCCAGCCCCACGCGCGTATTGACCGTTGCGTCGAGCTCTTGGATGTCGCGATTAAGTCGCTCAATGACCCTCTGAGTGCTGCGGCTGACTTGCCGATCCTTTTCCGCTTCCACCTTGGCCTGCGTCCAATCGACAAACGTGGCGTCACCCGCGAGCGTGAATCCGGAGGTTGAGAACTGGACCCCAATCCCCGCCCGCCAAGGAGTGCGGATGTTGTAGGAAAACTCGTTACTGTCGAGGTTGCCGCTCGAGAATCCTTCAACTCCGCCCTGAGGGCACGGGGTGTTGAGAGCAAAGTTACAGTCAAATTGTGTTCGCATTTCCGTTCCGAAGACCTCGGTTACGCTCAACCAGGTGGGAGATTTTATGTGGCCCCCGACTTTTAGGAATTCGAGGGGTTTCGCCGAAAGACCGAAGCGGAAGTTCACGCCCGAAAGGTCGGCCTCGATGCGCTCCTCCATTTGTATCTCCCTAAACCCTTCTAGCACCAGGGCTGGGGTTTTCGTGGAGTCAATCACGAAGTACGGGTCATATGGGGGCTGCGGATTTTTTGCGTTCTCGGGCGGGCAGAGGCCTGAGGGGCAAATTTGTGACTGGCTGGTCGTGCTGACGTCAGACTCCCGATAGGACCGCTCGAACGTGTAGGATCCGAAGGTGATGTTTAGGCCGCCTCCCAGCATCACGTTTGGAGCAATGGCCACAGCCCCGCCGAGGCTGATTTCATTTGCCTGCCCTGATTCCGTCACATGATCCCGTTGCTCCAACGTCATCGCTCCATCCGTGGCGGACGTATCATTAATGGCGGCGCCCTGAACGAACGGATAGTTGCCATTCTCAAAAAATGTTTTTGAGAAGTCGATCGCTCCGGCCTTGAAGGCCAGACGGGGGAAGAGCCCATCTAGAGAGCCAACGATGTCGCTGAACGTGATTTCTTTCCCGCCTGCATTATCAAGCTGGAAGTTTTCCGGAAGAAAGGTGCCGGTAATCGAACTCCTCCGGTTGGGCGCCCCCACGTCAAATCCTCGTTCGTAGGTGTTCGATTGGTGGAATGAGGCCCCGATGACGAGAGACCCGCGCGTGGTGGGGAAGGAGTACGCTCCCGCCATCGACCCGAGACGGTAGTCGCTCACCGTCCGGTCGGCAGCGGTGGTCGCGCTGGGCGTTGTGAACCGCGTGTCAGACCGAGTCCGATTTACGGCCAAGTCGCCACTGAGCACCGACGACGAGAGCCATCCCAGTCCTGCCGGATTGCCAAAAAGGGCGTCCGGAGCAGCGAGGCCCGCCGACAGCCCAGCTCCGGCCTGTCCTGTCACCGACCCGCTCCCCGCAGGCAGGCGCTGGGAGTGGCGAATGACGTCAGCCAGTGTCTGCCCCTGCGCGGGGCACGACAGTCCGGCCCACAAGAGTCCGCCGAGCAGGACGGAGACCACCGTTGAGGAGAAAACGGAACGGGTCATGGAGAGGAGCGAATGGTGAAAAAGACCAGTGATCCACACGAAAGGCCCGTGGCACGAGCACACGGGCCTTTCGAATGCTGCGCCTTAAGGAAAGACCACGGGCTACCGTCCATTGCCGCTTTCGCTCCGGCTCCGCGATCGACCGCCATTGTCGGAGTCGGACGACGAGTTGTTGCGGCTCGATCGGGCACGGCCGTTCGACGAGGAGGAGCCCGAGTTCGAGGCACGCCGGCGATCCGGCTGTGACCGTTGTGCACGCCGGAAAGGGTCGTTGGTCGCGCGGTCGAGGCGGTCGAAGTCGTTGGTGTCAAACTGGAAGGAGCGGCGCTTCCGTCGCTGCTTCTTCTTCAGGCGAGCCTTCCGGTCGCCGAAGTCCGGCGTCTGAATTCGCGTCGGAATGGACTCTCGTATCGAGCGCGACAGAGCGCGTGGGGCAGTCCGTCGCCCAATGCGGCCCGTACTGGAGGCGGACGAGCGATCGGCCTCGGAGCGAAGCCGGCGCCCGTTTTCGTCGTCGGACCCGTCGCGGCTGCGACTTCGGCCTTTGCTTCCGGAATCCCCAGAGCGAGACGACTCCTGTTCGGCTCGGTCCCGATTGCCGGATCGCGATCGGGTCGACCGATCGCGGGTTCGCTCACGAGCTTCTTGTCGCCCGGAGCGGGAACGGGTCGACCGTTCTGATCGCCGGCGCGGGGTGCGTCGTGCACGAGGGGCATCCGCGTCGCGAGATGAGCGCCCGATTCGGGTCGACGCCCGGGACCGGTCAGCCCGTCCAGTCTGGGCCGCTCGTGCGTCGTCCCGCGAGCGACCAATGCGACCGGTGCGGGTGCGGGCAGCCCCCTTCTCCGCGGACCGGCTCCCCTGCCGATCGGCCGTGCGCCGAGCCGTGGAGGACGCTGCTCGTCCGATGGTGGCCCCCCGAGGCCGATAGTCCCGTCGCTGCACGTCGCCGTCGTAATAGTAGCTGTCCCCGATGTAGAAATTCTCGTAGGGCCGATAGAAGTCCAGCCCATACCCGAGGTAGTATTCGGATCGGGGATGCCACCAGGGTCGGGCGTAGAAATAGGGAGAGCCGACGCGGAAGGCCACGGAGAAGCGCGACCCGTACCACGGGCCGTAGTGCCAGGGATCGTGGGGAATGCCCCAGGGGTCGTGGAAGAAGGGGGCGTCGCCCCATCCGCTGTAATATTCCCCACGGTCGAAGTAGTAATTGTACTGATAGGTCGCTGTCTCACGGCGCGCCGTCCTCCGAGGAGCGTCTCGGCGGTACTCCCGTCGATACTCATCGGCGTAAGTCATCGAGCGGTCGTCCTGCTTCTGAGGAGTCTGTTCCGCGTCGGGAGTACGAGGCGCTGCCGGGTCGGTGAGCTGCAGCTGTGTGTAACACCCTGTCAGGCCAAAGGCGAGAACCCCAAAAAGAAGGAATGGCCCGACGCGGGAGAGCAGTGAGGTCGGGGATCGTTCAACGTTCGTCATGGAAAACCACCTCCAGCCATTTGGCCTGAGTTTGTGAATAAGGGACTGCGTGATACGTTGGAGCCCCTGAAAAGTTTGTCCCTCTGTTCTCGCTTTCTGTCATAGATCGCTGTGAAGAAGAACGACCTCCCACGCTGTAGGACACCTGATTCCATTTAGAAAGTCGCCCAGGACCGGCCGAAAGTAACAGTCGCGGGCGCATTCTTTCGACAAACAAGAAAGCGATGACAAACCAAAAGCACCCCGAGGGGAGAATTCCCACTCGGGGTGCAGAGACCACGATCGAGAAGTTCTGAAGGAGTCGGTCGAGAAACCAGCCCGAGAACAATCAGGCCCGACTCTGTTCTCCTGGAATGGGAATCGAGGGCCTGCCGACGGGGAATGTCTTAATCGCCTGATTGCTCCGATTCGTCCTGCGTTTGTTTGTGTCGCTGCGGTTCGGAGCGGTCGGTCGCCGACCCATTCCGCGAATTGGAATTGCCGGCGTTGGGCCGACGCGTCTCCGGCGTGGATCGGGGCTGAGGCCGCTCAGAGCGGGGCGTCTCGGTTCTCGGTCGGCGACGCGTGTCCTCTTCCTCCAGGTGTCCTCGCGTCCGGGGTCCACCTTGTCGGTCCGACACAAACCTCCGGTCGGCAAGTTGAGAAGCGATCCGGGACCGCTCTTCGGGGGTGAGGGTTCGGGGCGGCCCATATTCCTCGCGGATTCGTTTCCGGATCCGCATCCGCCGTTCGATCCGCTGCCGGGATGCGACCCTCGTCTGAATGGTCTCACTCACATCCTCGGGGACCTCAATCCGAGGATTCAGACGGTCCGGTGTCCGAATAGGCTTCACGCGGGTGGGCGAGAGATCCTCATCGATATCAATGGACGCAGTCGGCGTCCGTGAGGAGGACGGGTCCTGAGCGTCGCCTCGAGGTGCCTCGGCCACCACCGACGGGCCGCGCGCCCTCCTCCCAACGGTGTCTGGGCGCGGAGACCGCTCATCGGGACGATCCGGAACGTCGACCCCACGATGGCCCTCGTCACGGGGAAACTGCTCGGCATAGGGAGATCCGCACCAGTCTGCGATCCCGCGGCCGTCTCGGCAGCTGAAGGCCGAAAATCTCGACCAGAAGAAACTCGACCGGGGGTAGAGGGACGTCCACGTCGAGGCTATAGCCGACGTAAATCCGGTGGGTAGGAGGAAGAAGTCACGCAACGCAAACTCAAAGCCCCGGCAACGCCCGTTGAAGGCAGGATCGTACCCGAGGGGATTGCAAGAAAACATGCCAGACAGGCCACTAAACGGATTCACCTTCCGACCCGCAATGCGCCGGTACCGGACCATATTGAAGTAATCGGAGTCGTAGGTGGCGTAGAACGGATCCCCGAAAAAGTTGCCGTAGAATCCGGGATGCGTGTTCTTAAGGACTCGCACACCCTTCTGATAGGTGGAGTAACTGATTTTCGTGTCGGCCCGTGCCTTCATCAACGCCGTCGCAAGGCCGACGAGCTGCGAGTCCGACTCCGCACTAACGGCTGCCTGCTTGAACGACTGAGCCGGCTGGTCGAGGGTGAACGACGGCTGCTGGGCCGAGGCCGTCTGAATCGTGCCGACGCCCGCCGCGAGCAGCAGTCCGAGAACGAGAGTGATCGGGGAAGAGCGGAGAGGAGAAGCAACGCCACGCATGGGGATCACCTCGAAACGAATAGTCCGGAGGATGTAGATAAGAAATTTGCAATTCTTGAATAGAAGGCGATGAAGAGTGTTTCACAAAAAGAGCCCTCGCTGCCCGATCTGCAGAAACGACGAACACCGCTCCGGCCCGTTGATATCTGCGGAACGGGGCTCCTATATTGAGCGTGCCTTTCACCCTTCGCTCTCTCCGTTCGTTTTCCATCGGTTACTTCCTTCTCTCGACGACATGGCAGACGCAGTCACGCCCCGCGACGACGACTACTCGCAGTGGTACCAGGACGTTGTGCGCAACGGCCAGCTGGCCGAAAACTCGCCCGCCCGCGGGTGCATGATCATCAAGCCCAACGGCATGGCCCTCTGGGAGAACATGCGCGACC
>JBDGQN010000082.1:0-8138 GCA_042219055.1 Salinibacter sp. | reverse complement strand
CCTTTGAGGGTTCATAGAGAGCCGACGTACGGAGAAATCGGTATGCGCGGTTCGGCGAGCCGAGCAAGGATAGGCTCGGATGTTGTTCTTTTACACAGTTCCAGCAGGATGGAATTGATCATCCTACGACGCGCAGCCGCACGGAATGGGACGTGTGGTGAGAAATCTGCGTCAGGAATAGGGAGACGGCCCCAGCAGGAGGGGCTAGGGAGCTCCCTTTGGTGATGGTCCGACAAGGTGATTGCAGGGTAAGTGCCTAAGTCCCATCGGGAAAGCGTACCCTCCACCCAACCTGCTACAAGAGGAGAAAAAGAAGCGTCGTGGGAAAGTGTGTCCCGTCACTAAGCGAATTGTACGCTGCCACCAGACAGATGACTCTTAGCACGCTCTTGACCGGGACCCGCGACGAGGGTGGACCTGGGTTACAGACGTCCTCCCGAACCAGATGTCTGCTAAGCGCCACGGATCCGAGGTTGGATCTGGAGACGTTGGAACCCTGAATCCTGATCGAAGGGGTTCCCTCAGGATAGCCTCCAAAGAGGGGGTATAAGGGACCACTTGCGAGGCACCACCTACGTTGGACGAAGATCAACGGGCCTATTAACTCGGGAAACTCTGCTTGGGATGACAAAGCTCCCAGCTCAGCTGATGCCCAGGTGGGGTGGCGGAGCCTGCATAGTAGTCTGTGCCGTGCAAACCGCGGACCTTGACGAAGGCAGGCAGCGAGGACTCAAACACTTATAAACGAGGTAGCCGACGTAGTCCTTTCTAAAGTGATTGGTAGTCACGGTAGGAGGTAGGGACTTAATGCACCCCGAAGCTAGAAACCTACCCTTGATAGGCAGGACTGAAGGATGCGCCCTGAATGGGGAGTGTCGTAGGCGAAAGTGAACGGAGAGGCCTCCGGGCCTTTTGAGAGTCCTCGTGGAGAGCCGTAACGCTTTGAAAGGAGCACGTTCGGCTCGGGAAGGGGGACATGGGAGACGGCCCTGGACAAGAAAGGGAAATCCAGTGACTGCAACTGGAAACTGCAAGTGATTGGACCATACGCGCCCATGCCCTACTTTCACGGTGAGCGAAGGTGGGAAACGGTCTGCAAGAGCGCAGGTGACTCGCAAGGGTTAAACGCGACTACCTTCGACTCCACCGTCAGAGGGGCACCTTCCCGGACCTGTCGGGAACGATCCGAGGACGCTCGGAGGGGAGGCGGGACCGGAGCCTGGGCAGCAATCGATCCCACCGGAGGTGATGGAGCAGTTGAAGGATCGCCTCTCGGAATCGGAGGGCTTTGGCAGCTACGAGGACATCCGGCAGTGGCTTGCCGAGGAGCATGGGGTGGAGCTTCCGTATTCGACGGTGCACGGGATTCTGCGGTATGACCTTGAGGCCACCCCAACGTCGTCGTAGTGCCGAAAAATGTCGACGTGCTTTCCTCGCCGCTGATTTGGACGAGGGGAGGCGCGGCCTTCTGTACGGAACCAACTACGCGCTTCCCATTCTGAGGGCAAGTTTACGGGGCAGCCACGCGGACGAAGCGGGCGGTACGCGTGACGGGTCGCGACGAGCCGAGCCGGGCGGGTCCTGCGTCGCGCCGAGGGGACACTCTCCGAGATTCAAGAGGAACCCGATACGGGGGAGGGGAGGCGTCACGACGGCCCTCTCGCTTGCTTCTAAGTAGATCCGGAAAAGAACGTTAACTTTGCGCATCCAAAAGCCCTCTGTGGTGCGTCATCCTGAGCGTGACTCAGGGGCCCGGAGGGTCATCCGTTAGAGGACCTTTTCGAAGGAGGGCGCTGCTCAAAATGAAGAGATCCCGCATCGGAGTGCGGAATGACTGCGTAGGTTTTCGGATGTGTGGTTTTACAGTATTTCTGCCGTCCTACTTAGGGTTCGCGACGTGGGGCAGGGACGCTACCTGGAGACCCTCCTCATCGACGAGGGCTTCGGTAGTCTGGATCAAGAGGTGCTTGATCGGGCCGTGGAGGCGTTGTCTGACCTGAAGGACCCCGGGTCGCTCGTGGGAGCCGATCTCACGTTCCGAAAACTGAAGCAGCGCATCTTGACCCAGTTGGAGGTGGAGCAGACACAGGAGGGGAGCCCCTTCTCAATGGTCACGGGAGCGGCCTCGAACACAGCCCTGCCCCCCAAACGGGGCTCTCACATTGAAACGGAACCGGCCCCTCTGGCATGGCAAAGAGGGAATCTGAAAGCACCGGACTCTTTCCTTCGCACGGTTTGGCCCTACCCGTTTCCGAACCCGTTTCTGATTTCGTCGAAGGTCTTCTCGATGATGCGCTCGTCAATGCCGTTGTAGATTGCGCTCATAAGCTGAACGGTGCTTTTGGCGGCCCCCTCAAACACGAATCGCGGCGCGGCGAAGTCGCACCGCACGAAGTTGGGGGGCGTCCCGCCTCTGTACACCAGCGTGCAGGTGTCGAAGGTGCAGTTTTCAAAATGCTTGCTGTCGAGCACAATACGCTCGCTCGAAAAACGTTGGCCCATCACGTCTTCGCGGTCCGACTGGTCTTCGCGTTCGGAATCGCTCTGGCCGTTTCGTTCAGTCATGGCGGATGAACATCTGGCAGGAGGAGGGGCTGAAGTACAACTCCTACGATTTTGCCCGGGTCATGGTTTGTCATCGCTTCGACCGCGGGGGGATTTTGTACAGGAACCGATATGTCAACCCGCGCGGCCGGAGGCGCTTGACGCTCTCTCGGGGTTGATATTCTCGTCAAAGCCCATTCTGTGCAGTGGAGACGGAAGGCAACGCGCTCCCTGAAGGCCCCACTGCTCAGCCCGGTCCCGTGCACTCCCGAGCCGGTGATTGGCGGAAGGTCCAAACATTGCGCGGGGTGAGGCCCAGCGCGGAGCCCCTCAAGGACCGACCGGGTCGTCTCATGTCGGCCGCATGTCGGCTTCTGAAAGGGGCGTTTTCCCGAAAGTTGAGGCTGGCAGCGTGCTATGCGGTGTGCCCTCTCGGCTTGTCACGACGTGCCCGTGCGACGGCAGCCGCCCCAATGACGCCGGCCCGGTCTTCGAGTTCGGCGGACACGATCTCCAGATCCGACGCGGCGGCCGTCAACGCGCGCCGCTGCACGATTTCGCGGGCGCGTTCCACGTACGGCGGATAGCCTTCGATGACGCCGCCGCCCATCACCACGCGCTCGGGGTTGACGGCGTTGACCACGCTGGTCAGGCCCACGCCGAGGTACTCCGCGGTCGCGTCGACGATGCGGGACGCCATGGGATCGCCCTGCCGGCATGCCTTGTGCACGGTCCGGCCCGTAATGTCGTCAATTTGTCCGGCCTGTTCGATGAGCGCGGCTCCCGCCTCGGGATCGGTACGGGCCGCCTCCCGGGCGCGCTCGGCGATGGCCCAGCCTCCGGCATAGGCCTCCCAGCAGCCGCGATTTCGGCAGTGGCAGGCGCGGCCGTACGGCATGAGAATCATGTGGCCCACCTCCGCCGCGAGGCCCTGCGCTCCCCCCAGCAGGTGGCCGTCGCTCACGAAGCCGCCCCCGATGCCGGTGCCCACGAAGACCACGGCGAGATCCTCGACGCCCTGCCCCGCGCCATGGCTCCACACGCCCCGCGTGATGGCCCGAACGTCGTTGGCGACCGCCACGGGCAGATCGAGCGCCGCCTCCAGCCGGGCCTGAAGGGGCACGTTCGTCCATCCGAGGTTCGGGGCCGTGCGGACGACGCCCTCGTCCGTATCCACCTGTCCCGCGACGCCGACCCCTGCCGCCACGGCCGGGCTCGCTGCGCGAGACAGACACTCGTGCACACACGTCGCAATGTCCTCAATGATGCGTGCAGCCCCCCGATCGGCGTCGGTGGGATGGCGGTGAGCGGCGAGAACGGAGCCGGTGGCGTCGACGAGGGCCGAGTGAATCGTCGTTCCGCCCACGTCGATGCCGAGGGTGGGTGCAGCAGACACGGATCGAGGGACAACGGTTGTGAGGGGAGGAGCAAACGTGGAGGATTACGCCGACGACGAGCTCGTCGCGCATTGGCGAAGGGCCTCCATCCCGCCCGAATCAAGGATAAGCAGTGAGTGGGGGCCGCTGCCGGCCCGCAGAATGATCGGAGAGTCCTCGGTGTCCTGCAGGCACGGCACTACCTGTGAGGCGGGAAGGTTGAGGCGGTCGGAGAACTGGCGCACAGTTCCGACGGCTTCGTCGTCTTCGGTTCGCGAAAAGTGGATCGATGGTTGGTCCTGGAGGGGGGGCATAGGGATCGGAGCGTCGTAGGAACGAGGCGACGAAACAGAGAGAAGAGACGACCAGAGGGCCGTTGGCGAGGCTGGTCGTTCAGGCCGCCATCCGGTAGAACGACGGATAGTCCGCGTCCACGCGCTCCTCGAGGGCCTCGCGGAGGGCCGTCCGGGCCCGGTGGAGCCGAACGCGGACGTTCACCCGGGTCAGGTTGAGCCGCTCCGCGACCTCTTTCGTCGAGCGCTCTTCGAGGTCCCGGAGGCGAATGATTTCCCGGTAGGAGTCGGACAACTCCTCCATGGCCTCGTGGAGGAGGCTGTATTCCTGCTCGCGCTCGGCGTCCTCGACGGGGCTTTTTGCAAGCGGCCCGGCGGAAAAGAAGGCGGCGGCGTCCTCGGACGAAGAGGTCGCGCGGACGTGCTCCAGCGTTTCCTCCTCCAGGTAGCTGTGCCGCTGGTCCTTGCGGTGACGAGCCAGCGCGACGTTCTTGGCAATGCTGTGGAGCCAGGTCGTGATTTTCGAGTTGCCCCGGAAATCGGGCAGGCTGCGCAGGGCCTGGAAGAACGTTTCCTGCACGAGGTCGCGGGCCCGTTCGGAACTGCTGGAGTAGCGCTGAAGCACGCTGTGAATGTACTCGCGGTTGCCGTAAATCCAGCGGCGGACGGCCTCCGGGTCGCGGCTGCGGAGGGCTTCGAGTTCGGCGTCGGTTGGGGAGGCGGAGCTGGGCATAAGCGCGAAACGACGTTGGGTGAACGATGGCGCAGTTGGAAGGCCGGACGTCTCCTCCGGCATTCTTCAAGAAGGCCCAATACCGTGCCAGGACTTAGAGGGTAGAAACGAGACCGACGTAAGGTGCTGAAAAAAAAAGGATACAGGAAAGAGAAGAGGAGTCAGGTTTCCACAGTTTTGTCGATATATCGACGATGTGTCGATATGTCGTCATTTCTGTGAGCGGTTCCGTCTGAGTCAGGCTACCCGCCGGTCGCACCGCTGGAGGAAAAAAAGTCGATCACGTCGTCGGTCTCGATGCACCACCGCTCCCCGGCCATGACGACGCCCCAGTGAATCATGTTCTCCAGTTCCTGCACGTTGCCGGGCCAACTGTAGCCCCGAAAGCGTCGCAGAAGATCCGGTGCAATGGTTTTTGGGGGCAAGTCGTACTGCTCGGTGTATTTGCTCAGGAAGTGCTCCACCAGAACCGGGATGTCGGACAGTCGTCCGCGAAGGGGGGGAACGTGGAGGGAGGACACTGCAAGGCGGTGGTAGAGGTCCTCCCGAAAGGACCCCTTTTCGACCGCCTCCTTCGGATCGCGGTTGCTCGTGGCAATTACGCGGATGTCCACGGGCGTTTTGTCCGAGGAGCCGATCTTCCGAAACTCCTGCGTCTGCAGAACGCGCAGCAGCTTCGCCTGAACCGTCGGGCTGAGCTCGGAGATCTCGTTGAGCAAAAGCGTGCCCCCGTCGGCTTCCTCGAGGGCCGCGACCATGTCGTTGACGGCCCCGGTAAAGGCCCTCTCCACGTGTCCAAACAGATGATTCTCGACTAGGTCGCTGGGCAGGGCGGCACAGTTGACCGACACGTAGGGCTGGTCGGCCCGGTCGCTCTTTTCGTGGAGGAGACGAGAAAGGATTTTTTTACCAGTACCGCTTTCTCCCTGAACGAACACCGGCGTGCGGTAGCTCGCGATGCGATCTACCATCTTGCGCAGCTTCTGAACGCTCTGGTGCTCTCCCACGAAGCGGACCGAACCGGGCCCCTGCCCCTTCTCTTCCGAAAGAGCGGTGCCGTTGACCGAACCGCCCGAGGAGGCAGATGCGGAAGCCTCGGGGACCGCGTCCGACGAAGAATCCGACGGAGAGGGACCGGCCTGCGCCTCCGCTTGGTGCTTGTCGAGAAGGGTCTTGATCCGGTCTGTGAGTTCGTCGGTCGAGAAGGGCTTGGAAATGTAGTCGACGATCCCGCTGCGCACGATGCGCACGGTCTGCTGGACGTTTTCCTGAGTCGAGAGCAGGACGACGCTCACCTCCGAGGGAGGCTCGGTGGCGTGTTCGAGAAGCCCAATCCCGTCTATGCCTGGGATCTGAACGTTCGTCAGGACAAGGTCGAGGGCATCCTCCTTGAGCTTCTGGAGGGTCTCTTGGCCGCTGGTGCACGTGGCTTCAATGTCCTCTTGGAGAAAGAGCTGCTCCAGCACGCCGTGGAGGGCGGCCTCATCGTCTACGGTCAGTACGTGGGGGGACTCCGTCGTCGCTAAGTCGGAGTTTGGCATGCCCATTTTAGCTGCGGATGAGTCAGAGTAAAAGTGAAGAAAAAGGTTGGGGTGCGTGAATCGAGAATCGCAATGAGAAGAGCCGGGCTTCGGCTCTGGCACTTGATGGAAACCCAATACCGTGCCAGGTCTCAGAGGGGAGAATTGAGGGCGACGTAAACTACTGAAATGAATGGGTATGTGAGAAAATATAGGAGAGTCGATTTCCCGCAGTTTTGTCAATATTTCGGCGGGGTGTCGATATCTCGTCATTAGGAGGAATGCCGTAGACGCGAGGTGTAACGGCTTCGGGAAGGAGAGAACAGAAGATCGCTTTACGTCCCTCCGCATCGTTTTCGCCGGTTGATCTTTGGCATTGGTCCCCGAGCTGCCGCAGAAATGGACATTGTTTCGCTACAGCCCTTGTTTACACACCGTACGAGTACTCCACGCACACAGGGACGAGAGGGCTCAGTCATGAATGCTCAACCAGACCCGAACACGAAGGCAGCGACGGACGCCGGAGAGGGAGTGCCCCTCGGATTTGGGGGCGTCGAGGCGGCGGTGGGCGACCACATTGCGCACTTCTTCCGGGGCGACGATCAGCGATTTTCGGTGCTCGGGCCGTACGTGGAGACGGGGCTGCGGCGGGGCGATCGGTGTGTGTTCATTGCCCGTCCCGCGGCGGGACGCCGCCTCTGCGAGTGGCTCGACGAGCAGGGCGTAGACGCCGACGCAGCCCGAGCGGCCGACCGGCTCATCCTGCATCCGGGAGAGGCGACCGAGGAGGACATGAAGCGCCTCGCGGACCGGATCGACGAAACAGCGCGGGATGAGGGGGAGTCCTTCGTCCGCTGGGCGGGGGACGGCGAGTGGGCCCTCGAACAGGACATTACGGTCTGTGAAATGCTGCGCTGGGAGGCGCTCTACGACAAGCACGCCGCCGAGTGGTGCCTTCTCGCACTGTGTCAGTTCGACCTGAATACGTTCGAGAGCGACGTCATCATGGACGCCCTCCGGACCCATCCGTACTGCGTGATGGGCGACGTGGTGGTCCCCAATCCCTTCCACGAGTCCCCCGAGGTGGTCCGGAAGGAGCTGGCCGAGTGCGAGTAATCGCGTGCCGCGACGGGCGCGATAGTCAAGAAGCAGGGGTTTCCTTCAACGTGCGACTGGTTTCTCTCACATGGAAGTTTCCCACCACGCCTCGGAACTGGACCCGTCGTCGGTGCTCGGCTTCGGGTCGGCCCTGGCGCTGCTCGACTCCGTAGAGGAAGTGGCCCGGCTCCTCACGGGGGCGTTCCGGTCGATGGGCCTCGCCGACCTGCAGGCCGTCGTCCTCGAGGACGAGGTCGGAGGAGGGCCCCAGGTGTACGGGAGCGTGGGGACGTCTCCCCTGCCCGATCCTGTCATCGAAGAGCTCCGGCAGCTGGAGCAGGCCGACGCAGGGACGTCCGCCGACGGCGACGGAACGGTGTCGACCGGACCGGTCGCCGTGTCGGGCGAGACGCACCCGGCCCTTGCCGAGCAGGGAATCGATCGGCTCGTCCTGCTTCCCCTGGGCACCATCGACCGGGACTTCGGGGGGGCCGTGGCGGGCCTCGCCCCCGGCACCGCCCATACCCCCATCCAGACCTCGTCGCTCCAGATGATGGCGGCGCAGGTGTCGATG
>JBDGQN010000081.1:2892-9799 GCA_042219055.1 Salinibacter sp. | reverse complement strand
GGATAGTACAGGAGGGACCAGATTGTCCCCGCCCGCTCGTGGTCATACTTCTTGGAGGGCGGGCCGGGCGCGTCGATGCCGATGTGGTGATCGTAAAAGTAGGTATAGTACGGTCGGTGAGCCTCCGGGACCGCATTGAGGACCAGGCTCGTCCATCCCTGATTGCCCCCGCTCTCGCTGCCAGTGTCCACTCCGCTCATCAGTCGGTGGCTCTTCGGGAGGGTCGCCACGGCCATCTTCAAGCGATGCCAGGCAATCGAGTCCATCTGCTCGTCGAACGCCGTGTCGCCGACGCTCTGGGTCGCGTAGACGGCCGGAAGCAAAAACATGCCCGCGTAGCTGACGTAGCCGAGGCCTTCCTGACTCCACCCGCTGGGCCCGTAGGCCGTCTCCATGTGCTGCAGCAGCCACGTTTTGAGCTTGCGGTACCGGGCGGCCCGCTCCTCTTCCTCGTAGGCGGCGAGCATCATGATCAGCTCTCCGCCCCGGCACACCGCCACCCAGTTCGATCCCATGTGATCGGTCTCCAGGTTTGCGTGGTGGTAGGAGGGCCACGCGTCGAGCGCAATCTCAATCTTCTCGCGGAGGTACGAGCGCTGGTCCGGGGTCAACCCGTGGTAGGCCCAGTCATACGCGAACGCAAACCCAATTCCGGTCGTGGCGCGCGACAGGCCGTAGTTGTCCTCCGGAATCCGGCCGTCCGGGTCGGGATCCTTGTGGATGGCCCGGAGCGCGTCGAACGCAATCTGGGCGTAGCGGCGCTTCTCGGTGAGCAGGCCAGCTGTGACCGGGCGTAGTTCCAGTTGCCGTCGTCGGGATCGTTGTCATAGACCCGCCAGTCGGCCTGCTCGACACGCTTTTTCATGGCCCGGAACGCCTCGTAGTGATGCGTGCCGGGGCGCTCGATGGCGGCGCGGAGCTTCTCCAGCCGCGGGCGATCGATGAAGAGGCGGGGATGGGCTTCCCCCGTATCTGCAACCACCGAATCGCCGAACGCTCCTGCATGCTCCCCTGCTACGACAGGTTCTCCCCCAATCAACAGCACCAGGAAGAACACTAGGGCCTGACACCGAAGAAGTGTTTTCGTTTTCGCGTGCATCAACCCTGTATTGGTTTTGAGAGTATCAATCTGTCCGATCCCGCGGAGCGGAGAGGGTTCTGTGTCGACTGGACGCTCCATTCGCTCACCTGCAGCGATTCCGTCCGCTTGGTCGACGACTGGAGACCGAAAACCCCTCGAATGCGAACGGCTCTCCCGGAGACCCAACCCGGGGGTATACGACATCCCTGCCCGATTCGAGCCCCCACTATTGCCGCGGCGAAAGGGTGGTCGGTTCTACGCATGGACCCTGGGAGTGTGACTGCCGTCCGGCAGGCAGCCACTCCCCCTACGATCCCGAAAATGATCAGGGCTCTTCAACTCTACCGGTCCCTGCGGCCGGGCCCCATCAGCGTCGGCATGAATGTCATTCCCGGAAGTGACCGGGATGCACGGGTCGCATCAACGCGGAGAATTTCAGAATGCAATCGGCCGGACGCATCAATCGCAGAAATGCCTCATGCATCCGCCGTCTGTGTCTTAAAAGGGGTCCGAGCAAGCTTCGTGGATCCGGGCTCGGCCACGTCCGGAAAGGGCAGCGACCCAAACTCCATGGTCTCAGGACGAAGGTCCATCTCCGCATTTTTAATCTGATCCCAGGTCAATTCTTGACCCGTGTAGGCCGCTTCTCGTCCCATGATCGCGGTGAGCACACTCTCGGCTACCCGCTGCCCTTCGTTCAGGGGCTCTCCCTTTCGAATAGAGGCGATCAGGTCGGCATGCTCCTGCACGTACGGGTTTACGTCCTCGCCCTCGTACGTCCAGTTGGTCTCACCCTCAATCTTGGAGTGGCCGTTGCTGGTCCCTTTCGTCCCGATGATGTGCTCCTCGACCCGAGAGGGAGTCCCCTCCTGCTGGCGGCACATGCTGTAGACGCGCGCTCCACTCGGATACTGAAACTCGATGCCAAAATGGTCGAAGATGTGGCCGTAGGACGGGTCGGTGCGGACCTGACGTCCACCCACCCCGATGGCCTTCTCCGGATGGCTTTGCAGGGCCCAGTTCGCCACGTCGATGTTGTGGACATGCTGCTCGACGATGTGGTCGCCCGAGAGCCACGTGAAGTACAGCCAGTTTCGGATCTGCCATTCCATGTCGCTCATCCCCGGCGTGCGCTCGTGGTTCCAGAGTCCCCCCTGGTTCCAGTACACCTGAGCGGTCTTAACCTCCCCAATCGCGCCGTTGTGGATGCGCTTCATCGCTTCTCGGTAGGCCGGATCGTGGCGGCGCTGGGTCCCTGCGACGATGGCCAGGCTCTTTTTCTCCGCCATTTTTGCCGACTCCATCACCGACCGGATTCCGGTTGGATCCGTGGCCACGGGCTTCTCGATGAAGACGTGCTTTCCTCCCTCGATGGCCGCCCGTAGATGCGTGGGACGAAACGCGGGGGGCGTCGCAAAAATGACGAGGTCGACATCGCTCTCAATGACCTTCTGGTACGCATCGAAGCCGAGAAACGTATGCTTCCGATCAACCTGAAATTTGTCCCCGAGGCGCTCGCTCAGCGTCTCCTTCGATTTCTCCATTCGATCCTGGAAAAGATCTCCCATCGCCACGAGGGTGACCCCGTCCGAGGAGCGCACACAGTTGTCCGCGGCCCCGGTGCCTCGCCCCCCGCACCCCACGAGCCCGAGCCGAATGCTGTCGGTGCCGTCGGCGTACGCAAAGTTGCCCGAGGCCATCAACCCCGCCGATACGCCGGCCGTTGCAATGGTGCTTCGCTTTACAAAATCGCGTCGCGTAATGCCGTCAAATTCATTATGATCGTCACTCATGGTCTCTGCTGTGGTTGTGAGAAAGAAGGTTCGCTGAGAGTCCCGATTCATGCCCCATTGCCCGTCAGGGTCCGTCCGGCGACCGAACGAGGCGAAATCCCACAAACTGGGCGTCGGACAGCCACCATTGGCTTTTCGGGAGCTGCGGATCCGACTCTTGCCAGGCCCGCGTTTTCTGCCGACGCGCCTCACAATGGGTTTCCTCGGCCGGGCTCTGGTAGGAGCCGCCCCACACCACCGTTTTCTTCTCCTCGTCCCCTCCCGGCGGGGCCACGAGTTCCGCCGCGTTTCCAAGCTGATCGTAGATGCCGAGGTCACTGGGATCGAGAGACGCCGTCGGGTGCGCCGTCTTCTCGGCGTTGTCTTTGAACCACGCGTGCTGCGCCAGCTGGTCGCTGCTCCAGTCCGCCGGGGTGCCGTGACCGAGGCGACAGGCGTGTTTCCACTCCGCCGCCGTGGGAAGCCGGTAGGTATGCCCTGTTTTGACCGAGAGCCACCGGGCAAACTGGCGGGCCGCATTCCGGGCCACCGACAAGACCGGGTACTTCGCTTTCCCGAAGCCCGGAATCTCGCTACCAAACCCGTACGGCTTGCTCGGAAGCGAGATCGCATCGGCCTCGTCGTCACTGAGGCCCTTCTTCTCCTCGTCGAGACGATAGGCATCGTAGGCATCCCAGCGAACTTCCGCCTTCGCCATCCAAAACGAGCCGACGGAGCGTTCCGTACCGTCAACCACGACGGAACCGCCCGGAACGGGCACCATTTCGAACTCGACAATCGTGCCCGGGACGGTTTCAGTGTATGCGGTCAGCGTGTCGTCGGGGGGGTGCTCTCCGGGGGCGGCCTTCCCCTCGTTTGAGCCCAGCCCGGCAGGACCGGCACCGAGGAGGATCGCCACGATACTACTCACCACGATAGCGCGCGCGGCATCTCGCGTTCGTTGTTCTAAACAGGAGGGCGATTGCATCCGAAGAGTCTGACTACCAAAGCGATCGAGATCCCCGCCTCAGCCCCCACGAGAGTCACTTGAGGAAAGAAGGGGGCCCCGCACGTCCAAATGATTCAACGCACGATCCTCTTAGGGACTGCGTGTTTTTTGTTTCTTATATGAAAATACGATTCCACAGGTACATTGGTAAGAGTCGTTGCCTCAAATTTCAACCCGACTCCTACACGTCGGCAACACGTGCCTCTTGAGAGCCTGACCGTCGAGACGAGTCCCTCGCCAAAAAGACGACCTTTTTCGGGGACATCTGCCGTGTGACCCGAAGTTTCCAATCATGCGATTGTTCTGTTCTGAACAGTATAGATGGCTGTATCACTGGGTTCGGCCGATGACTCCCCTCCTGCTGACCGCCTGCCTCGTCGTCCCCAACGCCCAAGGGCAAGGCCAGCGCCAGCGGTACGAGTACCGGCAAACCCAGATGGGGATGGCGGTGCGGGTGGTGCTGTACGCTTCCCACGACACCACAGCGCGGCGGGCTGGGCGGGCCGCGTTCCATCGCATGGAGGACCTGGAGAATGTGCTGAGCAGCTATCGGTCGTCGAGCGAGCTCAATCGGCTGACCAACCGGGCCCACGAAACCCCCGTTTCTGTGAGTCGCCCGCTCTTTGCCGTGCTTCGGCATGCCCAACGTCTCGCTCGTCGGTCCGACGGGGCCTTCGACGTCACGGCGGGCCCCTACCTGGACCTCTGGGCGACGGCTCGCACACATGGCGCCCTGCCCGACTCTTCTGCCCTGCGCCGTGCGTCGGCCCGGGTTGGCTGGCAGAAGGTGGAGCTGAATGAGGAGCGCCGGACCGTTCGCCTTGCATCGGATTCCATGCAGTTAAATGCGGGGGGAATTGCGAAGGGGTACATCCTCGACCGCGCCCTCGACACGCTGACCGCCGAGGGCGTGTCGCGCGCCATGATTGAGGCCGGGGGCGACCTCGTACTGAGCGGACCGCCGCCCCAGCAGTCCGGCTGGGAAGTTCGCCTTCCGGCCGCCGGTCCCGACGATGAGGCCCGGACGCTCCGGCTCGATCACGCGGCCGTGGCGACCTCCGGGGACACGCATCAGTACGTCGAGATCAACGGGACCCGCTATTCCCACGTCGTCGATCCCCGAACCGGACTCGGTCTCACCCAGCACCCCCTCGTGACGATCGTTGCCGAGGACGGGATCACGGCCGACGGCCTCGCGACGACAGTGAGCGTGCTCGGCCCCGACGCTGGGCGAGCCTTCCTTGCGGAGCACTACCCGTCGGTTCGTGCATACGTCCGCTCTACGTCTCACCCTGAGTCGTCGAACTGAGTCCAAGTCCAAACCGGAGGAGGGGAACGGTCGGTTGGTCTTCGGACACAAATCGGGCCCTCTCCTCTCCGACGAGCACGTCGCATGTCCCCGACCCCAGCATCCTACTTACGGCCTCTTTGGCAATGTTCTCCTCCTCGATGCTTCTCTTCCGGCTTCCGTGCGCGGTTCTTCTCCTCATCGTTCTCATCCCGCCTGCAATCGCCCAGAACATTGAATCCCCCGATTCCCTCGACGCCCCGCGAACGCTGCTGTGGCCAAACGGAGCCCCCGGAGTGAAGGGCGAGAGCCTCGCCGACAAGCCCGCGCTGTTTCTGTACCCGGCCTCCCCCGAGCGGGCCACCGGGGCGGGCGTCGTGATCTGCCCCGGGGGTGGGTACAGTTCGCTCGCCACCGGTCACGAGGGACGGGCCGTTGCCGAGTGGCTCAATGAATACGGCATCTCGGCCTTTGTCCTGCGATACCGTCACGGGCCCCGCTACCAGCATCCCTGGCCCCTCCGGGATGCCCAGCGGGCCGTTCGGATGGTGCGGGCTCACGCAGAGGCCTGGCGGGTGGACCCTGACCGAGTCGGTGTGCTGGGATTCTCGGCCGGGGGGCACCTTGCTTCAACGGTCGCGACCCACATCGAGCCTCCCGATTCGAGTGCCTCCGACTCACTGGAGCGGTTTACGACGCGACCGGACTTCCTGACGCTTATCTATCCGGTCATCTCATTCGTAGAACCCTTTACCCACACTGGCTCTCGGCGAATGCTTCTCGGCGCCGATCCGGACTCGTCGGTGATGCGCCGCCTCTCCTCGGAGAAACAGGTGAGCGACCGCACCCCACCCACTTTTCTGGTCCACGCCGGGGAGGACGAGGTCGTCCCCGCTGAGAACAGTCTGGCCTTCTATCGCGCACTCCAGGACGCGGACGTCCCCGCCGAGATGCACCTCTACGAGGAGGGACACCACGGCTTTGGCCTTGCCCCCACAGATCCGGTGCTCTCGACCTGGACGGACCGCTGGGTGGACTGGGCCCGTGAACGAGGCCTCCTCGGAGGCGGGCCGTGGCGATAGGTCAACGCCAACCCCGACAATGAAACGTGCTGAATAACGGCCCACGTTTTCTACGCGTGCGCCCGAATCTGCTGCCGGGCCTGCCCCAGGCCCTCGATGCCCAACTCCACGACGTCACCGGCCGCGAGATATTCCGGCGGGTCCAGCCCGAATCCAACACCTGCGGGCGTGCCGGTCGAAATGACGTCTCCGGGACGCAGGGTCATAAACCGGCTCAGGTAGCTGACGAGCGTCGGAATGCCGAAAATGAGGTCTGACGTGGAGCCGTTCTGCTTTTCTTCTCCGTTGACCTCAAGCCACATGTCGAGTGCATTGACGTCGCCGACCTCGTCGGGCGTGGCGAGGACGGGCCCGAGCGGGGCAAACGTGTCGCAGCTTTTTCCCTTCACCCACTGACCGCCGCGTTCGAGCTGATATTCTCGCTCCGAGTAATCGTTGTGCAGGGCGTAGCCCGCGACGTGCTCCATCGCCTCGTCCTCGGAGACGTAGGACGTCTCCTGCCCGATCACGACGGCCAACTCGACCTCCCAGTCCGTCTTGGTGCTCTCCTTCGGAAGCATCACGTCGTCGTTCGGCCCCGAGAGCGCGCTGGGGGCTTTGAAGAAAATCACAGGCTCCTCCGGGATCTCCATGTCCGACTCGGCCGCGTGGTCGGAGAAATTGAGCCCAATGCAG
>JBDGQN010000081.1:0-2882 GCA_042219055.1 Salinibacter sp. | reverse complement strand
TGATCTTCTCGGGCCGGGCGATGGGTGGACCCAGTCGCACGTCATCGGGCACGGTCGATGCCTCTTCGGCCTCCGTATCGGCCCAGTCGAGAAGGGCCTCCAGTCCCCCGTCCGAAAGAAACGAGGCATCGTAATCCGAAACGGCGTCGGACGCGTCCACGCGACGCCCGTCGTAAAGAAGTCCCGGCCGCTCGTCTCCGGCCGGACCAAAGCGAATCAATTTCATCGGTGTAGTCAGTCTTTGAGAGTAACAAAACCGCCGTCAATCGGGAGGTTGCTACCCGTGATGAAGTCGGCCTTCTCCGAGCACAAATACAGGCAGAGCTGGGCGACCTCTTCGGGCTCGCCCATCCGACCGATCGGCTGCGTTTGCGAGAGCTCTTCGAATTTTTCCTCCACCCGATCCGGAAAGTTTTCCTCCAGAAAGCCGTCGACGAAGGGCGTGTGGATGCGCGCCGGCGACACGGCGTTGCACCGAATGCCCTCGTCCACGTAGTCGCAGGCGACGGAATACGTCATCGTGAGCACCGCGCCCTTGGTCATCGAATAGGCGAATCGGTCGGGGATACCCACCGTAGAGGCAACGGAGGCGATATTGACGATGGCCCCTCCCTCCTCCTTCATCTCCGGCACACCGGCCTTCAGACAGTTGTAGACGCCCTTGACGTTCACCTCGTACAGCCGATCGAGGTCCGCCTCGGTCGTCTCCTCCACCGTGCCCACGTGGGCAATTCCGGCGTTGTTGATCAGTACCTCCAGCCCCCCAAATTCGTCGACGACCGCGTCGAAGGTCTTCGGCACGTGGTCAGCGTCGCTCACGTCGCACTCAAAAAACGACACTGTGCCTCCTTCCTCTTCCAGGGTGCGGACCGTTTCCTCGGCGGCCTCCCGATCGACGTCGAGGATCGCCACCTGAGCGCCCTCCTCGGCAAACACCCGAGTGATAGCCTTGCCGATGCCCGACGCGCCGCCCGTCACGATTGTAGTTTGTCCGTCCAGTTCTCCCATGGTGTGCAGTCGGTTGTGTGAAGCAGTGAAGTCGAATAATCCTGAAACTCTACCAATTTCCCCGCAGAGCGAGGAAGGCCCCTATCCAGCCGTAAACCCCCCGTCGACGGGCAGCGCCACCCCCGTGATGAAGCTTGCGTCGTCAGACACCAGCCAGAGCGCCGCGTCGGCACATTCCTCGGGCGTCCCGAGCCGTCCCATCGGCTGCGCCTGCTGAAACTCCCGCCACGCCGCCTCCGGGTTGTCCATCGCATCGGCGAAGCGCTGCAGCATGGGAGTGTCGATGATGCCGGGACAGAGGGCGTTCACGCGAATGTCGTCCTCCGCGTAGTCGAGGGCGAGGGCCTTGGCCAGCATCACCGCCGCCCCCTTCGAGGCACAGTACACGGGCGAGTCTTCCTGTGCCACGAGGCCCGTCTTGCTCGCCGTGAACAGAATGGTTCCGCCTCCCTCCTGCTCCAGCATGTGGGGGATGCCGTAGCGGGTGGCGTACATCAGCCCCTTCACGTTTACGTCGAAGACGTCCTCGATCTCCTCGTCGGAGGTGTCGGGGAGCGGCTTGGCGAGGGTGATCCCGGCATTGCAGAAGAGGATGTCGAGCCGACCGTACGCCTCAAGGCAGTGGTCGATCATTCGCTCGTTGGCCTCAGGGCGCCGCACGTCGACCTCCATGAATTCGGCTTCCCCTCCCTCCTCTCGAATCTCGTCGACGACCGATTGCCCCTCGTCCGCCCGCACGTCGGTGGCCAGCACGCGGGCGCCCTCTTCGGCAAAACGTTTCGCACAGGCCCGGCCAATACCCATGCCCGCTCCTGTGATGACGGCAGTCTTGTCGGCAAGTCGCATCGTACAGTGGTGTTGGTTTTGGGAATCGCGAGAACCCGATCCGTACTCAGGAGAGATCGTAGACGCGCCTGGCGGTCTCACGGAGGATGTTCTGCTGTTCGATGTCCGAGTAGGACCGAATCGACGTCTCCACCAGGTCGACCCAGGTCGGATAGTCGGCGGCCAGGCGGAGCACCGGCCAGTCGCCCCCGAATAGGAGCCGATCGGGGCCGAAGCACTCGAGGGCGTGCTCGATAAACGGCGTGACGTCCGCGGTCGTCCACTCCTCGAGTGCCGCCTCCGTCAAGACGCCCGACAGCTTGCAGGCCACGTGCTCTCGCTCGGCCAGGCGTTCCAGATGGGTGCGCCAGGGATCGAGCCGTCCCTCCCGAATTGCCGGTTTCCCGAGATGATCCAGCACGAACTGCACCTCGGGACAGCGGTCGACGAGCTCGATGGCATGCTCCAGTTGCCCGGCGGTGACGGTCAGGTCAAACGAAAACCCGTAGTCGCTCAGGAGGCGAATGCCCTCCACGAGGTCCGAGTCGACCAGATACTCGGGCGGGTCGTCCTGCACAATCCGACGGACCCCCGTTACCAGCGGCTGTTCGGCGAGCCAGTCGAGATGCTCCCGGCTTGCAGTACCCTTTTCGAGAGACGCGTGCGCCACAATGCCCCGAATGCGCTCGTCCCGGTCGGCGAGGGACTGGACCCACTGGACCTCCTTCCGGGCCACACGGTCCTCGAAGGACTCCGTGCACTCCACAAACACGAACTCGTCGACGTTCACCTCACCGGTGGCCTCGGTGTAGTCGTCGAGATTATGGGGCTGGTTGAGTCGGGGAAATGACTCCAGCCACTCATACTCGAATCGATCCGGCTCCCACAGATGCACATGGGCGTCGAGAAGGGACAGTGTGCTCATAAGGATCTCATACCATTTGCGGAGGATGAATGTGCATGTCCCACACACGGAGGCCGAGGAGTAGACATCCCCCCACTCCGATCTTTTCCCGAAACATCATGCAGAGGGTCGACCGGCCGGTCGA
>JBDGQN010000080.1:14564-19723 GCA_042219055.1 Salinibacter sp. | reverse complement strand
TGGCGCTTGTGCCGCTCGGCGAAGAGCCTCGCCTCGGCCTCGCGGAGCTCAGCGCGGGCATCCTCCAGCTTGGCCTTCAGCCGGGCGTTCTCCGCGTTCAGCGTGCCGATCCGTTCTCGCTGGCGGGCAATGGTCCGCTCATGGCTGCGGAGTCGAGCGGCCATATTCGCGACGTGCTGCTCCATCGTTTGCCGGATCATGCCTGGAGGGAGAGTCATGACGACCCCTCCCTCCGGCGGATCAGTTCGTTGACCGCATCCTCGCGGCTGGCGAACCGCGCTTGCGCGTTGCTGAGGATGCGCCAAGCACCACGAGCCCAGCAGATCCCGCCGACGCGCTCACCGTCGACGAGTACGTCATGAACACGGGCGTGCTCCAGGGCGCGGCTTCCCGTGACTGGCTGGACTTGAACGCCCGGCTCGACGAAGCTGGCCTGAAGAGCCTTGTTGACCGACTGAGTGGGGCGAGTTAGGCTGGGCACGAACGTTCCGACGTTCGGGGCCTGGACGTCATCCTGGCAGGGGGCGTCCAGGCCTTTGCTTACCTGCTGTCTGACTGTTCTTTGCATGTTGACAACCTCCCTTCTTGCAGTTACCCTAATTCTAGTATTAGAACTAGTACATTTCAAGGCTCAACGGACAGATGTCCTAGTACGAGGCTAGCGCTGAAACTAGTATCAGGACCATGATGACAAGAGCGCGGCTGGACGACGACGCGAAGGAGCGGTTGGGGGCGAAGATCAAGGAAAGCCGTGAAGAGCACGGCTTCACCCAGCAGGATCTGGCGAACGAACTTGACGTGAGTCTCCAGACAGTCCAGGGCTGGGAGCAAGGTCGCTATGCTCCATCTGCTCGGGCGGCCAAGTCGGCTCTGAAGAAGGTTCTAAATATCGATGTTGATACGTTGATCCGATCCGGAAAGTTCTAGTCGCACTACGAGATGAACCTCAACGCTCAATGGAGGTGAGATACACCGACAACCGATGGCTAGACTAGAGCAGACGAAAATGTAAAAGAGCTACCTGCGGACACAGGTAGCTCTAGCTGTCGGTGTAGCTACGATTGCAATTCCCTTTATACACCGAATGGGGAAGGTGTGTCAACTCTGACCACCTAAAGATCCCTAATGTTATTCAAAAGCAGCAGGGGGCTTCATACTTTGAAGTCTTCTTATGGCTGTATCGGCATTCTGACGCAAATGGCAGGATTGAGCTAGACGCCGAAGCGGTCAGCTGCGCGGTCGGTAGATCACGGAAGACCATCTACAAGGTCGTGAAGTTCCTCCAGAAAGTAAATCTTCTTTTCTGCGAGCAGCACCGTTGCGGCCGTGGCCGACACTCTCTCTACCGGCTCAACTGGAAAAAGCCGAAGGGTTCCGCCAAACCGCAAAACTGTCACCCCCATAAGTATAAGACGTCTAACAACACAAACCTTGAAGGACGTACCGCCCCCCAGGCTCAATCCGGCAACGCCGTCAACGGCTTCAGCAAACGTCAAGCGACACTCGATGAACTACCGGGGTCTATGATCCTCATCAAAGGCGCACGCTACTGGCGCTACGCCATGGAGCGAGCTCGCACGGGTGCCTGGCGATTCGGGGCTGAACGGGCCGTGAGCGATGTAATCGCTAGTGTGATAAGCGAGCAAGTGACCGGTCAGCCGCTGCGCGAGTATCGGAAGATTGCTGCCGAGCTGAATCGACGAGGCGCTGAGGTCATCAAACGGGTCGCGGCAGCATTGCGCCGGGGAATTCGTGCCGCATACGCGGCCTGTAAAGCCTGCCTTGCCCGGCTGCTCCGTGGCGAACCCGTCCGTGACGAGCGAAGCCAACAGCGGCCATCTGAGCAGGATACACGGCGTTGGGATGCTGGATTCGATCTGTCCACGTCGGAGGATCGCCGGCGCTATCTCGACACCGCTCGCAAGCTCGCCAAGTCTGGCGATAGCTGTCCGCGCTGCGGAGAACGGCTGGACCGACGGCTGTTCCGCGATGACGCGGCGATCGCCTTTCGGGAAGATGGTTTGTGCCAGTGCGTCTACGTCGCGTTTGATCGGGAATCGTTGGAGCGGGAGCGCCGGTGGCGAGCGCAGACAACAGCACGCTGCTGAGTCTAGCTTTCCTCCACGCCAGCACGCCTTTTCTTTCGCCGCTTCAAGCCACCCTGAGCCTTCCACTTTCTATATCGAGCTTTCTGTGAGCAGGCACCCCCGCAGTATTGGGCATCTTTCCGCCCTTTGGTAAATAACTTAAGGCACTCGGGACACTTGCCTAGCAAGTCCGGCACATTAGGATGATCTTGCACATAGTTAAGAACAAGCCTCCATGACTGTGTGTCGATGCCACCTGCCCCGACGGCGATCTCCGGCACCCAAAACGGATCGCCATCGACGGTTCGAGTATGCCAGGCGATAAGAACGGGCACCGTATTCTCCGTAGGGGGCGCCGTTGCAGGGGCTTGGGCTCGGCGAGTGAGACGATCAAAGTGTTGCTCAAGGGGGGATCCGACTTGGTGCGGAGCATAACCTCCGAGGTTAGGGAGCGTGAATACTGTGAGCGTCCAACTCAGCATTTCGAGGAGCCGCAAAGTCGCTTGCTCCGTCGGGCGACCGTCGGACTCAGCACCGTAGAAGTCGGGGACGTCAAACCAAATCTCCGAGTAGGGTTCGCCCGACTGTCTCGCCCGCTCGATCTCCTCCTCCACCCGATGCCCACGCCAGTCGGTGCGCCATAGGTACAGTGCCCAATGCAAGCGCGTCAGGACTTCAGCCCAGTTTTCAGTAGTGATGTCAACATCCATCTTGTCAAAGGGATCTTTCCTTGCCCTTATGTAATTGATTGGTTCCAGTGCTTCTCTGAGTCGCTCATCAACGCTTCGGCGCTCCTCGGTATGATGCTCAGGGAACGCTCCAGACGGCCAGTTACGCATAATTTTACCTCCTTTTGGATAGTTCAATGGCTTACTCCAACGTTCAACATCTAAGCTTTCATGGTACCAGTTTAGTCTGATCACTTGGGAGTGTCAACGGTTTTACTAGTACTTAAGAAATAACTACGTTGAACAACTAATTCGCTCACAAAGCCACTTACTATTGACTGACTATCAGTTTCGCATTATGATACCGTTGATATGGCCAAACAAATTTTGCATATAACCGTAGACGCGGATCTTGCAGATCAGGCTCGGAGAGCGAGTCACGATCATGGAGTGTCGCTCAGCTCGCTCATGCAGCGCGCACTGGATCGCTACCTCTACGACAAAGAGCGCCGCGAGCGGGCGCAGGTGGAGGAGGGGTGTACGAAGTGACAGAGAATGGGAATTGTCATCTCCAGTCCGATCATCTGAACGATCTCCACCGGTCTGGGCTCAGTGAGGAAACAATCGTACGAGCGGGCATATACAGCCCAACGCTGCCTCAGCTCCAAAAGCTCCAAGCCAATTGGGACATCAACCTCAACGGGATCGAATCAGCCTATCTTATCCCCTACGACGACGAATACGGACGCCTGCGTCTTGTCCCGCCGATCCAAGCGGCTGACGGCTCAACGGTGAAGTACGTCCAACCGTCTGGTTCCGTCCCACGCCTCTACATTCCCGCTGGTGCGCTTGATCTGGCTGAGGAACACGAGCAACTGATCGTCACTGAAGGGGAGAAAAAGGCGTTGGCTGGGGTCCAAGCCGGCCTTCCCGTCGTGGCCCTCGGTGGGGTTTGGGCCTGGAAGCGATCCGGAGTCGAAGATGACGAGCAAGCGCTCATCCCTGATCTTGAACGGCTACCGCTGGACGAGCTCCGCGTCACTCTACTTTACGACAGCGACATTGTCCCGCAACATCCAGCGTGGCCCGCCTTTGGACGCTTTGCCGCCGCATTACTCGATCGGGGAGCCCAGGAAGTCAAGATTGCCACCCTCGCTGATCTGTTACCGACCATTGAAGGGTTGACGGTCGGAAATTCGGATGAGAACGGAGATAAGTCGGATACTGACAACCCGTCAACCGACCGTCAACCTGGGGAAGTTGACGGTTCAAACCCGGACGAAATCCGAGAAAAGTCGGTTGCATCAACCTATCAAGCCTCGGGGGCCGCGGCTGAAGTCAAAGGCGTGGACGATCTCTTTGTCCAGGTCGGTGAAGAGCAAGGGATGACCCTCTTGTTCGACCTCATCGAGCGAACGTCGTCCTACCGCAAGCCTGAGGTGCGCTTCGGCGATGCCCTGGAGGCCCTCCAAACGGCGACCGAACCGTCTCAGCAGCTCGACGCCTATCGAGACGCCCGGGATGCGTTGGCTGAGATGGACGTGGACGACGCCGAACTCGACCTTTATATCGACTGGCTGCGCCGAGACGCCCCCATCCGCAAGGACGACGTCCGACGAGACGTGGCGCGCGTCCGGGAGGAGCAACGTCGGGCGCGTGTGGAATGGCAGCGGAAGCAGGCCGAGGCGAAGCGCGACGAGCGACTCAAAGAGCGGGCGGCGAGCATTGCGCAGTGTCACGATATCCTCGGTGAGGCAGCACAGAAACTGCATCGCCTCGGCCTGGTCGGCGATGCGGCCACTCGACACGGCAAGATCATCTTCTTGGTGCTCACGTCGCGACTTCTGTGCTCAGCGCTGAAGCTGCACATCTACGGCTCTTCTTCCTCAGGCAAGTCCTTCCTCATGCGCAGCGTTGCCCAATTGTTCCCCGATGACGCGCAATTCGAGTTTACGGCGTCATCGGAGCGGGCCTTGATCTACTCAGACCGCGATTTTCGACATACGGCGCTCCTCATCGGGGAGACGACGGGCATGTTCGGCATGAGTGAAGAAGGCGAAGCATCGGTCGGGGCCACCATCCTGCGCTCCCTTCTCTCGGAGGGCGTGGTGCGTTACCCAGTCACCGAGCGTGATCCCCAAACCGGCCAGCAATATGTTCGCGAGATCGTCAAGGAAGGCCCAGTGGCGCTCGTGACCACCGGAACTAGGCCGCTGCCGGAGGAACTGGCGACGCGCATCTTGACCATCGTCGCCGATGATTCGCCGGACCACACGCGCGAGGTCCTGCGCTCAGTGGCGGGACGGCACAACGCCCGTGCGGATGACATGCCCGATCTGACGGCGTGGCACGATTTCCAGCGTTGGCTTCAAGCGAGGGCGCCCTTCGAGGTGACGATCCCCTA
>JBDGQN010000080.1:0-14554 GCA_042219055.1 Salinibacter sp. | reverse complement strand
CGCCGAAGGCGAGTTCACGACTGCTTGGGCTTCGACGATCCCCTACGCCGACGCCCTGGCCGAGGCTTACGAGGCGACACCTATCCGGAGTCGCCGGGATTTTGATCAGCTGCTGGTCCTGATCAAAACGCACGCGATCATCCATCAACTACACCGTGAGCGCGATCAATACGGGCGTATTGTCGCTGAATACGACGATTACGACGGGGTGCGGGAGTTAATGGTGGACGTGTTCGAGAGTGCTGTCAGCGACGGATTGACGACAAGCCAGCGCGACGCCGTTCAGATGGTGGAGAAGCTGGTAGAGTCCGACAACGATCGGGTTGAGACGGGCGTGACGACCCGCGAACTGGCGGAGGAGCTCAATATATCTAAGCAGGCCACGCACAAGCGCGTCCAAATTCCGCTAGCTGAGGGATATCTCGTCAACATCGAAACGCGGAAGGGGCGGCCCATCCGGCTCAAGCCGGGCGATCCCCTGCCGGAGGTTCGCTCGCCTCTGCCAGATCCGGAGCAGGTCGTTGGTTTAGACGATTCAGGATCGGATGACGTAGTTACCGGTCGTGTTGAGGGTTGGAATGGCCCCTCAGAGGACGGCCGGGTTGACGGTGCGTCCAATTCGCCCAACACGTCGGAACAAGTACCGTCAACCGGCCTCACGTTGACGGTCAGTCCAAGGTTGACGCACCTCGAGAATGTTCCGATTGCAAGTCCGCTTGTGACCGTCAACTCCGATGAGGACGAATGGGAGGAGGGGGTCATATGACGATCCCCGAACTCTTGAGGGATGTCGCAAGCAACCGGGTAACGCTGTGGGTTGAGGACGGAAACCTTCGATACCAAGCGCCGAAGGGCGGCCTTGACGAGGGCCTGCGCAGCTCCCTCGCTGAGAACAAGGGCAAAGTGCTCGAGTTCCTCCACGAGCTGAGGTGCCTTGATGAAGGTTATTGTCCGTCGTGTGGATCGGCCGACACCGAATACGGCGGGCGCGGCATCATCCAGTGCGTTGCCTGTCGGGCGACGACTGCATTACGCCCGTCTGTCGTCCGACACGCTGGGCGGCAGAACGAACCGTTGACGACGTGTTGGATGCCTGAGGGTGATGGCGACGGCACTTGCAGACAGGTTCGTCCCGGAGCGGAATGAATAGTTTCCGATTCTATGGCGAATGAGGACCCGCAAACGCTGATAAAGAAAGCCAAACAGGGCAAAAACCTGACGAAGGCGGAACGGCGACGCGTCGTTCGCTACACCCTATTTGACAGTGGCCAGACGCTGCCGACGGGAGCACTTGCCCAAATGCTTAACGTCACGGCCCGTACGATTCGCAACGATCGTCAGGCCATTGAGGCCGATTTGGCGGAAGAGGCGGAGAATCAGAATCTCATCGGTCGGCTCTGCGCGGTGACCACGAGTGAAATTGCCGCGATCGAGCGAAAGCTGATGGAGTCGGACTTAAGCACGAAGGACTTTATCGCCCTCCACCGCGAGCGTCGGGAGGCGTTAGAGAGCTACTTGGATCGAATTGCCGCCTACCGCCTAGAAAAAGAAGTCCAAGATACCAAGGAACTACTGGAGCGTACAAACAGCAATGGCCATCATTCCGAAGCGGTTACAAACTGAAGCGGCTGAGGTTCGGGATCACGCCACAGCTCTGCTTGAGGGCGATGAGAACGCCGGCCCCGAGCCGATCCCGTTCTCGCAGTTCGTCCGCGACGAGTTCCTGCCTTCGGTCCTTGAGGTCGAGCAGCCGGACGAACCAGCCCCGGCTCCCCATCTTGAACGATGGGCGGACCTGATCGAACAGAACCCTTATACCTCGATCATCGCCTTTCGAGCGTCGCTAAAGTCGGTGCTGGCCAAAGCGACATTCGCTTGGGATCTGCGCCAATTCGAGCGCGGGATATTTGAAGGGTTCTATTTCAGCGCATCGGTGACGTTGGCCCGCGAGCACCTGACCAAGCTCAAGCTTTACCTCCAACCGCTGGCGGAATCGTGGGGCTGGACCGATACGACCAGTGGGAAGGCCCTCATCCGATACGAGCGGCCCGGCGCATTGTTCACGGTTAGGCCGGATGGCGTCGACAGTCGAGTGCGCGGTATGCGCGCCAACCGTCTCGTTCTGGACGACCTGATCGATCCTCAGAAGGCCGTCTCGATGGCTGACGTCAACCGTGTCTTGGAAGCGGTGCGCCGACGCATCTTGCCGCTCTTGAAAAGCCGCCAGTCTCAGGCCAACGCGTTCGGAACTCCGGTCATTGAGGGCGATGTAGTCGATTGGCTAGAGGAGAATGAGCAATTTGTGTCCGAGTGGTTGCCCATTCAGGACCAGCACGGCAACCCGACATGGCCGGAGAAGTTCGACAAGGACCGCATCGAGCAGCTTCGCAGCCTTGTGGGCGACAACGCCTTCGAGAATGAGTATATGCTGCGTCAAAAGAGCGAAATCGACAGTTTCCTTGACCCCGACCTGATCGCATCGGCGGTCTATTACCCAGATTCGGGGGAATCATCTTGATTGCGACGAACGCTGTCGCCGGCGGACTGGATCTTGGTTCTCGAAATGGCGCCTCACACCTCGCGCTCGTCAGACGGGGCGAGGATGGTGTGTTGTGGCAGGTTTCGAGTGAATGGCGGGATGAGATGCCGCTCGGTCGCGTGATCGAGCAGGCGATGGAGCTGGCGAACTATCACGGAACCACACGGTTGTTCTATGATGAGAACCGAGGCGAGCTCCAGACGCTCAACCAGCGCGACGAACTCCCTGATAGCTGGGAGGGCCAGCCGCTCGACCTTCAAACCAAGCAACGGATCGCCGGACAACTCAGCCTTGCCCTCGAACGGGGCGAGCTCCGCCTACTCCCTGATGAGCGCCAGCAGCGTCAACTCACGCTTGTCGACTCGTTTCTCAAGACGCCCGATGACGAAGACGAAGCTGGAGTTTTCTGGAGCCTCGCCCTGGCCGTGGACGCGGCCTGCGGGCGGAAGCGCGGGGAGAGTTACGCCGATTTTGTCGCGGCTGCGCTGGGCTGGAATCAAGACAGCAGCTCGACGTCGAGCCACTCCGAAGAGTCCTCGACCGACCGCACGAAGAGACAAATTCTCCGACAGTCCGCACTCTGGAGGATCGGCCGATGAGAGTCGAGCGACGGCGCCTCAGCGGCGCGGAATGGGAGCGTATGCGGAAGCGGGAACGACGTCAGCGGGAGCGAGCCCCCCGCAAGCATGTCTATGGCGGCCTCGACATCTCTAGCGGCAAGCGGCACCCGTCTCATCTGGCGGTGCTCAAGGGCCACGAGACCGAGGGCGGCCTCGTGTTTTATCAGACCGTGAGTAAATGGTTCGATCAGACCCCGCTCATTGAGGTCCTCGACGAAGCCAAGCAGATCTGCGCTGATGAAGGCGTTGAAGCGCTCTACTTCGACAATACGAGGGACGAACTGACCGTCTCGATGGATCAGCATGAGGTGCCGAGGAATTGGAATCCCGTCCATTTCACGGCTCAACTGAAGTGGAAGATGGCACATCAGCTTGATCGAGCACTCCACCTCGGTGAGCTGAAACTCCTGCCGGATGAACGCCAACAGCGCCAGCTCATCCTCGTCGACCAACTTCTCAAGGCGGAAGAGACGGACGAAGGTCACGCAGACGTTTTCTGGAGCTTGGCGTTGGCCCTCGATGCGGCATCGGAGTTTTCCAGGCCGTTTGAGGAACGGTTCCAGCTCTTTACCTGAGAGGATCGCCAATCAAAGCCGCGAATGAGCTTGGCTGCTATCCACGAATCTGGTCCAAGGCGCAAGCGGCTTCGACTCACCGTTACCGTCCGCGACGCTGCCTGCCAGAGGGCCGTAAGGCTCCTCCATGAGGTCTCCTCCAAGTCCCCTCGGGCTTATAACTCGCCGCTGAGTCGCCCACATTTGCCTTCGTCGCTGAAGAGCCTGGTATGGGCCGTGTAGCATCGCCCCGTGAACGAAGATGCCGGACTGACCGAACCCGAAGCGAAACGCACGATGGCCGCCCGACTACATGACGAGCATGGAGAGACGATCAATGTCTACCCAGGCCTGAGGTACGAGTTCGGCCTGTTGTACCGCGACATGGACGAGCTGTCGATGCGACAGTTCCGCGGCGGGATCAAGCGCATCGAACGGATCTGCAGGGACATCGAGCGGGGCGGTTCGCCGCGGCCGTGCTGGTACTGCGGCCGACGGCATGAGGGATCGGTGTGTCCAGTCAGGTGACGATGGCAGATTCAGTTAGCAGCTTCCAACGTAGCCAGGAAGGTTTCGCCGGCATCGCTGAGTCCAAACCAGAAGGCCCGCAGCCGATCCTCTTCAGGCTCCGTGACCGGGATCATATCGTATCGGGTGGGTTCGTAGCAGAGGACGTAGCCCATCTCGATAAGTTCCCAGAGGGCCGACACGATCTCGGAGCGATCGAGGTCGCTCCCGACCATCGCGTGGAGCTGAGCCAGGTCCTCATAGTCGTTGGCCAGGGCGTCGATGATCTCGGTTTGCAGCTCCGTCAGTTGACGGGTGCTCATGCCTTGGCACCTCCCGGCCGGAAATGATCGTGAACGATCCTACCATTGATCTCGATACGATGTCGAGTCACTACGTCACCGGTCTGGTCGTGACGGTAGACGGTCTCAATGCTGATGCCGCCATGATAGCGGCGTCCGCGCGCGAGTTCGCGTCGCTCTTCCACGAGTTCCCATTCGTTGGGATCGAAGGCGTTACCGTCCGGCAGTGGCGGATAGGTCATCGGCCGAGGATCGCGTACCGGAGGGCCTGCAGCCGCCCCATGCGACTGGTGCCGTTGTCCGGCGCTGGCGTGTGGTCCTCAGAGCGCCCCGGCATCAAGGCCCGGATCTGTTCGTCGCGGCCCTCCAGCATCGCCAGCAGTCGTTGTCGTTCGGCTTCCCAGCGCTCTTCCCGTCGTTGATACTCGCTGATGCGCTCGCGGAGTTCGTCAACCAACATCCGCGCAGGGTCCGCGGAGTTCCGCGCGTCTTCATCATGGCCGTTCTGATGGGACTCATGTGTCCCGCCGAGCTCGCTTTCGAGGGCATTGACCAGATCGGACAGCGCAGTTCCGCGCGATTGTAGCTCCATGGCCCGCTCGAAGAGACTGATCGCTTGCGGATCATATTGGATCGCGGAGCCGCGCGAACCCCCGCGGAGGCCGCGCGCTTCTAAGACGGGTCGAATCGCGGAGTCCAGCCGGTAGAGCTGATCCTCGCTGATGCCGAGCCGCTTCTGCAGGTCTTTTCGAGTCATCATGGTCCTACGCGGAGGTTAGCGCGGTTCCGCGCGGACCATCGCGGACGTGCGTCCGGCACTGCAGTCGGATCGGTCCGCACTGGCGAGAGGTGGGAATCAAGGTGGCGGCCGCCCGTGTGTGTCGATACTTAACACGTAAGGAGCACCGATTCGGCGCTCAAGAGGACGGCCGCCGGTTCCAGCGTAACACGCTAACTCGGATCGGTGAACCTACTCAGCCGCTCACATTTGCTTTCCATCGTTTCGTTCCTATATGACTAAGGGCGGAGGTGTCAGTATTGAACAGAGCATGGCGCAGCGTCGCGTTGACCGCGGTCCTCGCTGCCGCGGTGGTCCTCGGAGGCCTCGGGCAACCGCCCGCGGATCAAGCGTCGGTTGCCGTTGGGACCGTCACGAGCGTCTATGACGGCGACACGTTCACCGTTGACTGGATCTCCGGTGCCGAGACGATCCCGGGCGGCCGAGCGGACGTGCGGCCGTATCTGATCGACGCTCCGGAGCGCGGATCCGAGTGCTACTGGGAACCGGCACGCTCCTACGCACGACAGCTCCTCAAGGGGCAGACCGTTTGGGTCTATCACTGGGGTCGGACCTCGGGAGATCGTGTGCTCGGTTTCGTCTACCTCGACCCGGAGCGCCAGTCGTGGCTCGGGGCCATGCTGGTCTCGCAGGGATTCGCACCGCTCCATGAGGACGCGGCCGAGTTTGCGGCGACGCAGATCCCGAACGGCCAAGGTCGGGCGTTTCTCAGCTTGTTAGAGGACATGGAAGACAATGCCCGCGGCGACGATCGTGGGCTATGGAGGGAGTGCCGCTGATGGCTAGTCGGGCCACTATCACGATTTACCTACCGCAGAAGCATCAAGACGCGAACGTTCTGGAGCGCCTGCGAAAGCTGGCGGAAAAGCGGGATCGCTCGGTCAACTATCTGGCGGTGCAGGCGATCTTAGAGTATCTAGCGCGGGAAGAGGGTTAAGGCTCAAGTTTATCCCGCCCGCGAGGACCTGGGCGATGCCTGGGCCTCGCGTCTTATCTAACCGTAGACCTGGAAGGTGCCCAGTGTCAGATAAGACATGAGCGCCCACCGACAGCCGAATGGGGCCATCGGTGGGATAGCTGTCCGAAAACCGCCCGTTATTCGGACACCGATACGGGGGTTTTCCCGTTCCCGCGCTTGAGAACTTCACTTACCGTCGACTTGGGAAGCTCGTACTTGCTCGCCAGGGCACGGATGCTGAGGTGACGATAGCGCTTGTCGTGGCGGATCCGCTCGATGATCTCTTGGGCGTCGGGGTCCGGCACGAGCTCGCCATCGTCCATGCGATAACCGAATGGCGGCCGCCCGATCCATTCACCCTGATCGCGTTTGTAGGAGAGCGCTGCTGTGGTCCGTTCCGAGATCAAATTTCGCTCCATCTCGGCAAATCCACTCATAACGGTCAAGAAGAAGCGGCCAAATGCGCTGGACGTGTCGACGGATGCACCGCCCATGTCCAAGAGATGAAGTGCGATTCCAGCCTCATCCCATTCTCGCGTCACCGTGAGCGCGTCAATTGAGTCCCTGAACAGCCTGTCGAGCTTGATGGCGACCACGGCATCCGCGTCGCCGGCGGCGAGGGCGGCCAGCATCTCGGATCCGGCTGAGCGCGTCGCCAGTGGCTTCGACGCCGACACGCCCCGGTCGACGTAGGTCTCGACGATCGTCATTCCCTGGGCCGTGGCGTGGGCCTCGATCTTGGCCCGCTGTGCGTCAACGCTCAGGCCCTCCATCGCTTGCTCTTGGGTGGAGACGCGGACGTATCCGAGCGCTTTCATAGCGACACCCCCACGAGGTCCTCAGCACGCTCCCGGCCCAGGTGTGACCACCGAGGCGGACTCTTGGCAATCCAGCCGCTCCAGTCATACTCGATGAGGTCGAAGGTCTCGGGACCGAGCGGATCGTCCGGGTCAACGGTGCGGTCGATGTAGTGCTCGATGAAGGTCACGCGCTCCGGGTCGAGGCCGTATCGGTTGACCACGAGCGTGGCGACGTTCTCACTGGCGTTTGTGATCGATGTGCCCCCGTTGTAGCAGGGGCTGTCCTCATCATAGCTCTGTGTAAGCACAACGACTTGACTGCCACCCTCATGACGATAGATCCGCAGCCGACAACGCGACTCCCAGTTGCCTTGTTCGGGCAAGTTCCGCTCGCTGTGACCCCAGCCCGTCCAGGTCAAGATTGTGTCCTCAACTAGCTCCATCATCGCCCCCCTTCGTTCGCTCCTGTCGAATCCAACCGTAACCCGTCCCGGTATAGCTCAAGGAAATCGCGTCCCGCCCCGCGCCATTGTTCTAGGCGCTCAATGGCCTCGTCCCGGCTCAACACTCGGCCCTCGGGACGCCCGAAGACGTCCTGAGCCTCCTCTATCATGCGCTCGGGCCATTCGTTTACAGCCATGATCCCCCTCCCGCTGATGATATAGAGGGTTCCGGAAACGGTTTGGTGAACCCTTTCCAACCTGTAGGACTCACTCGATCTTGTCGCTCTTACTCCGATTACATCGCTGGCACAACAGCTCCACGTTTTGTGTGGTGCTTGATCCTCCCTTGCTGACAGGAACGATATGGTCGAACTCGATGTTTTCCGTTGATCCACAGCGAACGCAACGTCCACCGTCTCGTTGCCAGACCGCACGGCGAACATGAGAAGGAATGTGGCCCCGCCGACGCGGTGACGCTGGTGCTGATACTGATGCCGACGCTTCGGCTTCCAGTTCTCTTTGCACAAATCGCCATATCCAGTATGCGCCTGCTCCAAGGAATCCGAAAAATGCAACCCCCCAACCGAAGGTCATGCCAATGACGAAGAAAAGAAAGTAGGCAGCAATCACCATTAGGCATCCTTGGGCAGTATCTTTCAGTAAATTTCCCATGCAGTTCCTTAAGAACCGATAGCTGGTTGAGAACCCCGACGCCGAGGCACTACTCCTCTTCAAAAGACTGCTCGATCACCTGGGAGGTCCTGATGTCCCGATAGATCCCCTCAAACAGAAACTCCGACTTGAGCGACTCCGAAAGCTCGTTCTCGTTCATTGTTTGCTCAATGGCCTGCTCTTGGGATTGCCCGCCATCCATCTTCTCTTGAACCATTCGGGCAAACTGTTCTTTGGTTTCAATCTTCATGCGATACACTCCTTTCCACTGCTATTGGACAGCCCCGACGCCGCCAGTGTCAACAACGCCGGGGCACGAGACTGTTCATTCCGCTTGCTCTTGACGGATCTGGCGAGCCAACTGCATGGCCCACGTCCCGATGTTCTCCAGGTCGTCAGTCGTCACGTCGACGGACTGGCGAAAGCCGCGGCCGTTGGCGAGCTCGTGGATCCATTCGTCGAGGGTGACGATCTGGTCCTCGGCGACCATCGCCTCGCGGGCTGCCAGCGCGTCGAGCTGGTCACGCTTGGCATCGCGGATCTCTTGAAGCGCCTCAATTGTTTTCGTGCTGGTCACGGTCAACGCCTCCTTAGCTTCAACAACGCCTCGACCGCGGCGCCGCGGTCCGGGTAGGGCATCCGGCAGTGGCCGAAGACGCGCCACTGACCGTCGTGCCGGTACACGGTTCCGATCTTGTCGCCGTCGCGATAGACGTGGGCGATCCGCTCCCATAGGCGGGCGTTCCGCATGGTCTGTTCGCGGACCTCGATGCCCTCAGCCGTGGAGGCCGCCATCAGGCGACCTCCCACGGCATCTGCTCTTGAGCCATCGCGTCGAGTTCCTGCTTGAGTGCGTCGAGGCGGTGTTCGACATCCGCGGCTCGCTGGTACAGCTCGTCGAGGCTGGGCAGCGCGTCGATCTCCGCTTGGAGGGCCGTCGCTTCGTCTGCTACGCTTGTGGCAGTTTCACCGTTGATGAGGGCCGCGTCTTCTAGGCAGGGGGCGCGGCCTTCGCTTTTCTCCGTCCGTCCCTTCGCTGTCTTTGTGGCTGTTGTCGTCATTGCCGACCTCCTTCTACTGTAGTGTACACTAGAATTGGATTATTGTCAACCCCTCTACAAGTTGAACTTAGTCACCTTTGAATTTATCGAACTTCACGTGTAGAATACACGAGCCATGTATCTAGCGGCGCAACCGAGATACGACAAAAACGGTAACGAGCGGCGCTACTATCTGATTCGAGAGTCCGTCTGGAATCCCGAAACGGAACGTCCCCGCAGCGTCCATATCGCCTATCTTGGGCGGGAACCTCGAATCACCGTGGAGAAGGCACGTGAAATCGCTACAAAAGCAACAGAAAAGCTCGGGCGTGACGTGCCTTTGGACGAAGTCTTGAAGCTTGAGGGCCTAGAGATCATCAACGAGCACTAGATCCGACCTCACGGTTGCCACGCCCGACGTGCGGCATCTATCCTCGTATCAGCTGGAAGTGAGGTCGTTAACGTGAATAGCTCGTCTCAACGCCCTTTTTCGATCCGAATTTTCCTCCCACACGGTTCGCCGGACGGAGTTCGTATCGTCACCAAATCAAACTGGACAGGATGTGGCATCGTTTGTCCTCGCCCTCTCTTCACTCAGGCGAAGTCTCGTGAGGAGTTTTATCACACCGGGGTATACGTCCTCATTGGGCCCTCGGAGGATGTCGACCTACCGACTATCTACATCGGCGAAGGAAATCCGGTCCGCCCACGCCTAGAGCAACATTACGCCAACAAAGACTTCTGGACATGGGCCGTGCTCTTTGTCTCTAAAGACCTTAGCCTAAACAAAGCCCATGTGCAGTATCTGGAAGCTCGCCTAGTCGACATCGCACAAAACACCCGGCGTGCGAAACTAGAGAACCATAACTCGCCTCAGATCCCGACGCTCTCGGAAGCGGAGACCGCCGACGCCGAAAGCTTCCTCGCCGACATGCTCAGCATCTTCCCCCTGCTCGGTCTGAATGCTTTTGAATCCGTTCCTCAAGCCGACGAGCATCAATCCATCCTTCAAATTCAATCAAAGGGGATCACGGCACATGGGCATGAGTCTGCCCAGGGATTCGTCGTCTTGAATGACTCCGAAGCGATAGGCAAAGAAGTCCCATCGATCCATCGCTACCTGTCCAGCCTCCGCCAAGAGCTGATTAACCAGGACGTGCTCGTGCTCAATAGCGACCGGTTCGTGTTCGCGCAAGACTACGTGTTCAACTCCCCGTCGACCGCAGCAGGTGTCGTATTGGGAAGAACAGCTAATGGACGAACTGAGTGGAAAGATGATCAAGGCCGTGAGCTGAAGCAACTCCAAGAGGATTCGACGAAAATGCCAGAAGACTAACGTAACTAGACCATCCCATATCTCGGATAATTCGTTATCCAATTTGAAATCAATCGCTGGAATGTACCTAGTGTTAGCAGTTTCGTCCCGCTCGCGTTACCTACCTGACAGCTGGGACGACGTACATGAGGTTCTTCGACTTCCATGAGGTTTCCGTTCGGGCAGGTTAGCAGCTTAAACGTCTCGACGTCGTGATCACGACGCTATCGGATGGTTGTCCCGTCATTCATTGATCGACTAGGATACTTCCATGTTTCTATTGGACATGAGGCCATGCACGACGAGCTCGCAACAGCTCCAGTCCGCCGTCCCTCACCATACACTTCCCGAATCGATAAGCCCTCATGGCCAGGGAGCACATCGTGAAAGCGGGACCGCCACCGGCCTAGATGAGCGGCGTGCCTTCCTCGCGCTGACGGTCGCGGTCCTGACTTTGCTGATCTGGGCCTCCGCTCCGACAAGCGCCTTGGCCCGTTCCATCGCCGCGCAGAACGCGCCAACCGCCAGCCAGACCGCCTCCATGCAGGTCGAGACGCTAGAGAACATGGCATTTGTGGGCGAGCAAGTTCACTTCGACCTGACCGGCATCCCACGCCAACGGACTGCGAAATTCACGTACGAATGGGATGTGTACGCCGATGGCGTCGTTGACGAGGTCACCGAACAGCCCTCGCTAACCCGGTCCTTCGCTCAGCCGGGGGAGCACACCATCGCGGTCACTCGCCGGGCCAATGGCAAATCAATCGCCACAGCCCGGACCACCATCACCGTGATCCAACTCCAAGCGCGAGATCCGCAAAGTGGCTCTTGGCTTCACACTGTGGACAACCCGCCCTTCTTTTCTGGGGAAGTGGGCAAGCTGGGGCCGACGACCCTGTACAAATTCGGACTGGGCATTCCCATCACGCGTGATTGGGCGCTCCGGCTCAGTTGGGCTCAGGGGCCCGAAATTAGCTATCAGCGCCGATACCCCTTGCGCTTGCGAATCGCCGCCGCCGATCTCCAGGTCATCTCCAAGCTGAGCGAGTACCTGCGGGTCGGGTTGGGCGGCGGATTCTTCATCGCCGAGGGCGAATACCGACTCTACTGGCCCACGAAGGGGCCCCAGGCGTTCACGAGCTATCAGCCCTTCATCAGTGCCTCCGTGGGAGCCCAATGGAAGTTCATCCTGGTCACGGTCGGGGTCCATTATGTGCCGTAAAGCCACTTGGCTGCTCGGATCGCTCCTACTGTTCGTCGCCCTCAGCGGCTGCACGATCTACGTGGCAGACCCCGATGAGATGGCTGCCCCGCCCCCAAGCCTCGAAGAGGCTCCGCCCCGGCTCCTGTCGGTCGAGGCCACCCCGAACCGGATCACATCCGGCGAACGGACCAAGATCACCTTCCGAATCCGCTATGAGGACTGGAATCAGGACGTCGGGCCGGAGACGGCGGAGCTTCGCCGTTCGATTGAGAAGGTGGCGGGGTCCTTCCGCTTGGCCCCAAGCACTAAGGTCTTGTCCGTGCCCGTTGAACCGCAAGGGAGAGAAGGCATCGTCCGCTATGAGCTGTATGTCGAGGTGCCGTTCGGGGTGGAAGGGCGTATCCGCGTCACCTTCGCGCTCGCTGACAATAATTCCGGATGGAGCGACGAACGGGCCATCACGCTGCCCATCGAGGTGTTCTAGCCCATGAAAGCATGCAGGCCGCAAATTCCCCATAGAGAGCAGGTGACAACGCTTTAGCCATGTTGGGACGATGGGATGACGTGCTGCTCGTGCTCATCGGACTCTCCCTCATCGGGGTCATCGTCTACAGCGGGACTGATCTGTTCCGTCCCGACCCGGACACCGCCCGTCGAGAGTCGTATATCGAAGCCCATCCCGGGATCAGCCCCTCGGTGAAAGAGGCGATCCGGCAGGGCCAGGTCCTGCCCGGCATGTCCCGTGAGCAGGTAGCCGCCAGCGTCGGCACGCCCCGGCAAAGCGCCCAGAGTAACGGCACGGAAGCCTTGATTGTCCCAACCGCTGAGGCAACCGAGCGGACCTCGGAGCGCGCCATCGTCCTCGATGAGGGCGTCGTGGCCAAGGTCTATGCCGTCCCCGATGACAAACGGATCGAGGACCTCATGAAGCGGGTCCTCTACATCCACAGCCACGACCTGCCGCCAGAGCGTGAGAAGGCTCTCGCCAACCGCGAGATCGTCGTGGGCATGACCAAACAGGAGGTGAAGCTGGTCAGGCCCGACGTGGAGGTCACCATGCGACTGGAGAGCGCCCAGGTCACCACCGGCGACGGCTGGACGTTGTGGGACCTCGGGTCCGTCGTGCTGCACTTCGCCCAAGATCAGTTACAGGAGATCCGCCAGCCCTCGGGGTCAGAGTCAAGTCAGCGGCTGATGCGCAAATGGGCCTACCTCCTCAACCATCCGGAACGTCCCGCCGAGGTCGCGGCGGGCTTGTTCGCCTCCAACGTCGTCCCCGGGATGAAGACCGCCGAGGTCTCGCTGGCTTGGGGGGAGCCGTCACAGGCGATCCGAGTCGACCAAACGCGGAAGCTATGGGGGTACTCGGGCAAGCGTCAGGTTCTGCTTTTCAGGAACGTCACCCTAACGGAGATGCGGTCCGTGGAGGCCACCGCCGACCTGCGACCGCTCATGACCCGCTGGGCCTATACGCTGGAGGCCGAGGGCCTCTCCAGCGACGTGAGGACGGCACTGCTCAACGAGCGGGTCTTGCTGGAGATGACGCGCGAGGAAGTGGCCCTCGTCCATGGCGATCCCCCGCTGGTGAGGCAGGTCGGGGAGGATGGCGCGGTCATCGCCTATCCCGACCGCAATGTCGTCATGCGTTTCGAGGGCGGACGTTTGATTGAGCGGAGAAGCCCCCAAGAAACACCGATACGGGATCTGTTCGCCCGCTGGGTCTACGTCCTCGAACATCCGGACCTCGACGCGGCGATCCGGGAAGCCATCCTCGGACGACGCCTCACCGCTGGCCTGAAAGCGCAGGAGGTCACGTTGATCCACGGCGAACCGACGGCCAAGCGAATCCTCCAAGAAGAGCGGGAGCTGTGGGGGTATCGCGCCAGTTCCGAAACGTCCAGTCCGACAGCACCATCACGGACGTCTTTCGGCGATGGACCTATGTGCTGACGACCGACGTCCCGGAAGAGGCCCGCGAGATCATCCTGGAGGGCGAGATCGACATCGGGCTGTCGACCCGCGAGGTGCGGGCGAGCTGGGGCGAACCAGCCGACACAACGGTGCAGCGCTCGGAAGGGCAGACGGTGGAGAGCTGGGTCTATGCCCGCCCCGAAGGGCAGTACGAACTCATCTTCGAAAACGATGAGTTGTCCAACTGGACCGCATTCTGATCAGCTCAGCCGATGCGCCCAATAATTCGTTATCCGCTGCGGAGTCAACCGTCGAAGCATTGCTGAGCGTTAGCAGCTTGCTCGGGCTCCGTCGAATCAATTGCTCAGTGGGCTAGCTTCCATGAGGTTCTTCGACTTATATGGGGTTCCCGCTCGTACCCGTCAGCAGTCGGAGCTCACTCAATGGGCTTATCTCACTACGCCCTGGCTAGCCTATGAGTTTCTTCACGACCCATGAGGTTCTCCATCTCGTCGTTTAGCAGGCGTGGCGGCTCCAAAGGCGACCATGACCCTTAACATTTGTTGACACCTGGGCCCGGCCTGCTCACCGGACGGCACATGTCCTGCGGGAAGGTCACGGCAGATGGCCTTCTCCTTCTACGCATTCCCCGTTACAAACGGACCGAACGGAGCGATGCCGCCGCATTGGCCCATCGCAACCGGAAGATATGTTACAGTCTCGTCAGGATAGGGGAAGCGAAAAGGGCCAGGTCCCGGTGCCATGGTGAGAGGGCATCACCGCGATTAACACCTGGCCCTTTTCCCTCTGTTAATGCAGGTTCCCTTTATCGCACGACGTCTCCCTCAGGACCATCCCGTCAGCCGTCCCCTCAGGGCATCCACCTGAAC
>JBDGQN010000008.1:0-21271 GCA_042219055.1 Salinibacter sp. | reverse complement strand
GGCAACGAGCCGGGGACCTACGGCTCCAGCGCGCGGAAGGCCTCCAGCAGTTCCTGCGCCACCGGCCCCGGCGTGCCGTCGGCCACCATCCAGTCGTCGACCTGCACGATGGGCATAATGCCCGTGGTGGTGCCCATCAGGAACAGTTCGTCGGCGTCGGGGAGGGCGTCGGCCGCCACGGGCGTCTCGTCGACCGGCACGTCGCGCTCGTCGCATAGCTCCAGCACCGTCTGCCGCGTAATGCTGGGCAGCGTATAGTTGGTGAGCGGGTGCATCGTCACCGTACCGTCGAAGACGGCCGCCACGCTGGAGTGGGTGCCTTCGGTCACGAACCCGTCGCGGACCTGGAGCGCTTCGTAGGCGCCGGCCTCCTGGGCGGCCTGGTTGGCGAGCACGTTGGGGAGGTAGTTGAGGGACTTGACGTCGCAGCGGGCCCAGCGCTGGTCCGGGTGCAGGATGACCTTCGCGCCGTGCTCCCACTTTTCGACGGGCGGCTCGTGGGGCGAGGCGCGGGCGTAGACGGTCGGGGCCACGGACGGGTCGGGAAAGGCGTGCTGACGCGGCGTCGCCGCGCCGCGGGTGACCTGGAGGTACACCTTGGCGGGGCCCTCGTCCAGGCCGTTGCGGGGAAGCAGCTCGCGGACGGCGTCCCAGAGGGCCTCCGTGTCGACCCCGTGCAGCTTGATGGCCTCCAGGCTGTGGGCGAGGCGCCGGCGGTGGTCGTCGAGCCGGAAGAGTGCGCCGTCCTGGGCCCGGACCACCTCGTACACCCCGTCCCCGAACAGGAAGCCCCGGTCGTCGGGGGAGATGGACACGTCGGCCTTGGGCATGAAGTCGCCGTTGAAGTAGACAGTCATCCGTATCGGTGGGTTTGAGCAAGCGTAGTGCGTGTCGCCCCGTCGTCGTGATTCCGCGTGTTCTCCCTTCTGAAGAGGATAAGAAACGCGTCGGAAAGACACAGGGTGGGTGTCGCCGGTTGATCTTCTGGGGCGGTCGAGGCTACCTAAGTATACAAGGGCCAATTCCCGTGGCCCATTGCCGTCCGCTCTTCGGTGGTCCAGTTGCTCCGGCCCCATGCTCGATTTCGAATGGGCCCCTCTGCGAAGTGCAGTTGCTGGAGGTAGATCTGCGCTGGTATGCGTCCTCGGAGCAGTCCTGCTCGCGTTCGTGGCGGGCCCGTCTTCCATCCCGGCCCCAACGGCCCCCCGGCCCGCCCCCTCCGCCGCTCAACCCATTCAGAACCTCCGCGCGTTCGCCCGGCTCTTCGGCTACGTCCGGTACTTTCACCCCAGCGACGCGGCGGCGCAGGTCGACTGGGAGCGGTTCGCCATGCACGGGGTGCGTCGCGTAAAAACGGCCGCCACGCGGGCCGAGCTCCGGAGGCGGCTCCGCGCTCTCTTCGCCCCGATTGCCCCGACAGTGCAGCTCTTCCGGACCGACGCATCGCCCCCTCCGCCGGCCGCCGCCCTGACGCCCCCCGAGGTCGAGGAGCGGCCCATTGTGGCGTGGCAGCACGAGGGCGTTAGGCTCGACAACGTCACCAAGCTGTACCGGAGCATTCGTCTTCACCGGACCGTCGAGGACACGGCGACCCGGCGGTCGATGGTCCAGGTAGCTCAGGTCCTCGACGCGTCCGCGTACCGCGGAAAGCAGGTTCAGCTCCGTGCGGCTGTCCGGACGAGCAGGCCGTCGGCGAGTGTGCATCTGTGGGTGGGACTCATCCAGCCCGACTGCCGTCCCTCCCCCAAGACCCTGTTCGATCGGCCCATCGCGTCCACGGACTGGACCTCGCGCCGACGCACGCGGACCGTGACGGCGGACGCCGAGCGGATTCTCATCGGGGCTACAGTGCGAAGCACCGGGACGGCGTGGGTCGACGACATGGCGCTGTTTGTGCGGGACACGACGAGGGAGAGCTCGTGGACGCCGGTTGAGATTCAGAATCCGGGCTTTGAAGAGGGGAGGGGCGGGGGATGGAACAGGTACGACCGCTCGGACGGCACAGTGTCCATTGTCAACGGCGTGGCACATAGCGGGACGCGATCCGCTCGGCTCAAGATGCCGGCCCTGTCTCAGGTGGGTCTCTTCGACGCACGTCCGTCCCCCGGAGAGGTCGTCACGCGGCCTCTTGGGCGCGGTCTTTCCGCCCAGATCCCCCTGGCACTCCCCAGTGTAGACGGCCACACGGTCCGCCCGGACGGGGCCTCGTCGACGGACTCGCTGTTTGCCGCGTTGGACGCGGTGCGCGTAGACTCTCTCACGGCTACGACCGAGGCGCTGCGCCTGGCCGACGTGGTCCTTGCGTGGAACGTCTTTCGGCACTTCTATCCCTACTTCGACGTCGTCGACGTGGACTGGGACGCAGTCCTGTCCCGGACGCTCCTTCGCGCCCGGGTCGATGCGTCCCCCGAAGCCTTCCTTCGCACGCTGCGGCGCATGGTCGCTCAGCTCAAGGACGGGCATGGACGCGTGACACATCCGGTCGACCGGGCGACGACGGGGCTGCCTCTCCGCGTGGACCGCATTGGGGGACGTGTGGTGGTCGTCGACACCGTGGCGTACCGGGAGGGCGAAAGCTGCCCCCGGCCCGGCGACGTGGTGGTGTCGGTCGACGGCACGCCTGCGGCCGCCGAACTGCGGGCCGCGAAGCGGGTCCTGTCCGGCTCTTCGCAGTGGAGTACCTACCGGGCCCTCCGGCGGTTTGGGGAGGGGAAGGCCGGTACGACCGCGGCCCTGGTGCTCCGGCGCGACGGGCACCGCGTGAAGTGTTCCGTTCCGCGGGCGCGCGACGGGGAAATCAAGCGTTGGCGGCGGCGACTTCAGACCGAGCCGCGTCCCGACTCGATTGACTCCCTCCCGGGCGGTTTCCGGTACGTTGATCTCACACGGATCGGGCAGGCCACCCTTCAGCGGCGCGTGGAGGAGTGGGCCCGCGCCCGAGGCGTCGTCTTCGACGTGCGCGGCTACCCCACAGGCGGTGTGCAGTGGCTGCTCCGGCACCTATCCCCCGACACGCTCCGGTCGGCCCGGTTCGAGGTGCCGCAGCGCCTCCGCCCCGCCCCGGCGCCCGTGGCGGGCTACGCCACGGAACGCTGGACCCTTCCTCCAAAGACACCACAGTTTGAGGGCCGCGTGGTATTTCTGACCGATGAGCGCACCGTTAGCTATGCCGAGAGCATTCTGGGCATCGTGGCGCACTACGACCTCGGAGCTATCGTGGGGCAGCCCACGGCCGGGACCAACGGCAACGTAAATCCCTTCACCCTGCCTGGAGGATACGAAGTGACGTGGACCGGAATGCGCGTGCGCAAGCATGACGGCTCGCAGCATCACCTGGTCGGCATTCGGCCCACGATTCCGGTCGATCGGACGCTCGAAGGTGTGCGCGAAGGTCGGGACGAAGTGCTGGCACGGGCCGTTGAATACCTTCGAAGAGGCGACCTTCGTGAATGAGCGACGGTACCCGGCGTTGGTTCGCGTGCTCATTGGGGGACCCGCTCGTCGTGCGATTTCCGCGTGGCAATGTCGGGATGAATCCTCGTCTGTGAGCGATTCTTTGGGGCGACGCCGATGTTGCGGGCCGGGATCCGGATCAAACGCCTTCTCCGCTGGGCTCTTCTTCCATTCAATCCTTTCCTGCCATGAGCACTGACCTGTCGGCCGAGGAGACGGTTGTCTTCGCCATTTACTCGACGCGTTCCGATGCGGAGGCAGCCCACGATTATCTCCAGGGGGAGGGCATCGAGGCCTTCGTCCGGGCCGACGACGGGGACATGCCCCCGGACATGGAACGTCCGGACGGGGCCAAACTCGTTGGGCGGCGCGAGGCGGCCCAGGATGCCTACGAGGTACTTAACGAGGCTGATTTGCTTCCGGAGACCGTCGAAGAGGCGGAAAGGGCGGGTGCGTCGGGCGCGTCCGCTGAGGCGGAGGGCCTGACGATGTCGCTGTCAGGGGCATTCGGGCTGGCGGGATTCGCCGCGGTGGTGCTCATTGTCCTGTACTATCTCTTCGTTATGTAGAACGTCTTTCCGGGTGTATTTTGCCTTTTCTCACGGCGAGGCGGACCGTCGTGCCGGTTGCTCACGGGCCCTCGAGAGTGCGTCCTCACGGCACGTACGGCGCAGTCGGAGACTCCTTGTTCACCGCGTTCACGGCGCACTCTAAAGGCACTTCCTTGCTTCGCTCAGGGCGCACCCCGGAGAGTACTTCCTTGCTTCGCTCAGGGCGCAGCCCAGGACTACTTGTTCACTCCGTTCACGGCGCAAGGCGGTCGAGGATCCAGCCGCTTTCTTCGTCGTCGCGGCGGTAGCGGAGGCGGTCGTGGAGGCGGTTGGGGCGGCCCTGCCAGAACTCAACCGTTGTGGGGCGCACGACGTAGCCGCCCCAGTGCGACGGACGCGGAATCTCGTCGCGATCCTCGTACGTGGCCTGGACCTCGGCGAGATTCTGCTCCAGCTCGTCGCGGCTCGCGACGACGCGACTCTGCGGGGAGGCCCAGGCGCCGAGCTGCGCGCCTCGGGGGCGGCTGTGGAAGTAGTCGGTGGATTCGTCTGCCGGTAGGCGCTCGACCGTCCCTTCGATGCGCACCTGTCGCTCCAGCGGCTTCCACAAAAAGACGAGGGCGGCGTGCGGATTCTGGCTCAGTTCGGTGCCCTTGCGGCTCTCGTAGTTCGTGTAGAAGTGAAAGCCGCGCGCGTCAAGCCCCTTCAGCAGCACGATGCGGGCGGAGGGTCTTCCGTTGGGGGCGGCGGTGGACAGGGTCATCGCGTTCGGCTCCTCCACCTCGGAGTCGAGGACCTCGTCGAACCAGTCCCGAAACTGTTCGATGGGGTCGTCGGCCACGTGGTCGCGCGTGAGTTCGGCCCGGGCGTACTCCCGGCGCAGGTCAGCAAGGGTGGACATACAGGGATACGAGTTGTGACGGATCCGGAGCGAAACCGTAACGACCGGGACGCCCCCTCGTTTCGTCCGGTTGCCATCTGTTGCGCGGGTGTAATGAACCGGTGGAACGCTCAACGTTCGACGTTCTAGCGTGTACCGCATTTATCTCCAGATTTCCATCCGCAGGCCGCGCTCGTTGCGGGGGAGGGGCTCGTCGCGCGGGGGACAGCGGTTCGCCGTGCCCTCATGGATGCGGCGGGCGGTCCAGCACGCGGCATGGGCGTCGAGCACGTCGTCGGCGCCGAGAGCGCCCTTCGCGAGCGCGGAGAGGACCGATTCGAGGTTGGAAAAGCCCTGGGCCGCCAGCAAGTCGATCCGTGCCGTCCGCCCTGCGTCGGTGTGCTTGCTGTGTTCGACGGGTGCGTCGCCGTTCATGGCGTAAAACGCGAGCTCCGGGTGCACCTCGCGGACGCGTTCCTGCCGGGCCGGCGTCACATGTTCGGCGAGGGCCCGCATCTTCGGGAGCAGGTGGTACGTCTGCTTCGGGAGGCCGGGGGCGTCGGGGCCGGTGGCCCGGTTGCGTCGGAGGGCCTCGTCGTAGGTCTCCGCGTTGAGCGTGTCATAGGCGGGCGGGGAGAAGACGCTGGTTCCCCGCGGGTGGCCCAGCAGCCGACGGGCGGCGCGGTCGCAGGCCCGACCGCCGGGTTCGGCCCGGTCCGGCAGCCCGATCACCATGTCGATGCCGAGCACCGCAGGCGCTTCGGGCAGATCGAGCAGGGCGTCGACGCCGTCGACGGTGCGGCACCGCGTCGTGCCCGTGGTGGGGTGGCGGAGAACGACGACCCACCCCTCCCGGAAGCCGTCCGCCCCGGCGATCCAGTCGGAAGAATCATTGGCGGACGTGGAGGCCATCGGACGAGTCGGGCTGGAAAATTGTGTTTACGCTTTACGTCACTCCTCCAACTTCTTCGAGTGCAGGGTGTTGAGCATGGGAGCGCTTCCAAGTTCGGGTTACGCCGTATTTCAGTTTCAGAAGCTGTTTGGTGGATTGATGTTCGGCCGAGACACAGTGGACGGCGCCGCAAAACGTCGCCCAAGCGAGCCTTGTAGCGGGGGCCGAGCAGGGGCAAGGTCATGTCTCCGGCGAGCTACCAGGCGAGTGCAGAAGGCGTTTTGCGCGAGAACCACGAAGTCGGAGGCCACAGAGCGTCCGCCAAACAGTTTCTCAACCCTGGTTCTTGCACCGGAAGGCGGTCGCGCCTACAGTCAAGATGGGAACCGTGATGCGTGAGCGCGTGATCTGGAGACTGTCGACTTCATTCCTCACGCCTTACGTTTGCGGTTCAGGCATCGCACCGTACCCATGGACCACCACCCCTGAGAAATAACCCCCACGCTGATACACATGACACTCCCCTTCTTCCTCGCGAGCCGCTTCGTAGCGGGCGAGACGCTCGACGAGTCGCTCCCCGTCGTCGACGACCTGAATCGGGACGGCCTCCACGTCGCCCTCGACAAGCTTGGCGAGCACGTGCACGATCGGAGCGAGGCAATCGCGGCCCGCGACACCTACATCGACCTTGTCCGCACGCTCGCGGCCCGGGGCGACGACGGCCTGCGCAATCGCATCTCGATCAAGCTCTCGATGATGGGGCAGATGATCGACGAGGACTTCTGCGAGAACAACCTGCGGCAGCTCCTGGAGGTGGCCGTCGAGCACAACATGTTCGTGCGGCTGGACATGGAGGGCAGCGACCTCACCCAGTCGACGCTCAATATCTTCGAGGCCGTTTACCCCGACTTCCCGAATCACGTGGGGCCGGTTCTGCAGGCCATGCTCAAGCGGACGGACCGCGACATCGACCGCATGTGTGAGCTTGGGGTGAGCGTGCGCCTCTGCAAAGGGGCGTACGCCGAGCCGGCGTCCATCGCCTACCAGGACATGAGCCAGATCCGGGAGCGCTACCTCGACTACATGGAGCGGCTCCTGCAGCACACCGACTACTCCGGCATCGCCACGCACGACGATCAGCTGATCGAGGCGACCAAGGACTTTGCGGACCGCCACGACATTGGCACGGACGACTTTGAGTTTCAGATGCTCTACGGCCTGCGCCGCAGCACGCAGCGCGAGATGGCGCAGGATGGGTACAACATGTTGGTGTACGTGCCTTACGGCACGGAGTGGTTTCCCTATTTCTCGCGCCGCCTCCGGGAGAAAAAAGAGAACATCTGGTTCGTGCTCCGAAGCCTTTGGAAAGGGTAATCGACGTCTGCGGCTCCAGCATTCACGAGGGGTCGGCACTCGCCTCGGGCAAGCGCCGCAGGAGGCGATGCACGGCGTCGGCATTCCAGTCGGCGGCCCCAGTGTGGCGGTATCGCACGCGGCCTGCGGCGTCGACGACGAACGTGCGCGGAATGCCCCTTCCGTCGAGCACACTCGGCAGGTTCGAGGCCACGTAAACGGGCATCTCGTAGTCCTTGTCCTTCAGGAACTGGCGGACGGTCGTCCGGTCCTCCTCCGACACGAGCACGACGGACACGCTATCGCCCGTGGAGGTGTGAAGGGCCTCCAACGTCGGCATCTCCTTGATGCACGGGCCGCACCACGTGGCCCACAAGTTGACCACAGTTTTCTCACTGGTGGCCTCCGCAAAAGGGATTGGCTCCCCGTCGGCGGACACCGGGCGGAGCGTCCAGTCGTCCGGCACTGTGCCATGCACGGACCGGGCGGCCCGCTCGGAAATCTCCGGGCCGGACACAGGCGCGGCCCCCGATCCTCCCGCCTGCCCCTCAAATTGCTGCATCAGGATGAACGAAAAAAGAAAAATGCCCCCGAGCGTCAGGGCGACGCCTGTCCCGATGCCGACAAAGAAGGGCTACGTGAAGAGGCGGGCGAAGAAGCGTCGGAGGGAAGACAGGGAAAGGGCTGGTTCGTGGGACATGGGACAAAGGGAGGATCGATGAAGGGAAATTAGGAGCGGAGCATCCACAGGGTCCGGGCCACCGCCAGGAGGTCGTCCGTCCCGGCGTGGATTACAGCGTGGTGAACGATCCGTTTGTTACTGGACACCTCGGTCTGGGCTGTGGTGCGGACGGGCGTGCCGAGGGTGGCCTCGGCCCAGAACTGAAGGGTGACACCGGTGCACTGGTGAGAGGCGAGAAGGTCGTCGGGGAGCGTGCCGAGGGTCCACTCCAGGTACCGGACGCTGTTGACGTGGCGGTTGAGGTCGAGGTCGTGGTAGCGGGCGGTCCAGGATGCCTCGTGGTCGGCGCGGTCCGGTTCAGGAAGGTCGTCGAACCTGTGGGAGAGAACTGGAGGACGGTCCGGCGTCTCAAGATCATAGAGCGGGCGGGGCGGGCGCACAGGGCGTCGACGCTCGAGGTCGATCACGAACCACTGGCTCGTAGCGCGGCCCACGTCCGCGTCGTTGACGGAGAGCACGAACTCGCGCGTGGCGTAGAGCCCCTCCAGCCCCGACGGCCACGTCTCGATGGTCACCGTCTCGTTCCGACGCGGCGGTCGATCGAGGTCGAGGTCGAGATGCGACAGCACCCACGCCTGCTCCTCGTCCTGCAACTGCCGCATCGATACGCCCAGGGCGTCGGCGTGGTGGCCCGCGGCCTCCTGCAGGTAGACGCACAGGGCGGGCACCGACGCGGCGCCGTGGGGCGTGAGATCGGAGGAACGGACCGGGACCGTTTCGGTCCAGATGCCGGCAGTCATACTTACGGTTGGACGGGGGAGGAAGTGAGACGAGTAGTCTACGAGGTCAACTGGTCCCAGTCGACTGATTCGTCGGGGGCGAGGCGCGGGAGATCGAGGTCGAGCGTTTGCGGGTATTTCTGGGCGGCGCCGCAGTTGAAGAGCACCACGCGGTCGTCGGGGGCGATCCAGCCCTCGGCGCTCAACTGCTCGGCGGCGCCCACGCAGGCAGCGGCCTCCGGCCCGATCGAGACTCCGGTCGTGGACGTGCCGAGCCGCATCCACTCGCGGATGCGCGACTCATCGACCGCCACGGCGCGCCCATCGCTCTCGCGCACCGCGTCGAGAATCATGAAGTCGCCCACCGCCTCGGGCACGCACAGCCCGCTGGCCACCGTCTCCGGATCCTCGGCCGGCTCGGCAAAGCGGTCGCCCGCCTCGTAGGCATCGACGATGGGGCAGCACCCGTCCGACTGCACGGCCACCATGCGCGGACGCTCCTCGGGATCAATCCAGCCGAGCTCCGCCAGTTCCGTGAACGCCTTCCACATGCCGATGAGGCCGGTGCCCCCGCCCGTGGGGTAGAGAATGACGTCGGGGAGCATGTCGAACTGGTCAAAAAGCTCGAGTCCCATCGTCTTTTTCCCTTCGAGCCGGTAGGGCTCCTGGAGAGTCGAGATGTCGAGCCAGCCCATCGGCTCCGTGCCGGCGTCGACGAGGGCGCCGCAGTCCGTGATGAGGCCGTCCACCCGGAACGCATGCGCCCCGCTCAGGGCAACCTCAAATTGATTGACCGGCGGCGTGTCGGCCGGCATGAAGACGTAGGCCTCCATGCCCGCCCGGGCCGCGTACGCCGCGAGGGCGCCCCCGGCGTTGCCGGCTGTCGGGATGGCCACCCGTTCCACGCCAAAGTGCTGTGCCATCGTGACGGCGGCGGACAGCCCCCGGCTTTTGAACGTGCCCGTGGGCATCTGGGCCTCGTCTTTGATCCAGAAGTCGTTGAGGCCAAAATGGTCGGCGAGATCCGGACACGGCACGACGGGGGAGAGTCCCTCCCCCAGCGACACGATGGCGTCGTCACCGGGAGCAGGGAGCAACTCGCGGTAGCGCCACATCGTCGGGGGCCGGTCGGCGAACGTGCTCGGCTCGACCTCCGCATCAATCGCGTCGAGGTCGTACCGGACCCAGAGTGGACGGCCGCGGTGGGTCGTCTGGAGCCGATCGGCGTCGTAGCGCGTGCCGTCGAGTGCGCTTTCGAGATGTGTGACGTGCATGCTTTGGGGGAAGAGGTCGGGAGGGGGGAAGTGGAAAGAGGGAGGGGGCAGTGGCGGTTTTGGAGGCGTGGAGGCATGGGAGGCGCTGGACGCTCGGAAGCAAAAGCTTTTGTGCATTCACGCATCCAGGCGCCCCGAGCCTCCGAGTCGTCTACTCATCATTCCGTTCAGTGAGGAGGGACTCCAGGGCCCGTTCGTGCGCGTCGAGGGCCTCGTCGTCGAACAGAACGAACCGGACGTGCTCCACCGAGTCGAGATTGGGGGCGGCATCGAGGATCGTCTCGACGGCGATACGGGCCGCTTCGTCGAGGGGATAGCCGAAGGCGCCCGTCGAGAGGGCAGGGAAGGCCACGGAGTCGACGTCGTTCGCCTCGGCCCGCTCCAGGGCGTTCTCGTAGCCGGTGCGCAGCAGCTCGTCGGACGGCTCGTCGCGTCCGTAGACGGGGCCGAGCACGTGGATGACGTGCGCGTTCGGAAGCTCGTGCCCCCCGCTGATCACCGCCTCACCGGGCTCGATGGGGGCCATGGGCTGCGTCTCTTCGGCGAGGCCCGGCCCCGCCGCCGAGTGGATCGCCCCCGCCACGCCCCCGCCCGTCCGCAGCTGGGCATTGGCCGCGTTGACGACGGCCTCCATGTCGGGCTGCTTCACGATGTTGTCTTCCGTCAGTTCGATCGTAACGCCGGCTTCGGTATGAGTCATGGCTCAATTCGCGGGTCGTTGGGGAGAGGATGACAAAACAGATCGGATGCTCTGAGGTACAGACTGTAGTCTCCTGCCGCCGTCGTGTTCGTCGGAATCGGTGACCATCGAGGTTCGTCCTCGACGCCGTGTCGCACCTCTTCGCAACCGCATCCATTCCGGAGCTTGATGCGATGGCGGTGCGAGAACTTCTGGCGAAGACAAAACGCCCACACCCTCAGATCCCCACACGCAAACGAATGAAGTACGACCCGATCAAAGACCGGCTCGGCCGAATTGCGAGCCGCCACCCCGTCCTTCAGCGCCTGCTCTACGGGATCCTCAACGTGCTCTTCCTCAGGGCCTGGTACGTGCGGCGGGAGGTACGGCGCCTGCTGGGAACCCTTCCCGCGGATCGGTCCATCCGGGTGCTCGACGCCGGGACGGGCTTCGGGCAGTACGCCTATTTCGTCGCCCGCACGTTTCCGAACGCGCAGGTGCGAGCCGTGGACGTGAAGCGCGAGTACCTGGAGCGGGCCCGCCGGTTCGCCGATCAGACCCCGCAGGCCGACCAGATCGACTGGGCGATCGATAACCTGACGGACCTGCAGTCCGAAGGGCCGTTCGACCTCATCCTGGCGGTCGACGTGATGGAGCACATTCCCGAGGACGAGGCGGTCTTCGAGCATTTCGAGCGTGTGCTGCGCCCGGGGGGGCACGTCATCATCAACACGCCCTCGGATCTAGGGGGCTCGGACGTGCAGGAGGAAGGGGACGAGAGCTTTATCGGCGAGCACGTGCGTGAGGGCTACGGTCGGGACGAGCTCGCGGAGAAGCTCCGCGCGGCGGGATTGGAGCCGGTGAAGGGGCTGTACACCTACGGGCCGTACGGCTCTGCGGCGTGGCGGGGGCTCATCAAGTGGCCCATGAAGATGCTGGGCACGACCTGGGCGTCGCTCGTGGTGCTTCCGTTCTATTACGCCGCGGCTCTGCCGCTGGGCCTGCTGCTCAACGCGACGGACGTGCAGTGGGACAACGAGCGCGGCACCGGCCTCTTTATGGTGGCCCGTCGCCCGACCGAGGCGGAGGGGGAGACGCAAGAACACTGAGGCCCTGTGGTGGCGTGTTCACATCATGGAGTGTTCACGTCACATTTGCGGGCACTGTACCTGTGAGCGCCGATCTCGCCGAACACCGTCATGGTTTGACGGTTCCTGACGGCGGTACGCGCGACATCGCGGCCTTCCCGGCGTCATTTTCCGCTGCGTTGTTCATCTCTGTGCTCGCAAGCGGTTTCCCCCCTCGACGGCCGGACGCACTCCCCTCCGCGCGCCTCGATCTCCCCGAATTTTCCCTTCCTCGACCATGACTGTAGAACGCATCATGAGTCGCGACGTCGTGACCGTTCCTCCGGACACGGCCCTCATGGACATCCGCAAGCGCCTCCAGGAAGGAGGGTTTAATCACTTGCTCGTCATTGAGGACGGAAAGCTTTGCGGTGTCATCTCGGACCGCGACGTGCTGAAGGCGATTAGCCCCTTCCTCGACACCTATACCGAAGAGCACCGCGACGTAAAAACGCTCAGCCAGCCGGCGTCGGAAATCATGCAGCCCGACCCTATCACGGTTGCGCCCGGGACCTCGATTGAGGACGCCTCCCGAACCCTCCTCGACAACCGCGTGTCGTCGCTTCCGGTCGTGAAAAACGAGGACCTCCTAGGCATCGTCACCGGCAAGGACATGCTGGAGCACTTTATCTCAGAGGAGTCGTGATCAGCCCCGGAGCTGAACCGATCACTTCCTTTCTTCGAAGCAGAGCAGCCCTTCCCGATGATGGGAGACCTGCTCATTCAGCGCCGCACTTGTCGTCCCCGGAATTTGTGCTGGAGTCGGCGCTGGCTTCTGATTGAGTCCACGCCTCTCGTATGGGCCTCTGCTCAGGTTGGTGATGGCGCACGGTTGGACGAATGCTGTCTATGCGCGGACCGTGTCGGTCCCGAGCGACTGTTCTCCGCGTGACGAAGAAGAGCCGCCGCTATCGATGGCGGAATGCCCCGTCGAGAAGACCGAATTGATAAAACCTTGCGGGGCCTCCGACTCTATAAATCTGTAGCGTATCACCCCGCCCGTCCTCGTCCCCAACCCTCCTCCGAGTCGTGCAGACCAAGTACATCTTCGTCACCGGCGGCGTTACCTCCTCTCTCGGCAAAGGCATCTTTAGCGCCTCCCTGGGGCGCCTGCTCGCAGACCGCGGGCTCGACGTCACGATCCAAAAATTCGACCCCTACATCAACGTCGACCCGGGGACGATGAACCCGTACGAGCACGGCGAGGTGTACGTGACCAACGACGGCGCCGAGACGGACCTGGACCTCGGCCACTACGAGCGCTTTCTGGGCCATCCCACCAGCCAGGCCAACAACGTCACCACCGGGCGGGTCTACATGGAGGTGATCAGCAAGGAGCGAGAGGGGGCCTATTTGGGCAAGACTGTGCAGGTGGTGCCCCACATCATCGACGAGATTAAACACTGGATGCTGAAGCTCGGGGAGACCGGCGACTACGACGTCGTCATTACCGAGATCGGTGGCACAGTGGGCGACATCGAGGGCCAGCCCTACCTGGAGGCCATCCGCCAGCTGCGCAACGAGTTGGGGCCGCGCAATACGATGATCAGTCACCTCACGCTCATTCCGTATCTCCGCGCGGCGAGTGAGTTGAAGACGAAGCCCACGCAGCACTCCGTCAAGGAACTTCTCGCCCACGGCCTCCAGCCGGACACGATTATCTGCCGTTCGGAACGGTCCATCACCGCGGAGGTACGGCGGAAGATTTCGCTGTTCTGCAACGTCGAGGAGGAGGCAGTCATCCAGATGCTCGACGCGGAGTCGATCTACGAGGTGCCGCTGCTGCTGAAGGACGAGGGCATGGGCGAACTCGTTGTCGATCGCTTCTATCCCGATCGTGGCGACGACGGGGTGTGCAGCGATACGCCCGACCTGAGCGACTGGGTCGAATTCCTGAAGCGCCTGAAGAACCCCGAGGAAACGATTCCCATCGCGTTGGTGGGCAAGTACGTGGAGCACCAGGATGCGTACAAGTCCATCGCTGAGAGCTTCATTCTCGCCGGTGTGCCCGACGAGGTGCAGGTGGAGGTCGAGTACGTCCTCTCGGAAGATCTGTCGCCCGGCACCGTCGAGTCGACGCTCGGGGACATGGCGGGCGTTCTCGTGGCACCAGGCTTCGGGGGACGAGGCGTGGAGGGCAAGATCCTCGCGGCCCAGTATGCCCGTGAGCGCGACGTGCCCTTCTTCGGAATCTGCCTCGGTCTGCAGTGCGCCATCATCGAGTTTGCGCGACACGTGTGCGGCTGGGACGGGGCCCACTCCACGGAGTTCGACGAGGAGACCTCCTATCCGGTGATCAACCTGATGGAGGAGCAAAAGGAGATTTCTGACAAGGGCGGCACCATGCGCCTCGGGCAGTACGACTGCCAGCTGCAGGAGGGCTCCCGCGCCCACGAGATCTACGACGCCCCCATGGTGCAGGAGCGCCACCGCCACCGCTACGAGGTGAACAACGTCCTCCGCTACAAGCTGCTGGAGGAAGGCATGCGGTTCAGCGGGGTAAATCCGGATACGGATCTCGTCGAGATCATGGAGCTTCCCGACAAGCGGTGGTTCCTGGGCGTGCAGTTTCATCCGGAATACCGGACGACCGTGGGCAACCCGCATCCCCTCTTTCGGTCATTCGTGCGAGCCTGCACGGCCTACGCCCACGAGCAGGACCTCGTCGAATCGCCCCAGCCGCCGGAGCGGGAAGCCGTGCCCCTCGCGTCGGTCGACATGTAGATCGCGTTGGAACGTCAGCACGTTCGGCGTTCCAACGTTCAACGTGCCAACCTTCCAACGCACTCAAAGTGTGCGGAGGAGGCCAAGCACGCGACCGATGACGTAGCAGCCGGGATCGCTGGGCGAGAACGTCTCTTCGGCGTAGTGCCGGTCGGCGGGACGGAGGTGCAGCTTGCGGTTGGCAAAGTGAAATTCTCGGGGCAGCAGCTGGGTCTCCACGAGGGCCGCCACGAGCGTTCCGTTCTCGAGGTCGGCCCAGTCCATCTCTTCGATCAGGAGCAGGTCGCCCTTGTGGAGGCCGCGTCCGTTCATCCCATCGTCGCCGGCCCGTCCGAGGAGGCAGGCCTCCGGGTCCTGAGCGTCGCGCAGGAGCCGATCGTCGACCGACAGGGTCCCCGTGGGACGGTCCCGGAGCCGTTCCGGCTGGTCGCTGGGCGTGCGGCTCACGATCGGTAGACTCGGCAGTCCCCCGCCCATCCCGAGCGGATCCTGCGTCTCTTCTGTTAGCTGAATGCTCCGCGCCTTGTGCTTCTCGCGTTCGATCCATCCCTTCTCTTCGAGCGTTCGGAGCAGCTTGTACACCCCGTTCGTCGAGGAAATGCCCAGGGCGTCACCGATTTCCTGGAGGGTAGGGGGCTTGTTGTCGCGGTCGAGGTACCCCCGAATGAACTCGTAGGCCTCGTTCTGGCGCTGAGTGAGTCGCTCTTTCTTCATCGGACAAGTGGGGACTGAGGGGACTGAGACGCGGCGGAGTAGCAGGGCAGGGGACGTCCGGCGGGGCGACGTCGGCCGTATGCACAACATATGTGTGCAGGCGAGAGCGCGGCAAGGGAAGAGGGGGTGAAAAAGGTTTCACCCCGTAATTTCTTGTAGTGAAAACTTGTTCACCTGTCGGAGAAAAGTGCTCACCGGAGGTCGAAAAATGCATGTGCACATGGCTTGGACATAGGGGGATTGGGGAAAATTCGGTGGGTAAAACCGGCGGTTTCCGGCGCTGAGCCTTGACATTGGGGAGAGAACCCGTACCTTGTGGAGGGCGTGGGGAAATGTGGGGAATTTTCCCAGGGAGCTGCAATGGACTCGCCGTTTCGTGAATCGCAGAGCCTGCCACACGTGGGGCTCCGCCCGCCATGGTGTTCAAGGGCCAGGCCGAATATTCCGTCGACAGTAAGGGCCGGGTGGCCATCCCGGCCAAGATGCGGAAGGCCATGGCGCCCGAGGCGAACGAGGCCTTCACGATCACGCGGGGCTTCGAGGATTGCATCTTCCTGTACCCGATGGACCAGTGGTCCGAAATTGAGGAAGAGATCGAGGACCTGAACATGTATGACCGGGAGGTCCGCGACTTCGTCCGCATTATTATGATGTGGGCCGACGAGGTGTCGCTCGACGGACAGGGGCGCATTAGCATTCCGAATCCCTTGATCGAGTTTGCCGGCCTCGGCGACTCGGCGCTCATTTTGGGCGCGTTCGATCACATCGAGATCTGGGACCCGGACCAGTTCGAGGGATACCTCAACGAGCAGCCCGCGGACTACGAGACCCTTGCCGAGAGCGTGATGCGGACGTGACGAGCGGGCTGCGGCCTTAACACGGAGCGACTGTACAGCAATGACCACGAAGGGCGAATCGCAGGACGATGCCTTTGGGGATGACCCGCTGCGGTACGCCACCGACTACCACGCACCTGTTCTTTCACACGACGTACAGGATCGGCTCGTCACCGACCCGGCGGGGCGCTACGTAGACGCGACCCTTGGTGGCGGCGGGCACGCCCGGGCCCTGCTCGACGTGCTTGATCCCGAGGGGGTGGTGCTCGGCGTCGACCGGGACCCCGAGGCCCTCGCCACGGCCCGCGACCGTCTCGCCGACGAACGAACCGCCGGTCGCTTCCGGGCCGTGCACGGTTCCTTCGGAGGCCTCGAAGAGCTGCTCGACGCCGAAGGAGTCGTGCCCGTCGACGGACTGCTGCTCGACCTCGGCGTGTCGTCGCACCAGATCGATGCCCCCGAGCGCGGCTTCAGTTTTCGGGACGAGGGGCCTCTCGACATGCGGATGAATCCACAGCGCGGTCTCACCGCCCGGCAGGTCGTGAACGAGTGGAGCGAGGATGATCTGCGCAATGTGCTTCGGGAGTACGGGGAGGAGCCACGGGCCGGCGCCCTCGCCCACGCCATCGTCGAGGCCCGCCCGCTCGACACGACGCGCGACCTGGCGGCGGTGGTGGAGAACAGCGTGCCGCCCCCTGACACCGTGAAAAGTCTGACCCGGGTGTTCCAGGCCCTCCGCATCGTGGTGAACGCGGAGCTGGACGAGCTGGAGAGCGCCCTGGAGCAGGGTACGGCCTGCGTGCGCCCCGGCGGGCGCATCGCGGTCATCAGCTACCACTCGTTGGAGGACCGGCGGGTAAAGCGCTATTTGCGCTACGGCAACTTCGACGGCGAGCCCCGGCGCGACCTGTACGGCAATCTCGTGGCCCCGTGGACCGAAACGCCCCGCGGTCCCATCGAGGCCGGCGATGCGGAGATTGAAGCGAATCCCAGGGCCCGAAGTGCCCGGCTCCGAGTCGCCGAACGGCGGGACGAGGACGAACTGGGGACTCCGGTGCCCTCCTTTTCGTGACGAGCCCCGTCATTCGTTGAACTCACACCCAACAGATCGATGAGCAGACGACGCGGCTCTCCTCATTCGGACCAAGGACCTGTAGCGGGACGCTCTCCCCGTCGCGGTCGGGGGGACGGGGCCCCGAACACCTCGAAGGCATCGGGGACGGCCGCCGACGGATGGCAGCGACACGGCACGGCCCTGCCCGGTTGGGCCGACCTTGAGACCACGGGGAATCGACGCCGGGCGGAGGCCGACGGGACCTTCCTCGAACGCGTGTCGACCGTGCGCTTCGCGCTGGTGATCCTTGCGCTTGCGGGCGCCTTCACGCTCTGGGTGGGCCACGTCCACGCTACGACCGACCTGTACAGTCGGCTTCAGCAGGCTCGAAGAGAAAACCAGCAACTGCACCTGAAGCACGATCGCTTGGAGGGAGCCTACGATCGCCGCACAGGCCCGTCGGTGATCTACGAGCGCGCCCGGGAGCTTGGCCTGCGGGAGAGCGTCACCTACGGCCGCCCCATCAACATCGAATAACGAATTTCGGAGTGCGGAGAAATAGGACACTTCTGCGCAGTGCGCTCCTCGAATTCTTCTATTGCTATGGAGCCGAAGGACCAGATTCTGGCCCGGATGTACGTGGTGCTGACGCTGCTCGGGCTCGTCCCGATAGCCGTGGTCGCGCAGATGGGCCGGATTGTGTTCACCAAGACCGACGACCTCCGCGAACAAGTGCGCGAGCAGGCGCGCTCGATTGTGAAAATCCCGGCCATGCGGGGCGCCATTCTGGATCGGGACGGGCGCGGCCTGGCAATCAACACGGCCCGGTACGATCTGGCCCTTGACCCCACGGTCGAGGGCTTTTCGGAGCGGGCAGGATCGTTCTTTGACAAGTTGGCTTCGATGACCGGCGTGCCGGCGGCGGAGTACCGGCGGCAAGTGAAGACCCGGTACAGTTCGCAGTACGTGAAGCTGCGCGAGGGGCTCACGCCCCGCCAGTACGAGAAGGTCAAGGCGTGGGACGTGCCGGGGGTCATCCTGACGCCCGAGTTCGGGCGCCGCTACAACTACGGCACCACGGCGGCTCACGTCCTCGGGCATGTGGGGAGCAACGAGCAAGGGCTCGCCGGACTGGAACTGGCCTACGACGACACCCTGAGCGGCACGCCGGGGCGTCGCATCGTGCGGCGGGATCGGAGCGGGCGCACCGAGGCATTCGTTGGCGGGCGCGTAGTGCCCCCGAAGCGGGGCGATGACCTGGTGCTCACGATCGATTTGGTGCGGCAGGCGGCACTCGAAGACGAACTCCGTCGAGGTGTGCGCACGAGTGGGGCGGAGTGGGGCACGGCCGTTGCCATGAACCCGAATACGGGGGCGATCCTCGCCATGGCCAACGTGCCGACCTACAACCCGAATCGGCCCGGCGCGTACCCCAGTGCGGCCCGTCGCAACCGAGCCATCACCGACCGCTTTGAGCCGGGCTCCACGTTCAAGATCGTGGGGGCCGTGGCGGCCGTTGAGCAGAACCTCGTCGAACTCGAAGACTCGGTGGAGACCGGCGACGGGTGGGCCGTCTTCCACGGGCACACGATGAAGGACGTCCACGCGCACGGAACCCTCTCGTTTGCCGGCGTCATTGCCCAGTCGAGCAACGTGGGAATGGCGAAGACGATCGAACGGATGGACCGGGGCATCTTCTACCAGTACGCGCGCAATATGGGCTTCCGTCAGCCCACAGGCATCGATCTGCCGGGCGAGGTGGGGGGCGTGCTAAAGCGGACTCCCCAGTGGAGCGCCACGACGAAAACCTCGATGGCTATCGGCTACGAGGTGGCCGTGACGCCCCTGCAACTCCTGACGGCCTACAGTGCCCTGGCGAACGGGGGGCTCATCATGAAGCCCTACGTTGTGGCAGAGGGGCAGAACCAAGACGGCAAAACCCTCTGGCAGCGAGAGCCGCAGACGATTCGCCGGGCCTTTCGGGAAGCGACGGCCGACTCGCTACGGTCGGCCTTCGAGCGGGTGGTGACCCGAGGGACGGGCTCCAAGGCACGCATCCAGGGCCTTCGGGTGGCGGGCAAGACCGGAACGGCGCTTCGGCTTACGAACGGTGAGTATTCGTCGGATGAGGCACGGGCCTCCTTCGTGGGCTACTTTCCAGCCGACGCTCCGAAGGTGGCCCTGCTCGTAATGCTCGGCTCTCCGGAAACCAGCATCTACGGAGGACAAGTGGCGGCGCCCGTGTTTCGGCGCATTGCTCGGCGCTGGGCGGGCACTTTTCCCGAGGGGGTAGACCAGATGACGCCGGATGCGGAGCCGGTGCCCGAGGGGACGCTGGAATCCCTCCAGCATCCGACTGCCGCGCTTCCGGAGGAGCCAACCGCAATGCCGAACCTGGCGGGCCTCAGCACACGCCGAGCGGTGGCCTGGCTCCACGAACACGGCATCGAGGTCCAGCTCAATGGGCAGGGAACGATTGTGCGGCAACAGCCCCAGCCGGGGGCTCCGCTTCCGTCTCGCGCCTCCCTCGCGGCTACCCAGTGAACCAATGGCGGGTCCCCACTCCACACGTACCGAACGGACGGACGAGACGCCCTCCGCCCCTCTCGCCTGGCCGGCACTCCGGCGGCGGTTCCGGGAGGCGGGAGTGCTCGAAGAAACCCATTGTGGATCGGACGTTCCCGACCCCGACGCGCGTACGATCAGCGGCCTGACGGACGACAGTCGGGACGTGGAACCGGGCGGCGCCTTCGTCGCGGTTCGTGGCGTGGACGCCGACGGACATTCGTTCATTGACATGGCGGTAGACAACGGAGCTCGTCTCGTCGTGTGCGAGGCGGTGCCGGATCGGGCGCGCGAGCGCTTCCCCGGCACCGTCTTTGCCCGCGTATTGGACACGCGCATGGCCCTGGCCGAGGCGGCCGCAGCGTGGTACGGGGACCCGGCCGACGACCTGCGACTCGTGGGCGTGACGGGCACTAACGGCAAGACGACGGTGGCTTATCTGGTGCATCACCTGCTTGGGGTACTCGGGACGAAAGCCGGGCTGCTCAGCACGATCGAGGTGCGGACGGGCGCTGAGACAACCAAGATGAACCTCACGACGCCGGGACCGCTCGCCCTCCACCGCACGCTGCGAAAAATGGTGGACGCCGGCTGTGCGGCCTGTGCGATGGAGGTGTCGTCCCACGCGCTCGATCAGAAGCGGGTGCACGGGCTCGACTACGAGGCAGCCCTCTTTACCAATCTCTCGGTCGACCACCTCAACTACCACGGCACGCTGGAGGCCTATCGGGCGGCCAAAAAGCGGCTCTTCGATGGCCTCGGCCCCGAGGCGACGGCCCTCTACAACGCCGACGACGAGGCAGGACCCACGATGGTGGCCGACACGGACGCGTCGGGGGTCTCCTTTGCCCTCGACGGAGAGGCGGACGTGGAGGTCTCCGTGGTAGAGAGCCGCATCGACGGCTTGTGCCTGCGGATCGACGGGCACGAGCGTGGCTTCCGATTGGCGGGGCGTTTCAACGCCTACAACCTGGCGGCGGCCTACGGGATCGGCACGGCCCTCAGCTTCGCGCCGAACGCCGTGCTCGATGCCCTCTCCGAAGCGCCGCCCGTGCCGGGTCGCTTCGAGCCGCTGCGGTTCGCGGACGGCACCACGGTGGTTGTGGACTACGCCCACACCCCCGACGCATTGGAAAACATTCTTCAGGCGGTCCGCGCCACGATGCCGCAGGACGCGACGCTCTGGTGCGTCTTCGGCTGTGGGGGCGACCGCGATCCGAGCAAGCGGTCCACGATGGGTCGCATCGCCGAGCAGCGGGCCGACCGCGTCATCGTGACGAGCGACAACCCGCGCACCGAAGAGCCAGTGGCCATCTTGCGCGACATCCGCACTGGGGTGCGGCGGCCGGACGCGATGCGTTGGATCGTAGACCGCGAGGAGGCCATTCAGGCCGCGGCCGATGCGGCAGCGCCCGGCGACGTGGTGGTCATCGCCGGCAAGGGCCACGAGACGACGCAAACCCTCGGCACCGACACACGCCCTTTTGACGATCGCGAGATGGCACGACGTTATTTTGGCTGATTGCGTTTGGGAGTATGGGCGTTTGGGAGTGCGGGCGAAAGCCCGGTTTGTACTCCCATACACCCATACGCCCACACGCCCACACGCGAATGCTCTACTACCTCATCGACTACATTGAGCGGCTCTACCACCCGCCGGGGTTCCAGGTGATTCGGTTCATCACCGTGCGGGCGGCGCTGGCGTCCA
>JBDGQN010000079.1:0-6262 GCA_042219055.1 Salinibacter sp. | reverse complement strand
CGGTGACGTGGCTTCAGGAGCCGGTGGAGGCACGGCCCCGGTGGACGACCGAACTACCGGCCCCGCTTCGTCTTCCAGTGCTGGCGCCGGTGCCCCGGGGCAGAGATCGCTCCTCGCCCGACACCGCTCGCTCGCAGTCCGGACGGCGCCGGTAACAATTCCGCTTGTCGCCTTATTGCGTCCAACATTTTGTCTTGCGCCATGGCAAACGGCATCACAGACGAGCAGTGTCCCCCCGCCCTCACCGCCGAGGCGATGCGTGATGCGGACCGGTACACGATTGAGGAGTACGGCATTCCCAGCTTTACGCTCATGGAGGTGGCCGGGCGCGGATGTGCCGAGCACATTCGGGAGCTCTATGGACCGCTCGAGGATGAGGCCGTGATGGTGCTCTGCGGCAAGGGCAACAACGGGGGGGATGGGCTCGTGGTGGCCCGGCACCTGCTGACGGCCGGTGCCCAGGTTCACGTCGTGCTCACGAGCCCTCCCGATGCACTGAGCGGCGATGCAGCGCAAAATCTGTCGTTGCTCCGCCGGCGAGGGGAAGAGGGAGCGCCCGGATCCCGGTTGACCGTTACGAGACTCGGCGACCTCGATGCGCTGACGGCGACGGCCAATGCGCTTCGTCCGCGCCTCTACGTCGACGCCCTCCTCGGCACGGGTCTCACGAGCGACGTGCGCGAGCCTGTGCGGAGCCTCGTCGAGTGGGTCAACGAGCGCGACGCCCCCACGGTGGCCGTCGACGTTCCCACTGGCCTCCACAGCGACACCGGCGATATTCTCGGAGTAGCTGTCCGTGCGGACCGCACCGTGACCATGGCCGCCGCCAAGGTAGGGCATTGGGTGGGCGACGGGCCGGATCGGGCCGGGGCAGTGCACGTGATTGACATCGGCATTCCCCCGTTCGTGCTCGATCGGGCTGCCGAGCAGCCCGGGTGCGCCCGGCGGACGACCGACGACGCCGTGCGGGCGTGGTGGCCGGACCGGGCCCGGGATGCATACAAATACAGCGTGGGGACCGCTCTGGTCGTAGGGGGAGCGCCGCAGTTTACGGGCGCGCCGATGATGGCATCGAAAGCGGCGGGACGGAGCGGCGCCGGATACGTGAGCTGCGCCTGTCCCGAACCCGTACAGTCGACGCTTGCCGGAACCCTCGCGACGGTGCCCACCTATCCCCTCCCGACCTCGGAGAACGGGCACCTTGAGGTGGACGCGGCCCTCGATACGATTGCGGATCCGCTGGAGACCGCCGATGCCCTGCTCGTGGGACCGGGCCTCGGCCGCGCCCCGCAGACTGAACAGGTCGTCCGGCGACTCGTGCGCGAGACGGAGACGCCCCTCGTGCTTGACGCCGACGGCCTCAACGCACTCGCCGGGTACGTGGACGAACTGGCGGCCCAACGAGACGCCTCCTGGATCCTCACGCCTCACGCCGGGGAGTTTCGTCGACTCGTCGGGGAGGACGTGGATCTCACCAACCGGGTTCGCGTGACGCAGGAGTACGCGGAGCGGTGGGGGGCCGTGTGTCTTCTCAAAGGGGCCCCGAGCATTGTGGCGGGGCCGACGGGCCGGTCATTCGTGAGTGGCATTAGCACCTCGGCCCTCGCCACGGCTGGCACCGGCGACGTGCTGGCGGGCCAGTGCATAGGACTGTTGGCGCAGGGCGTGCCCCCGCTCGAAGCGGCCGCTGCGGCGCTGCATGTGGGCGGAGCCGCCGCGGAACGGTACGGGGCCACCCACGATTCCCGGACCATGGTTGCTACCGACCTGCTCGACATGATTCCTCGCGCCGCCGCCGAGCGGTTTGAGGGGGACTGAAAGGGACATCCCGCCCGCGCTCTACGGAGGTCTCATCGTTTCGCGTCGTGGCGCGAAGGGGGCATCGCGACCCACGGTTCTGCGTCTCGCCCATCACGTTTCGTTCTCGATGAAGACGTTCCACTACCGCGTTCTAGCTATCCTCTGGACGGTCGGGATTGTGCTCGCGATGAGTCTCCCTACTGGGAACTTTGGCACCGTCGACTCAGCACTTGGGCTCGACAAGCTCGCCCACGTGGTGCTCTTCGCAGGCTTCGGAGGGCTCTGGCTCCGGGGGTTGTGTCCGCCAGAGGAGCACGGGCTTTCCTCCTGCTTCCGACGGCGCGGAGGGATGCTCTTCGTGGCCGGGATTTTTTTCGCCGCAGGAACGGAGGTGTACCAGCACCTGCTGCCGATTCAGCGCCTGGCAGACCCATACGACGTCACGGCCGATTTCGTCGGGTTCAGCCTCGCCTTCGTCGGGTATTTTCTCTATCACGTGCGCCGCCCCAATCGGACCTCGGCGTGACCCCCTCCCTCCCCCGTACGTCTCGGCTTTCTAGAGGCGGACCGACGAGAAGCATCCGCGAGGCCGCTTGCCATCAACGTTGAAACATCGAAGAAGGGCTTGTGTATTTACGTCCGTCCGCCTTATAAAGTTACCGTGCTTGCCGCCACGGTGACCTTCACGTCGTTCTCTAACCTCGATACTCCGTCATGGCTCTACGCAAAAACGAAGGTGCGGATCTCCGCAGCCAGTATCCGCTGTACGTCGAGATCGGATTAGTTCTCTCTCTCGCACTCCTCATCGTGGCCTTTCGGGTCAATATGCAAAGCCAAAGCACCTTCAAGGTGCAAATGGAGAAGCAGGAGACCGTCGACATGAAGCAGATTCAGCAGACCAAGCAGGAAAAGGAGCCGCCGCCTCCGCCGAAGCCTCCCGTCCCGCAGGAGGTCCCCAACAATGAGGTCATCGAGCAGAAAGATGTCGATTTCGATGCCTCTCTCGACATGGACGAGCGGCTCGACGTAGGGGGAGGACCGCCCGACACGGGCAAGGAGAAGGAAAAGGAACAAGAGATCTTCATGGTCGTCGAGCAACAACCGGATTGTGGAGGAATCAAACAGGTCCAGAAGAAGGCCACATATCCCGAGTTCGCGAAAAAGGCCGGGATTGAGGGCCAAGTGATCGTCCAGTTTGTCGTGAACGAGCAAGGGAAAGTCACTAATCCCAAAGTTGTGCGCGGCGTGCACGAGCTATTGAACAAGGAAGCGCTTCGGGCTGTGAAGAAACTGAATTGCACCCCCGGGAAGCAGCGTGGCGAGGCCGTGAAGGTTCGGATGTCACTCCCCGTGACCTTCCGCCTGCAGTAGTGCCGCGATCAGGTCTCATTTGACGGATTCGAGCGCGCCCCGTGCCCGGCAGTCGTCGGGACGCGGTGCGCGTTTCTTTTTTGGTGGAGACGGCGTTACGAGGAGGACGGACGATGATCGACTGATCCGTCGGGGCGGCCCACGAGCACGTCGGTAGTCATGTCGAGGAACAGTCCGTGGTCGAGTACGCCCGGGCGGTCGTTCAGCCAACGGTCAAGGTCCTCAGGGGCCGCGAGGCCGTCGGGAAACTGCGCGTCGACGATCCAGAGGCCCTGATCGGTGACGACGGGTCCGTCCTTTGCCTCAGCCGTGCGGAGTGTCGGGGCGGCGCCCCTCGCCTCCAGCGTGCGCATCACAGGCGTTGCGGCCACCGGGAGCACCTCCACGGGCACCGGAACATTGGTGCCGAGTCGCTCCACTTCTTTCGTCGGGTCGACCAGGACCACGAACCGCTCGGCCTGATGGGCCACCACCTTTTCCCGCGAGTGGGCTCCCCCGCCGCCCTTGATGAGTCGAAATGCGTCGTCGACTTCATCGGCCCCGTCGAGCGCGAGGTCGAGTGTAGGGGCGTCGTCGAGCGAGGTAAGCGGAATGCCGTGGGCACGGGCCCGGCGTTCGGTCGCGAAGGAGGTGGGCACCCCGCACACGTCGAGATCCTCCTGCTGAATCCGGCGGCCGAGAAATTCGAGGGCGTACGCGGTCGTCGAGCCCGAACCGAGTCCGAGATGCATGCCGTCGGAAACGAACTGAACGGCCGCCTCCGCGGCGGCTTGCTTGGCGGCGTCTCGATCCATCTGTGTTGATTTCTGTGAATTTGGTGTGTAGGAGCGTCCCGCCGGGACGTCTTCACGGGGAATGATCAGGTCTCCGCGGCGTCGAACGTCCATTCGAATCGGAGCCGGTAATCCTGGTACTGGGTGCTGTATCCGGCCCGCACCACCTCGAAGTCCTCGTCGAGGCCGAGGACGGTCATGCCGGGGTGTTTATTGGGAAAGGTGTCGTACACGAAGCGCTCGTAGCCCCGCTGGTCGACGATGCCGAGCATGGCATAGAGAAGCGCCCGGGCAATGCCGTTGCGGCGGTACGCCGGGCGCACCCCTCCCTTCGCGCTGTAGAAGGTGTCCGTGTCGAGTTGGTAGCCCAGCTTGAAGCCCACGTCCGTGCCGGTCGATCGGGCGAGAAGCATTAAGAGGTCGTCCCGCTCAAAGGTTTTGATGATGCGCTCCTCGTCGAAAATCTCGACGTTGAGCCGACGAATTGTGTCGAGTCGTTCCATGCCCACCTCGACGATGTCGAGGGGCACCTCTGCTGCGTCGGTGGCATGAGACGGAGCGGATTGGTCGCGTTGGGCCTCCATGATCGCGCAAGGGCTTGGGAGCCAGAAATACGGGAGTCGACGGTGCCGATCGGCTAAAAGGGAAGTCCGTCGGCATCGGTGGGATCGTCGGGCGGGGAAGACGGGTCGGGGCGGGCCCCGTCGCGGGATGAGGTGGGGGCCTCTCCGTTCTGCTCGGATGGGGAGGATGCTTCGGCGGCCTCCGACGGGCCCGCAGCGTCCTCTTCCACCAACTGCACCGGTTCGAGTACGTCCTCCGGCACCTCCTCGATGAAGCGGCTCGGCGTGGTCATGTACTCGCCCTGGCCGCGCCGGTACTGGGTCATCGGGTAGGAGATAAAGAGGTCCTCCTCCGCCCGCGTGACGGCCACGTAGAAGAGGCGCAACTCCTCGTCGACCCCGCCGTCCTCGCGGAGGGCGTGGCGGGAGGGGATGGTGCCGTCGAGCGCACGGATGAGGAAGACGGTGTGGAATTCGAGCCCCTTTGCCGAGTGAATGGTCGAGAGCACGAGGGGCGGCTCGTCGTCCTCGCTGGCCTCCTGGTCGAGGGCTGTCAGTTCGATGGGGTCGAGCGTGAGCGACGACAGGAAGCGCTGGCGCGACTCATGATTGGCGGCCAGGCCCGCCAGGTGCTCCAGATCGGGCGCGCGCTTCGGGTGGTCGTCGGCGTACTCGTTCTCGAACAGCGGCTGGTAGTAGTCGAGGATGGCCTCCACCTGCTCGTTCACCGTGGTGTCCTCGGCGCGGACGTGGCGGAGTGTGGAGAAGAGCTTCTTGAGCCGCGTCGCGTAGCGGTCGGAGAAGGGGGCGCCGTCCCCGAGCGTCAGCGGGTCCTCCGCTGTCTCTGTCGTCCACTCGATGAGGGAGCGGGCCGTCTTGGGGCCGATGCCGTGAATGAGTTGGAGCGCCCGGTTCCAGGAGGCAGCGTCCTGCGGGTTCTCCACCACCTTCAGGTGGGCCAGCACGTCCTTGATGTGGGCGGCCTCGTTGAGCTTCATCCCGCCGTACTTCACGAACGGGATGTTGCGCTGGTTGAGCTCCACCTCCAGGTCGTACGCGTTATGGCTGCTGCGGAAGAGCACTGCCACGTCGCTCAGGGGCACGTCCTGTTCGCGCAGGCGCAGCACCATCTCGGCCACGAAGCGGGCCTCCATGTCGCCGTCAGCGGCGGGGACGAGGGCCGGGAGTTCGCCTTCCGTCTTCTCCGTGAAGAGCGTCTTGTCGTACGAGCGGTCGGCCTGCTCGATGACGCGGTTCGCCAGGTCCAGGATCGGCTGCGTAGAGCGGTAGTTGCGCTCCAGCTTTAGGATCTCCGTGTCGTCGAACTGGTCGGGGAAGCGGAAGATGTTGCGGAAGTCGGCCCCCCGGAATTTGTAGATGCTTTGCGCGTCGTCGCCCACCACGGTGACGTTGCCGTGGACCGAGGCGAAGCGGCGCACGAGCCGGGCCTGCAGCGCGTTCGTGTCCTGGTATTCGTCGACCAGCACGTGCCGGCAGCGGCTCGCCACCTGATGCCGCACGTCGTCGTTCTCGTCGAAGAGCTCCAGCGTGCGGCGCAGCAGGTCGTCGAAGTCCATGAGCCCGTGCGCCTGCTTGTACTGCCGGTACTCGTTGCGGAAGCTTTTCAGCTCCGCGTGCAGATTTGTGAACTGCGGGTAGCGCTTCGTGATCGTTTCGCCGAGCGTCTCGTCGCGGTTCGTGGCGGAGGAGAACATCGAGTAGAGCGTATTCTTCTGGGGGAAGCGTTCCTCCCCG
>JBDGQN010000078.1:0-11411 GCA_042219055.1 Salinibacter sp. | reverse complement strand
CGCCGGTCGTCGTAGGTGAGCGCTGCTATCGATGCCCGGAGGAGGCGAATCAGGGCATTGTCTGCATCAAACTCCAGTCGTCCTCCACTTCCCTGATCACTGACTTCAATCTCCTCCGCCGTAACTTCACTCATCGCGTCGTAGAGGCGTGCGTAGGAGCCCTTTTCGTAGTCCACGAAGGACAACCCTTTCCCTTTCATGGCCGTCTCGGCCCAGAGGAGGTGACGCCCCATGAACTCGGCCACTTTTTCGTCGACCTCATTGATGGATTGCCGTCCCATACCGGCCCGAAGCGTCTCCACCTTCCGATCGCCGTCCGTGTTGGAATATCCGCTCTGTCCATTCTGGGCCCAGTCGTCGAGCAGCGAATTGTACCAGCCGTACATGCGCAAATCTTCGGCCGCGACATCACGGACCATCGCTCCCAGCCCATTCTCAAGCTGGCTGTTGTCTCCCCGAGGAGACGGATGTAGGTAAAACGCCGCGAGGTGCAACAGAAGCGCCATCCGTTTCTGCAATGCCGTCTCGTGCCGATAAGGAAGAGTGCCCCATTCCAGCTGATTGGGAACGTAGACGCGCACCGGGTCCGCTCCATCTTCCTCTCGTCCAGCGGCATCTAGGGCAAAGAAGGCAGCAATGACCTCTTCGAAATATGGCGGATTGGCCTGTTCCCCGCTCCCCAGTACCGTCTTCACCGTATTACGTCCTGGATCGTCGGAACCCACCATATACATTGCCTCAAACAGGCCGTCTGCCTCGCTGGACCCGTTTCCGTCGTGGGTCATGCTGTAATACTGCAGCGCACTGGACGTATCCAGAAAGAAGCGGTCCGGATCTACGCTTTCCTTCTTTTCGCGAGGCTGATAGTGCGGCAACAACTGAACGGCACTCCACACCAGCCGATCAGCGTACTCGTCGTTGCTAAGCGCATTCTCCACACATCCCCGAATCACGGGAAGCAGCGAGGCTCCGGTTCCTCCGAACACCGACGCCGTCACAACGACGGGAACCCGATTGTGACGAGAGATGGCCCGCTCCATGTCCTCTAAGAATCCGCCGGCACTCTTCCGAAGCTGATCGTTCAGGTGATCCGACATCAATAAGCAGCCCAGGTTGGGACGTGCCCGGAACCCATCCTCGCAGGTTGCACGCTGTTCGTCCTCATCAAACAACAGGTCCATCACATTCTGCATCCCCTCCGATTGCACGGAGGTTTCCAGTCCCCCCTGATGAACCGTATCGATCTCTTCGGTAATCTCGTACTTTCGAATGTCGGTCTTGAAGAGATCAATGACCTCTCTCGTCTCCTTCCCAAAGCCTCCTTCTTCAGACCGTGATCGCACGCTCCAGGGCCACTCCTGAAGCTGCTGATAGTTGCGGATCGTTTCCTTGGTACGCCTTAGATTTCCATTCGCGGTATCGGAATCAATGAGCAGAATGTGGGCGCGATCCGGTCCTATCCCCGCCGCACAAAGATGCACGAGGGATTCGGCCACTTTTGCGCCTGTTCCACCACCAGTAATCAGGAAAAGCTCGTTCGACATGATCGGAGATGTCAAATTCGAAAACGATGAGAGAATGCATACTTTACCCAAAGCCGACCCCGCAGCTACGAGACCTCACTCAGCCCAAAGCTCTTTGTCCTCGAATACTGCTTGCATCCTATCAGTGTCCCCCCAAATACGCCCAGAATGAGCGCAATGATGATCGCCACGTAGAGCCCCCAGGAGATACCGCCTCCACTTTCTAGAAACACGATGCCCCACTCGGGAAGTCTTCCCCCCATCATCGTCTGGAGATCCTGAAACCAGTACGCCACGTCGGGAACCAGTGCTTCCAACACGGCCACGCATACCACCAGGAAGATTGCGACGATGATGCTTTTCTTATTTCGCCGGGCAAGCCCCTCGCTAATAGACCGTGGGCCGGAGGCACGAAACTCGCCTCGGATGGTCGACTGCGTGTGCCAAAAATACCCAATCAGGCTGCACAGAAAGAACAGAAGGAAAGACAGTACGATGACGTACATCTGCATCTAAGTAATTGCACAAAGAAGACGAATTGGACCGGCCCCGTCAATGCCGTTCAGTTAGTGCCATTCGGTAAGTAGAAGCGCCTGCGCAGGAGCGTAGTTGCGGCGCATAATCGTTCCCACGAATTGCTGCAGCTTATAAATTTGGCCGCAGTTGCTGGGATCTAAATCGTTGTCTGTGGAATAGCGATCGGGAATCAGCATGCGGGCCGCTTGGGGCGTAACCCGAAACCGGACGAGCAATGCATAGAATGGGGTCTTCAACTTAGCTTGTGGGCGACGCGCTGGGATTTCGAAACGCGCCTGAACGGTATCGCCTGTCACCCGAATTTGCGGTACCGACATTTTCTGTGTCTGGATCTGTCCCCATCGCAGCAAGGTGTCCGCTTTGCTAGCCTCAGGAAGAAGAGGCGGGACAGATGCCGCCTTCTGTCTACTCTTGCTGTTGATCTGCTCGATGCGTTCTGGATTGATCGCGAAAACTTGAACTTGAGGTTCCAGATTCCGCAGAAATGTGCGGATTCCCTCTTCCCCGAGTCCCTTCCACGGATATTGCGAGCGTGATGCTTCCGCTTCAAACTGCAGAGGAACGAAACCATTCTTATTCGCGCTCGCCGGGGCAATAGAAGCGCGGAAAACCTGTCGGTAGTCTTCAAGAATGTACTCCTCGGTCCCCTGAAGCACACGCGTCCCTGGCCTGGCCTCATCGGTACTAATTGCCTGTTTTGCCGGTGCCATCGGCAATGTGTTCCCCCCCAGCCGGACCATGTGATCCGGACGCAGATCCGAGCCGAAGCGCCCGATTAGGTCGTTGATCGCCGAGGGAGAGCGGCCGAGCACAAATGTTGTGAGAGGACGGTTACTGCAGTTGTACACCGGGTCTTTTCCGGGTAGATCGCTGTAGTACTGGCCGTGGTATTCGGTTTCGTAGATGAGGGTGGCGAACGACCCTCCCGAACGAATCCACTCGTCAATCGCCTCCAGAACTCCCCCGAGTTGGGCCTTACTCTTTGGATCCGATTGCACTCCATCAGTGACAATGAGATTTGTGGTCTCTCCTTTTGAGAAGCGCTGGAGAAGACGCCCATAATCATTATTCGCAAAGGTATAGGCCGATGCCTGCTTCAGTTTGAGCGGCGAGATGCGCTTGACTTCCTGTGGTTCGCCTTCCCCGTTTGGAAATCCGAATCCGTAGAACGATGTCTCTGAGTTCACGAAATTGCCGAGCCGGTTCAGTAGTCGATACAGTCCAGACTGCTGTGGATTCGTGATGTATGGTTTCATCGAAAGGCTTCGATCAACGTAAACCTCCACGCTCTCCAGCCGGGCCGCGTCTCGTCGGAGGGCTGTAAGGTCGGCGTTTCCCTCTTCCTGCCCTACCACCTGTTCAGCAACTGCTGACGTAACGTTCGAGGCCACTTCCTCAGTAAGCTCCGGATCGCATCCGCCAAGAAACTGAGACAGGATTAGAACGCTCAGAAGACCTACCAACGGAAAAAGAACGTACCGCAAATCAATGTCTCCAAGATCCACTGTCCTGTAATCGACCTATGAAGAGATTCGTACCCGCCCCTGCTTAGAGTCTTCACTTTGTTGAATTGGATTTCGACGACGCATATATGAGCCGGAGTTCGATGCGCCTGTTTTCCGCCAAGTCGTTTGGATCGACGGGCTGGTATTTGCTGTAGCCAGATGCAACTAGATTCACCTCATTCGGATCGATTCCCTTTGCTCCGTCTTCGGATCGAATCAATGCTCGCACGACTCGGGAGGCCCTCGCCGTGCTCAGCTCCCAATTTGTAGGATATTTCCCGCCGACGACCGCGACTGAGTCCGTATGCCCCTTTACCACAATTTCCCGCAGGGTTGGAAGATCTGCTTCCACGATTCGGTCCACGAGGTTCTCCATTAGCTTTTTCCCATCTGAACTCAGCTTCGCACTCCCACTAGAAAAGAGGACCTCGTTGCCAAGCGTTATTTCTTGTGCATTTCCAAAGGTATTCGTCTCAATCTTTCCATGGGTGCTGCTCACCTTGCTGACGATTTGTTTCACCTCCTTCTGATCCTGCCTGTATGGGGGCGGCTCGCCATCTCCCGGATCAATCCGTATTGAGTTCGCAACGACAAATGTTAGGAGCAAAATCACCGTCAGAAGAAACGCCAAAACGGTGTCACTGAGCGCGGGCCAAACGTTCACGGATCGCCTACCAGAGCGGCTTCTACCCATGGGAGTTCTTTTCTGCGGTGCAGCGAACCGATTGAGAGTAAGAGGAACTTCTACATGCTGAGGGGGGGTAGTCGCGCAGCATTTAATTCTCGAATCACTTTTCGAGGTGTTACTTCGTTCAACGTAGCGCTACGATTAGGGACAGTCAACTAACGCCAAACGATCACAGGGCAATCGCAGCTGTGCTACAGTTGGCGAAGTAGATGTTCGAGATAATCCGAGTCCCATCCGGCCCGAAGTCGTTTTGTCTCGGTTCCGCCCTCGATGCTATCGTCTTGCCTGAGCATCGAGAGGGCCAAGCGGCGAACCCGTCCCAGGTTGTCGGCCGCATTGCCGCTGCGGACCTGGCTGTCATCTTCCCCGAAGGCCACGTCTAAGCTCCAATGCAATCCATTCTCGACCCGCCAGTGCCGACGGGTTGCCTCCAACAACTGGGTGGCGTCGGGCGGCAGGCTGCTGAGGACGTACCGCCGTTCAGTGGTCGTCTCGCCCCCTACAGAACCGGCTTCAGCGCCGCTCTCGACACTTGGGTCGGCTTCGAACCGCTCGGTTTCGATGAGAGCAATTGAACGTGCGCCCGCCCATCGGTCGCTGTCGATCAGGCCGCGACCGCCGACTTCCATTGCCCAGCATCGGCGCGTCTCTACCCGCCCGTGGCCGCCGTCCACGTCGGTTGTGCCCGGCTCGGCGCCATGCTCCCGACACCGCTCAAACACGCGCTCGATGTCAGTTCGAAGACTCTCCTGATTGTCCTTCACGCGAAGCACGTAGTCGGCTCCTGCTTCCTGGATTGCCTCCGCAATGTCGGTCTGGCATCCCATCGCGTCGATCGTGACAATACATCCCTCCAGCAGAAGCTCCTCCAGAAGATGGGGAATGGCCTCAATCTCGTTTGAGCCGTCTTCTGATCGGCGCTGACCCAGAACCAGTCTCTGCTCGGTCGCCCACGCCTCTACCAGATGCCGAGGCTCCTTTCCGGTGGCTCGGTCCCCGCTCCCACACAAAGTCTTTCCGTCGATGGCGACCACTTCCCCGTCGGTCTTCCTTCGAATGCCTTGGACCCACCTCCGAAAACAGTCCTCGAATTGAACTGGATCGATTCGCCCAAAAACCCCGCTCAGCACGTCATGAGAGGGGATTCCTTTCTCAAACGGCAGCAGTCCCCGCAACCACTCCAGGCGAGCCTCCCCGAACTGCTGGACGGCAACGAAGGTGTCGGCCCCGCTGATTGTGGCGCAGATCACCAGCACGACAATCTCTTCAAGCGGGTAGATCTCTCCGTGACGCGGATCTTCTAGCGGCTCAAAACTCTCGACGAGAGACGAAGAGTCGGTCGCAGGCGAACTGGCAGGCATAAGCACAAACGTCAGGAATCGATAACAGCGAGCCTCGATAACCTAAATGTCTCCTCCCACAGATGCGATAGCCCTGCAAACGATCACGGTAATCGCATGAAGGAGCGAGGTGACCCCGAAAAGTTGGGCTGTCCCGACTCAAGAGCAGCGGTCAGCTTTTCGAGGAAGCTGTTCGTGAGGCGGTATCCCTGGACTGGCCGATGTGTTCATCACGATAGATATACGCCGAGACGTCGAGCAGACTCGCTGGTATGTTGATTTTCCCTCGTCAGAGGGGCACCTTCCCGTCGGGCTCTATCTCCTGGACGAAGACGACAACGTGCTTCTTTTCGTCAACCGGACTTCGGGCGGGATGATGGGCAGCCCGGAAATGAAATTTACCTACGCCAACTGCTCGAAGCGCCGCCTGATGCACACGCGCCTCTGGGACGAGGAGTGGAAGTTTCGCATCCCGACGCGATACGTCGACCGAATTGCTAGCGTGGCCCTCGTCCTCTCCACGCCGCCGTATCGGCGCATTGCCCAGCAACATGGGTTTGAGCGCATTGGCCGCAACCTTTGGGCGCGGGCGGGCGCCCCGTTTCGCTGCAGCGCTTTGCCTTCTCCCGAAAGACGTTCGAGAAGTTCATCGATGCGTACGCCGAGAAGGTCAAGTCCCTCTCATCCGGCGGGTCGTGATCCTACCCCCGTTCGACGAGGGGTCTTCTTCCTCATGGAATCGCACATCCTGGCTGGCCCGCTGGACCTGCGCACGTCTCCCAGGGGCCCCGCCGCCCGGCCCGCTCTGGTGGAAGCGGCCGGGCCTTTTTCGTTTGCGGCGAGTCAAGGGATGGCGGCGAAATGGGCATCCATCCGCTTTTATCCAGCCTCTCCTCCCGTAAGTGGCTCAGCCGCCCTCACAGCGGAGTCGTTTTTGGTAGGGTTCCCCCAGCCGCTTCTTCCGAACCGCCCTTTGAGCGCGCTCTGTGGACGTTCGCTGCAGAAAGCCCCTCTGCGACCAAGCTTAGCACAGGACTTCCCGCTGAAGCGTCGAAGTGGTTCGTCCTGGGGTTTCCGGCGAGCTTCCAGAACGCTTCCCGTGCATTTGTCAAGCGCTTCCAGGCGGTTCTCCACGCGCTTCCGACAGGCCTCCCCGCCCGTTCGCACCAGGCTTCTCGTAGAGCTCCGTCGCAGGAGGCCTTGCTACCACCAGGGCATTCAGGCATGCAGGCCCGACCGATGCGAACCGGAAAGAAGACCGACACCGGCGGCCTGTTCTGCGCCTCGCCCCGCTCGGCGCCGGGGTTGGGGAAAAGCTGGAATTTCGAGATGGCTCCGGCGAGACCTCGATTGAGACCTGTTTGCCCTCTCGGCCGCAACAGGTGAGAACGCCTCGCCGTCGAACTCCTCTCGGACGCGCCATCCCCCGGCAGCATCCGTGCCCCTTCGCGTTCATCATCCCACGCAACACCCTCTTCCATCCCGCTATGCGACACCCCGAAATCGGTCCCCTTGACGGCTCCAGGGATCCCAGCGTCTGCGTCCCGCTCGGGCTCATCCAGAAAGCAACACCCGAAGACGCAGGAGATCTTTTCGACCGCCTCTTCGACGCGGCCGAGCGCAAATTCGGAGAGTATCCCGCCTTTCGCCTCGACATCGAGGACACGGAACTCCTCTGCGCGAAGGCGCGCAAGGAACCGACCCAGCCCCAGCGGCCGAGACCATGAGACACACATGTAAGCCTCCATCGATTTCTTCCTTCCAACTACTCACAAAACCCACCTGAAAGGTCCTCAAGACACTCCAGACGAGCATTCGACCCTTGCTGCCCGGTGCCCCACTCCCAACTCCCACGATGCGCCTATCAGAAGTCTTATAGCGCTCTTTTCCGAGCGCGCGGGAACGCCCGTCCCCTCGTCGAGAGCGGACCGAATGCTGCGGAAAAACCGACCGACCGGCCCCGAAACGTCTCCCAGCGATGCTTCGATTTCGGAAAACTCGTCGCATCAGTTGCAGGCCCATCACGGGAATCACGTGGTTCTGACTGCGGAATCCAGTTCACCGAGCGCGTTTCCGCAGACGATGTTCATGATCCTCGCAGGGCCATCCCGACTGGCTCTGTCCTTCTTTCCAGAACCCATTTACCTAAGAGGACTCACGTCTAAGCTTCACAAACGACGAGAGCGCGAAGCCATCTTACTCGTCGGTGAACTGGTGTCGAGGCGCTCGTCCAACCTGGTGGTAGTAGGCCCCGATAAGGTCGTCACGCTTTTCGTGACACTCGTACTGGTAAACCGATGGCGGGAGGCTATACCAAGACACGCGGCTCCCCTCAGGAGCGCTATCCAGTACACCACGGGTTTCCCGCATCACATCAGCCCTATATCCGACCCGCAGAATTTCACGCCGACTCGGTCCCAATACCCGATAGAGAGCCGGAACATACTTTTGCACTTTTGGACTGTAAATCTCCGAATCCCATCTCCGACCTTGCGAAAGATCGCTGCGCCGTAAGAACGGCCTCCACGACAGATCCATCCAGTTCAGGGAAAGAGGATGTCCACAGAGGTGCAGGGCACGACTAGACGATGGGCGCACCCCAAGGTTACTGATGAGCTTTCCCGATCCCTTCACAGGCCTACATCCTGCTTCAGTAGCACGTGAATGATTCGCGACCGTCGAACGTCCAGTCTGAGAACGGATCTGAAAGAGCACCCATCGCTCGCATGCCTTACGTTCCTGGAAACTCTGGAGATCGTGGCTGGGATTCTGGGACTGTGAGGCGAAGGCGATCTCATAGTCGCCAGCAAAGTGAGAACGACACCGAACGAGACCCCGAAATTGCTTTCCTCGATAGTCGGGAGCCGGATCCTCGTCGTCATTGAGGAACTGCCATTCATTGCGAATTCGACGTCGTAGATTGTCGGTCTCTCCCACGTAGGCCATTACCTCGGGTCCGAGGATCCGAATCAAGTAGATTCCAGGTTCTTCCGGGGCTTTCTCCGCAGCTGTCCCGGCGGAGAACCACGGGCTGAGGGATAGCGAGGTACGAAACTGACGGTCTGAGTTCATGTCAAAACACCTTATTCAGTGATAATTTCGATCACCTCACTATACGAAGCCCCTGGTAGGTCGATTCCCCTTTTGGGCATATTTTTTTCTAGGAACAATGAGATATACACATACAACGACTCATATTTACTAAGAAGAAGTAAGCGCGCTATTCTACCGTCACGAACAGACCCAGAGAGACTGCCCACACGTTCTAAACAACCGATCAGCCCGCAATACGGATTGCTTCCTCCTCAACGACGTGTCATCACCCCCCTTACATGAAGAAGAAGTGAATCGGCCAAAATTTTTTCCAGGAGCAGTTAGATCACCGCGTTACGAACCCTGTCGACACGTCCGGAAGTGAAGTGGGCTCCCCGGCATGCACGTTAGGGTAGTGGGACGCAGTGCCAGCCTTTTCCGACGCAGAACGCCCGGAAATGCTATTCTCACAACGTGCCTGCCGAAGAACGGACGGCCCGTCCGCTACTCCCCCTGCTGTGGGGACTGGATGCGATCGAAAAGCCGTTCCAATTCCTCCTCTGAAATACGCCCTGCCGTCCGCTCCTCCGACAGATCAGCAAGAACCCGCTGCCACATCTCCTCGTCCGAAAGTGGCTCCTTCTCGGTAACGTAACCGTTCTCCAGAAAATACGCCTCAAGGTCGTCGGCCTTGTTGGAGCGGAAGCCACTCACCCGCTCGTCGCTCCGCTTCTGAACGACCTCCAGCAGGGCCTCGGCGTCCCCATCAAGCTCGTTCGCAATCTCGGCGACGCCATCGATGAAGGTGTCGGTCACCGCATCAGTCTTTTCAAGGGCCGGTCGGTCTACGGGGCGTCCCCGACCGACGTGCCAGGCCTCCTTCCACGCCGTCACGGCCTGGGCTCGCGCTTGTACCCACCCGAACGCCTGCTCGTCGAAGGGAGTAGCGGCTAATCCACCGATCTGGTGTCGATTCTCGAGTTGGCCCCACGTCCGGGTACCGCTCTCAATGAGCTCGACGAGCGGCTCTGGTGACTCGATGAGGTACCAAAGATGAAGTCGTCCGACGGGCTGTCGGGGCGACCAACGCGGGACATCCAGCGCCGCCTGAAGCTCCTCGTGGGTTGTCGTCTCCGGATCGGGAAGAGCCTCCGGCACCCGTCGAGCTGGCACCGCTGCCCCGTCCCCACTCGGCTCCAACAGATCGCGGGCGTCGAGCTCCTCAAGCGAAATGAAAGTGTGGTTGGGACCCTTCTCCCCATCGAGCTGAGAGTTCCACTTCTGGACCTCATCGGCCTGAGCGGTCAGGTACAGCACCTGCCGTCCCTCCTCACAGATGGTTTTCACGGCCTCAATGATGGCACGGGCCCGGTCGGCGTCACTGTTGGCAAGGGTTTCGTCAAGCACCAGGGGTGCCCGGCAGGTCTGCTCTTGTGTTTCGAGGAAGGCCATTCGGACCGACAGCGTGAGCTGCACCTTCGTACCGCTTGAGAGCTCATCCAGCGCAAATGACCTTTCATATACGCGGTCGAAGGCCCTGAAAGACGCGCTCCCCCGATCAAGCGTCAGTTCATACCGGTAGTCCGTGATCTCCCCAAAGAGCTCTCGGGCGCGGTGAAAGACCGGTGGGAGCCCCTGATCTTGCGTTTCTTCCTGAAGGACGTCGGCGAGCACCTTCCCCACCGCCTTTTCGTAGTCCTGCTCGCGTTCGGCCGCCAGCTCGTCTCGACGCTCGCGGTATTTTGCCTGGTGCTCCTCCAGCGTTCCTCCCTCCAGAGCGCTCTCGATCTCGTGCTCGATACTTTTGATCTGATCGACGTATTCCTCCTCTTTCTCCGCCGTCTCTTCTTCCGTGTCAAGTTGTCGCTGCAACTCCTCCTTCGTGGCCTCCTCCATTTGCTCCTCGTGAGCCTCCATGCGGCGAAGCTGGCGAAGCTCTGCCTCCAAGGTCGCCTCCGCGTCCCTCTCCTCTTCTATGGCTTCCTGGTAGGCTTCGTGCTGACCGGCGAGGTTTCGTAGCTCGTCCTCGGCGCCCTGCTCCAGATTCAGGCGGTCGTACAGGTCCTCAATATCAGATTCAGCATCATCCCGATCTTGAATTGCGTCCTCTTTTTGATTCTTGGCTTGCTGGAGGTCCCGTTCTGCCTCCTGGAACTCATTCCGCGCCGTCTCCAGCGTACTTACAGCCCTCTCAGCCTCGCTGGCGTCGTCGATCGGGCCCAGTTCGTATTCTTCAAGCGCGTCGTTGAGGCGTTCGCGACAACGCTCCGCTTCGTCCTTTGCAGTTTCCAGAGCCGCCCGTTTCGCCTCGACTTCGTCGTAGGCCGCTTGCCACCGAGAGAGCCGCTCCAGGAGCACGGGCAACGAAAGGGATCCCGCGTCCGGGTCGAAGCCCAACTCCTCGGCCAGCCGCTGTCGCTCCTCTTCTACTTTCTCCTCTGTTGCATCAAGGTCCTCATACTCCGACTCCAATCGGGTCCAGGTGTCCTGTTTCTCAGCGGCCACGTGCGCTTTTCGGAGCCGATCGAGGAGCGCGTCTGCATGCTCTTCGACGGCATCCCGCGACCAGTCGGCCGGTTCTTCGAGCCCCAAGCGCTCGTATTCTCTCTCGTGGAGGGCCCGTTGGCCGCTACCATCCTTTCCGGCCTGCATGCGTCGCCACCCTTCTGCCGCCATAATCAGCACCCCGAAGATAGCGAGGCCAATGCCAACGCCTGTCGCCAATCCTGTGCCTAGGAGTCCCAGGAAGGTTCCCCCGCCGGCAACGAGAAGTCCTCCGATGAAA
>JBDGQN010000077.1:0-13469 GCA_042219055.1 Salinibacter sp. | reverse complement strand
GGTCGTGTCTTCTCCGGTCACCAGAAGGTCGGGCGCGCCGTCGCCGCTGACGTCCGCAATCGAGACCGAACCATCCTGCACGCCGGTCAGGCCTGCATTTGCCTCAGTAAATCCGCCCTGGCCGTCGCCGAGGTACAGGGTCGTCGACAGGCTGTCGTCCTGACTGGTTGGGCTCCGGCTCTCTTGGCCTTCATCGTCGCCGTCATCGCCGTCGTCTCCGTCGTCGTCACCGTCTCCGCCGTCGTCACCGTCTCCGTCGTCGTCACCGTCATCTCCGATCTCCCCGGCAATCAGAAGATCGTTGAAGCCGTCGCCGTCTGCGTCCGCAATGGCGGAGGCGCTGCCTTCAACGCCCGTTAGGCCCGCGTTCGCCTCGGTAAATCCGCCCTGACCGTCGCCAAGGTACAACGTCGCCGACGCGGTTCCGGTCGTGTCTTCTCCGGTCACCAGAACATCGGGCGCGCCGTCGCCGCTGACGTCCGCAATCGAGACCGAGCCGTTCAGCACGCCCGTCAGGCCCGCATCGGCCTCCGTAAATCCACCCTGGCCATCTCCCAGGTAGACGGTCGCCGAGGGGCCATCGTTGCCATCATCGTCTCCATTGTCGCCATCATCATCGCCATCGCCGTCACCATCATCATCGCCATCGTCGGTCTCGCCAACAACCACGAGGTCGAGGGTGCCGTCGCCATTCAGGTCGGCCACGGCCGATGCGCTTTCCTGGACGCCCTGAAGTCCGGCCTCGAACGGGGCGAACAGATCGGTCTCCGTCTGTCCGGATCGTGCGGTCCGCTGCTGCGCCTCTGCGGGAAGGGGACTGAGGGCCACGCCGAGGAGCATCATCATCCCGACGAGAACCATTTCCCGACTCCGCGAGAGAGATTGGAAAGGGAAAGAGGTCGAAAGGAGCGACGAACAGTGATTCGGTGACTTCGAAGTCATGGGTTCAGTATCAATTTGGTTAAGCGGTGGAGCTTGGATTGCTCAAAAGAACGCGATGCGATGCAAAACGACGCGCCGAAACGAAGCGCCCGGTGCACCGTCTCCCCTGATGGAAAGAAGAGCGCGTCGCCTTGTTTCCTCACTCCATCTACGTTCAATCTCCAATCCAGCCCCTCTGCCATTCCGGTCAATTCACAATTTCTACAAAGAGAGACCGAATGACGCCGTTCAAGAACGTTCAGCTTTTCATTTACACCCCCATTCCTGACCAGAGAGAGAAGCCGTTGTATCAGACCTGTTTCAGGCCCCTCTCAGCGGGTGTTTCACTGAGACAGCGTCGACGCCGCCCACGAGCCGAGATAGAACGATCTACTGTGTGACGACGAGGCGCCGCGTTCGGGTCTCCGCCCCGGCCCGCAGACGGAGCAGATAGGTTCCGCTGGAGAGCCCTTCCCCACCGGACGGGGCCGCCCAGACCGTGGAATGCGTGCCTGCGTCCACCCGCCGTCCGTCTACGAGGGTCGCCACGCGGCGGCCCAGAATGTCGTACAGCGCCAGTGTCACCCGTGTGGGCTTGGGGACGGCGTAGCGGAGCGTTGCGTGGGTCCGGACGGGATTGGGCACCACGGGCCGCAGGCGGACGCGTTGGGCTCGATCCGGGGCCTCTCCGAGGGCCGAGTGCACCTCCGCCGGAGGGCCGACGAGAACCCGAAGACGGTGCGGGGTCTCGTTGCCCGACGTCACGAACGCGTAGCGCGGGGTTTCCCTAAGATTCCGGCGCACGTCGAGCGCCGGATCGACGAGCCACACAGCCAGGTCGTCCGGCACGGACGCGAGCCCAGACACCCGGAGCACAACGCGCCCCGACCGTCCAGTGCGAACGTGCGCGTCCCAGCGCCGGAGCGACCCATTAGCCGGGCGCAGGTCGCGCCACAACGCCGCGTCCTGATCGGTCGGTGCTTGGAAGGCGAACGAGACGGACTCGCCGATGGGAGGAGGCTCCCGGCCATCCCGGGCCTCTACTGCCCTGCGGGCCGTCGGGGCTGCACCGAGCACGTTGTGAGGATCCCGAGTTTCACCCGCCTGCGCCGACACGCGCACCGTCCAGGCGGACCGGGCCGGGGAGCGCTTGGGCGCGGCGGTTGGGCCGGTGGACCGGCTCGGATCGATCACGAGCGTGCCGGACTGCCCGCCAGTGAGCCGGACGAGGTATCCGCGAAACGGTGCCAGCACGTCGCCATCCTGCTTCCGGACGAACGTGTCGGTATACCCGAAGAGGTCCTGCACCGACGCAGCGGTGTTGGTGGCCCGCACCTGCGAGACGGGCACCTCGAAGGCGAACGGGTTTCCGATAAGATTCCATCCCGCCTCCAGCGGAATCTCGTAGGGGCGATCCGTTCGGACCGAGGTGCCGGGGCCCGGCGTCAAAGTCGTTTTTCCACGGGTGATGAGCCAGATGCCACGGCCCTCCGGAAGTTCCGTGCTCAGGTCTGTCCGCTCACGATAGCCGGTCGCGGCCTCATTCATCGAAAACAGGCGCCACTGGGCCGGGTCGTACGGAGCGAGATTCGAGAAGAGAGCGGACAACCGACGGTCGTCCTGACGGGTGGGGACCGACACGATCTGGTACGTCCCGCCGGCCTGCGAAAACGCGAGCGCTTCCGCCGGCACCTCAACTCGAACTGACGCCACGCCCTGGCTCGGGGTCCGGACCGAATCGCCACGGCCGTTGCGCGTAGTGACAAACAACTCAAGGCCCCGTTTTGTGACCTCTGCTCCCGGAATCGTGGTGGTAAATGTGGCCTCTTCTCGGGTCATGGTCCGCGACCGGAATGAGGATGCTCCCCCTCGACGAAAGTGAAGCTGCACCGACTCGTCGGAGGGGACGTTGGTCGCCTCCACCACCACGTCGACGCTCGTCCCCGCAGGCACCGGATCGGAGACCGGCACCTCAGGCTGAGCAATCTCCATCGACACGGGCGCCGCGGGGATGGCCGAGGCCTGATTCGAGAAGGAGGACCGCTCAGCCTCCGCCCCCCCGCAAGTCACGCCCGACTCCTCGGTCTCAGCGGTTTCGACCATCACGCGGTAAAAGTACTCAACGCCGTTGGTGACCGTGGAGTCGGTGTAGCTGGGCGACCCGGACTCTGAGGGTAAAACATCCGCGATCCGAAGATTGGACACGTCCTCCGGGTTCGTGTCGGGAATCGAGGTGGTGTCCCGGTAGAGGCCATAGCAGAGCACCTCCTCCTCGTCTCCGATGTCAGGAGCGGTCCAGGTAAGTGCCACAGTGCCGTCCTCCCCCGATGCAGAGAGGTCTTTGGGCGCTTGGGCCAAGGCCCCGGCGGGAAGGAGAAGTACGAGGGGAACCAGATACCGCAGATATCGCACGAGCATGGCTCAATCAGTCAATGGCTCGACCGTTTAGAGACGAGGCCAGAGCATTACTCCGGTGGAGGCTCCGGGCGTGGGAGGGGCTGGGGACCGTCGTCCGAGTCGCCGCCCCCAAACAGGAGTACCGCCGCCGTCCCCAGTACCGCAGCCCCAATGCCGAGGGCCCATCGAACCCATCGACGGTCGGACTCGTCGGTTTTCGCTGTTGCCCGTGCTTTTCGAGCCGCCTTCGCCCGCTTCACCAGTGCTACGAAGTCGGGCCGGTCACGGCTGGGCCGGGGCGTGTAGGTGGGCCGGAGATCGAGGAGACTCTCCACCGAGCGTCGGGCCGCCGTCGAGTCGTTTTGCCCCAGGTATACGAAACTGAGCAACCGATACAGGCGCACCCGCATCGAGTCGGGCACGGTGGGCTGCCGCACACAGGGGCGCAGGAGCTGCTCGGCCCGATCAAACTCGGCGGCGTAGTAGGCCGTCCGGGCGTCGGCGTAGGTCGTGTCGCAGTCCGCTGGGGCCTGAGCGGACGCGGCGGAGGCCCTCAGTGCAAGCAGCCCGAGGAGGGTCCAAAGAAAGGTGAGCAAGCCGAACCGGATCATCCCAGTGACCGGAGTGCCAGAGCGAGAAAGACTCGTGAGGATCTTACATACTGAACTGCGGGTGCGTGGTTTAACCCAGTACGCGCTCCAATGCCGTACCCAGGACGCCGTGCCTCCCTTCTCCGACGGAAAGAAGACTTCCGGGAAGACCGTGCTGTCCTGCTGGATGGTCACAGAATGCACCCGTGGATTAAAGTCCAGTGGCGGAGGACCCTCCTCTGCGGGCGACCGAAACTTGATCTCTCCGTCTTCCTCCTCCCCCGTCTTCCCCACGTTGAGACTTCCCCGCACCGTATCGGCCGCCGCAACGTCGTACGCGCCAGGGGCGAGGACCTTCGCCCGCACGTTCAACTCTCACCGGTCGGGCGACGCCTCGTGTGCGGCCTCGCCGGACGCGTACGCATTGGGAGCAGTAGTGCTCAAATCCACCGTAGATCCGCAGACTACTCATCATTGTTGTCGTCATCGTCGTCGCCTCCATCGTCGTCATCTCCGTCATCGTCATCTCCGTCATCGTCATTTCCATCATCGTCATTTCCATCATCGTCATTTCCATCGTCGTCGCCTCCGTCGTCATCGCTTCCATCATCTTCACCTCCGTCGTCGTCACCGCTTTCATCGTCCTCACCATCTTGATTCTCGTCTTCGAATCCTTCGATAGAGGTCTCGATATTTTCCTCGACGAGGTTCTCGTACGTCCCCTGATCGCCCGCCCGTGCGGGATCAACGAGTGTACTGTCCTGCTGGCGGAACCACGTGCTGAGCTCCACCGAGAAGGTGATGTTTGTGGTGCCGTCGGCAGTGACCTCTACGGGCGGCGAGAATTCGATCTCCCGTTCCGCGTTGAGATCGCTGGTGAAGGTGAACGACTGCGCGGATCCACCTGCGGGTGTGAATTCACCTTGGGCACGGATGCTCGCGTCTGACGGGAAGTCATTCTCAGCTAAAAGGGCGCTGTCGGCGGGAAGCGTCGGATCGAGTTTGTGAACGTCAAATTCGACCTCTTTCCAGATCCCCGTCGGCAACGTCGTGTCGATCACAACGGAGGGCGTGCTTCCACTCAACGGAAGGGACACGAGCAACGGCCCAGACTCGACCTTCTCACAGTCGTCGTCCTCATCCGGCGTTCCGCTCGAGGAGCAATTCTCGGTCCCGTCGGATCGGTCGAACTCAATCTCGCGGAGGATGATCTCCACGTTGTTGAGGCGCAGCGTGTTGCCCACCGAGTCGGTGAAGGTCCGCGAGCCGGCTGCGGCCTTGGTACCGGCGCCCGATGAGGCAGCTGCAGTGTTGGCGTTGGCGCCCGACTCAGTAGAAACAGAGATGGACACCGGGGCCGTGCGGTTGTTCGTGGAGGTCCCGGTGACGGCACCTCCGTCGCATCCGATAAGCCCGAGAGTGAGCGCGAATGCAAGTCCAAGGACGCCGAGACGGGAACGAAGGATGTGGCGATCGGGAGTGGTCGTGAACATGTCGGGAGTGGTCGTGAACATGACAGTCATGGATTACAGCAAAAAGAGCACGGGCGTGCATTTCACTTCAGCACGTCACTCCCTTCTATGTACAACTGCCGTTCCGGCCCTCCTGTAGCGGGAATTCCTTCACATTTTCTTTACGAGATCACTCTTCAGGTCCGGCCTAGACCGCTCAAAATTTCGTACAGACGACCTCTGGGCTCTGCGGGGGTTTCACCGTTCGTCTCTGGCCGTCTCAGCAGTGTCTCAACTGAAACAGTGCTTTTTTCTCTCCTCTCTGCCCCCCGGTAGCCGGGATCAATCGCCGCGGGCCTGTATTGGGGCGATGCGGACTGTACTCAGACCGTTCGGCCTATGTCTCTTCGACGCAAGATACAGCTGGTAGTGGCGGGTCTCGGCCTCGGGATCCTCGTGACCGGAGGGGCCTCCGCCCTGGTGCTCTGGTACGTGTGGACCGGGGTAGAGCCTCTCCTGTCCGACCTTCCTGGGGCGGCGTCGCTTCTCCGACGCAGCCTCTGGCTCGTGGTGGGAACAACGAGCGCGCTCCTCCTCGGAGCCGCCCTGGCAGGCCGGTGGCTGTCCTCGTCTCTCCAGACCTCCCTCAATCTCCTGCGCAAGGCCGTGGAGCAGGTACGCACGGGCCGTCTCGACGCTCAACTGTCCATGAATCCCGACGACGAGTTGGGGCGGATCGCGCAGTCCCTCAACCGCATGACGACGACCCTGAGCCAGCAGACGGTCTCCCGCACCTACCTCCACGGCGTGCTCGACTCGATGGCAGAACTGTTGTTTGTGGTGGAGGCCGACGGTACGGTTCATCACGCCAACGAGGCGGCCGCCGCGGCACTGGGATGCACTACTGCCGATCTCCGCGGCACTCGGCTCACCGACCACTTCGACGAGGACCCGCTCTCGGCCAACGGAGAGGGACCGGTCGAACGCACGCTGACGCCGGCCGAGGGGCCGACGAATCCGGTGCTCGTCTCCCGTTCCACACTGGACGGGGAAAACGCCGAAGGAGGCTCTCTCGTGTGCGTCGCGCAGGACATTTCTGAGCGGAAGGCCGCCGAACAAAAATTGCGACGCTCGCTCGAAGAAAAAGAGGTCCTCCTCCGCGAGATCCACCACCGGGTCAAAAACAACCTGCAGGTCATCTCGAGCCTGCTCCACGCCCAGGCTCGCGACGTGGAGTCCGCTGCCGTCCAGGAGCGGTTCGAGGAGACGCAGGAGCGCATCCGGTCGATGGCGGCCATCCACGAGCAGCTCTACCAGTCCGACGATCTCTCGCAGGTCGACTTCGACGCGTATCTGGAGGAGCTGCTGGAGGAGCTGTTTCGCTCGCATGCCACCCGCCGGATTGAGCGGCAGCTCAAGGCCGAGGCGGCGACTCTGCCCATCGACCAGGCCATCCCGGCGGGGCTCATCGTAAATGAGCTCGTTTCCAACGCCCTCGAACACGCCTTCCCGCAGGCCGCCCCTGGCACAGTGACGGTCCGGTTCCGGGTCGAGGGCAACGAGGCCGCGCTCGTGGTGGCGGACGATGGTCAGGGCGGCGACGCGATGGACGCGGACGGGTCTCTGGGCCTGCGCCTCGTGCGGGGCCTCACGCGCCAACTGCGCGGCACCCTGACCACAGAGACCGACGACGGCGTTACTGTCACCGTGACCTTCCCCCGAAACCCATCCGAGTAATCCGATGTCCACCCCGGCGCGCATCCTGATCGTCGAGGACGAGTTTGCTGTTGCGATGGAGTTGGAAGACCACCTCGACGCGCTCGGCTACACCGTCGTAGACCACGTCATGACCGGGACCGACGCAGTGGAACGGGCGACCGAGACGACGCCCGACCTCGTGCTCATGGACGTGCACCTCGACGGCCCCATGGACGGGGTCGAGGCGGCCCGGCGCATTCGCGAGTCGCGTCCCCTCCCGATCGTGTTCGTCACCGCCTACAGCGACGACGAGACCCTGCAGCGCGCCACCGCCACGACGCCGTACGGCTACATCGTCAAGCCCTTCAACGAGCGCGAGCTGTACGCGGCGGTGGAGGTGGCCCTGGAAACGCACGCCCTGCAGCGCCGCGTGGAGCGGGCCAATGACGACCTGCGCCAGCTCCTGAACGGTCTCCGACAAGGCACCGCCCTGACGGACTCGGAGGGTCGTCTCACCTTCCTGAGCGACCCGGCCGGCCGCCTGCTCGGCACCTCCCCGGACGCGGCCACGGGCGAGGCGTGGGATGCCGTGCTCCCCGTCGGCGACGACTCCCTCGCGGCCCTTCGGGAGCGCATGGACGCCCCGGCGCCGGACGACGAGCCGGTGTCCACCACGATCGAGCACGAGGATGGGACCCCCCACCAGGTCGAGATCGAGGTGCGCCCCGATCCGCGCGACGAGGCGCGGCACATCCTCGTGTTTTACGACGTGACGGAAGTGCATGAACTCCGGCGCCTGCTTGACGACCAGGACCGCTTCCACGATCTCGTGGGAAAGAGCGCTCCCATGCAGGACGCCTACGAGCAGATCCGATCTGTGGCCGCCGTGAAGACGACAGTGCTTATTCAGGGCGAAACGGGCACCGGCAAAGAGCTGGCCGCCCGCGCCATTCACGACGAGAGCCCCCGGTCCGACGGGCCGTTCGTGACCGTCAACTGTGCGGCCCTCAACCCGGACCTCGCGGGGAGCCGCCTCTTCGGCCATCGAAAGGGCGCCTTCACCGGGGCCACTGAGGATCGGTCCGGCTACTTCGAGGCGGCGGACGGGGGCACCCTGTTTCTCGACGAGATTGGCGACGTGCCGCTCGACGTGCAGCGGCAACTGCTGCGGGTGCTCGAAGAGGAAGCGGTGACGCGGCTCGGGGAAACCGAGTCGCGGCCCGTCGACGTGCGCATCGTGGCCGCCACGCACCGAAACCTCGATGACGAGGTGGAGGCCGATCGCTTCCGACAGGATCTGTTGTACCGAATCCGCATCGCCCGCGTGACCCTCCCGCCGCTTCGTGACCGCCGGTCCGACCTCCCCCTGCTGGTGCGCACGTTTGTTCGCGAGATTCGGGCGCGCACCGGCGCCGCGGTCGACCACGTGAGCGACGCGGCCCTCCGCCACCTCCTCGACTACGACTGGCCCGGCAACGTGCGCGAGCTTCGGAACGCTCTGGAAGCCGCTCTCATCCGCGCCTCCGACGAGGTGCTCCACGTTGACGACCTCCCGCCCGAGCTTCGAGACATCTCCCCCCCCGATGCGTCCCCGTCTGCGTCCGACGAGGCCGAGCGGATCCGGGCCGCCCTCGAACAGACGAACGGCAACCGCACCGAGGCCGCCGAGCTCCTCGGCATCAGCCGTGCCACCTTGTACCGACGTCTCGACGAGTACGACATCGAATAACGCCGTTTCGAATACAGCGCGTCGGCCCGACAGTGCGTTAACCCCGTCAGACGGAAGATAGCCAACTTTCCTGTAAGCCCAGAACATTCAACGTTTTCACGTTGCAACGGTTGGCGTTTGGGCCAATGCTCTGAACTGGTCTGGGAAGTGCTGCCTGAATTTGCGACGACCGCAGGCGGCAGTCGGCCGTCTCGTCAGGACGATCCCTCCAGCACATCGACCAATCGCTGGTAGTCGGCCTCTGCCAGTTTCTTCTCAGCACCAAGCCGATCCAGCGCGTCCGCACCGCAGCGACGTCCGTCGCACCCGACTCCGAGGCGGGAGCGAAATCGATGTCCGCCACCATCGCCGCGTCCAGAAACTCGGCCACGTACGACGCCGCCTTCGGCGCCCCGGAGAAGTCCATCGTAAGCTCAAACGTGGCCCGCCCTCGGTTCACCGTCAGTGCCACCTGCTTTCCGCCGAGGCCGAACCAGCGACTCTGCGCCGCCACGCCGACCAAATCGAAATAGCGAACGGTCTGGGTCGCCTGCAGATCGTAGTTCTGAAAGACGAATCGATCCGCTGAAAAGACCGCCCCGCAGCCCCCCGTCCCACTGAGCGTCGCGTCGTAGAGCGCTAGCACCTCGTCCCGCCCTACCTCCGTCGCGTAGTCCGAGAGGGCGTTGTCCAGTCGCCCCGCCGGAACGTTGGGCGCCACAAAGAGCCCCATCTGCGGGGCGTGGGGCAGCCGATCACGAAGCAAGTCCTCCATCTGGGATGTGTTGAAGGTGAAAGGTGGAAATGTTGAAAGGGGATCAGACGAGAATCAACTTCGACGAGGCCCCCAAGACATTCTTTGAGCCCCCCGCTTTCTGCCACGAATCACGCTCCTCCCAAAGAGGCGAGCATACAACTTTGACCACCCCCAATCTTCCCATCTTCAACCTTCCCACCTTCCACCCAAACCTACGGCGCCGCCGCCATCGCCGAGGCGTCGAAGAACCCAGTCGTCGTCTCGATCACGCCCCCAAAGAAGATTCCGAGCACGACGAGCGCCACCGCACACACCACGAGCGTCCCCACCGCCGTCGTCGTCGCCCGGGGAAACGCCGCGTCAGTCACCGGATCGGTCGCGTCCACCGCCTCGGCGGACTGCATCCAGAAGACGTACACGACCCGGAGATAATAGTACGCACTAAGCGCACTCATCAGAACCCCGATCATCACGAGCCACGTCAGGCCCGCGTCCACGGCCGGAGCAAACACGAAGTACTTGCCCGCGAAGCCCCCGAGCGGCGGAAAGCCAATCAGACTGAACATGAAGATGCCCATCGCGGTGCCGAGCACAGGCCGCCGATTGCCAATGCCGGCCAGAGAGGCGAGAGTTTGCTCCCGGCCCTCCTTCCCGTCCCACTCCAGCATCGCCATCACGCCGAAGGCGCCGATGTTCATCACGGCGTAGACGAGCAGGTAGAAGAGTGCCCCGGCGTAGCCCGCCTTCGTTCCCGCCGAGAGGCCCACGAGCAGATACCCGGCATGCGCGATGGACGAGTAGGCGAGGAGCCGCTTGACGTTGCGTTGCGAGAGCGCCATCACATTGCCGATCACCATCGTGAGGACCGCCACAGCGGCGAGCACGAGCTGCCACTCTCCACCCGGTACCGCGTGCACCAGCACCAGGATGAGGGCCCCAAACGCCGCGGCCTTCGTGGCCGTCGACATGTACCCCGTGAGGGGCGTGGGGGCTCCCTGGTACACGTCGGGCGTCCACATGTGAAACGGGGCCGCACTGACCTTGAAGAAGAACCCGACCAGAAAGAGTGCGAATCCGCCCCAGAACAGAAGTTGCGCGGAGGGGGAGGCGAGGGTCGCCGAGGCCATTTCAGGCAGCACCATCGTGCCGGTCGCGCCGTACATCAGCGCGATGCCGTAGAGGAAAAAGCCGGTCGAAAACGCCCCAAGCAGAAAGTACTTCAGCGCACTCTCCACCGCGCCCTCGTCCTCCCGAATGAGCCCGGTCAGAATGTAAAGGCAGACGGACATCGTCTCCAGCCCGAGGAAAATGCTAATCATGTGGTTCGCCGAGCCGAGCATGATCATGCCCACCGTAGCGAACAAGATGAGGGCGTAGACCTCCCCGTAGTCGTGCCGCAACTGGTTCAGGTACGGGATCGACACGAGCGTCGTGGCCAGTCCCGTGAGCAGGATGATCAGGTTGATGAACGCCACGAAGCCCCCGATCCGGAGCGTCTTAAAGAACACGGTTCCCTGAGGGGCCCCGAGCTGCGTGATCTCCCACACCGACGAGACAGTCAGCGCCGCCGCCCCGAGCCACGGAATGGCCGGATGGTCGTTGCGGTAGGCATCAAGGACGATCATCACGAGTCCCACCAGTCCCACCACCGTCATCGAAAAGACGGCGGGCAGGTCGGCCGCAATGGTCGAAAACGCGGTGGACAAATCCATAGACAAAAATCCGTACCTCTCTCAAAAAATCCGTCCTCCCCATCGTAGAGCCGTCCGGGGGCCGAAGGGCATACCCTCGCGGGGCCGGACGGCTCCACGGTCATACCCATACAAAGTCCTCGATCTTCGAGGCCAGTTCTACGTCCATCTCGGTCACCTGCCCCCCCGCGTCATGCGTCGTCAGGGCCACGGAGACGGTATTGTACACATTTTCCAGCTCAGGGTGGTGTGTCATCTCTTCGGCGTAAAAGGAGAGCCGGACAATGAAGCTAATGGCCTCTCGAAAGTTCGAAAACTCAAAGGTTTTCTGGAGCTTATCGTCGGCGTGGGACCACCCCTCCAGTTCAGAAAGAGCGTCTTGGATGTCAGCGTCAGACAGGGGGTCGCGGGAAGGCATAACTAGGGGATCGGGTTTGTGAGCGAGAGATGCAGTGCAACGACTAGGGTGTGCGGTCCGTCAGCGGAATCGTCACTTCTTTCACCTTTAGGGAGGCCGCCGGAACGGTCTCCAAGGGGGCCGGCGACACTCTGTGGGGCTGCTCAACCGTCGCGTTCTTCTCAGAGACCTGCTCTCGAAGGGCGGCTCGTTTCTCCTCCACCGTCTCCAAGAGAAAGTTCGTCGTCGGGGCCGTCTGCCGGAGGAACGGCTGGGGATAGACGCCCAGGACGAACATCAGCACGATCAGTGGCACCATCAGCCCAAACTCCCGCGCGTTCATGTCCACCATCTGCGCGTTCGCGGCGTCCGTGAGTTCTCCGAAGAAGGTGCGGTACACCATGTGGAGCAGGTAGACCGCCGCGAGGATGACCCCGGTGGTGGCAAAGGCCACGAGGATGGGACTATTCAGCACGGTACTCTGGAACGAGCCGAGCAGGATCAAGAACTCGCCCACGAACCCATTGAGCCCCGGGAGCCCCGCCGAGGCGAGGACGCTGATCACCATGAACGTGGTGAGGACGGGCACAGACGTGGCCAGCCCGCCGTAATCGTCCATGAGCCGCGTGTGCCGCCGCTCGTAGAGCATGCCGACGAGGAGGAAGAGCGCGCCCGTGGACAGTCCGTGGTTGATCATCTGAATGACGGCCCCCTGCATCGCCTCCGTCGTGAAGGCAAACAGGCCGAGCACCACGAAGCCGAGGTGACTGATCGACGAGTAGGCCACGAGGCTCTTTGCATCGTCCTGCACGCGGGCCACGAGGGCCCCATAGATGATGCCGATAATGGCGATCACGGCGAAGAAGCCCGCGTAGCTCTGCGCGACGTTCGGAAAGAGCGGCAGACAAAAGCGGAGGAGCCCGTAGGTTCCCATCTTCAGCAGCACCCCCGCCAGGATGACCGAACCGCCCGTCGGCGCCTGGACGTGGGCATCCGGCAGCCAGGTGTGCAGCGGAAAGAGCGGCACCTTGATTGCGAAAGAGAACGCGAACACCGCAAAGAGCCAGCCCTGGGTCGCCAGGGGGACGTTGTACTTCAGGAGGGTGTACCAGTCCGTCGTGAAGACGCCGTTGTTCACGGCCTCCCCTGCCGCGTAGCCCAGGTATAGGATGCCGACCAGCATCAGCAGCGACCCCACGAGCGTGTAGACCACAAACTTGACCGCCGCGTAAATGCGCTCCTTTCCGCCCCAGACCCCGATGATGAAGTACATCGGGATGAGGGTAAGCTCGAAAAAGATGTAGAAGAGAAACAAGTCGAAACTCGTAAAGACGCCCGTGATGCCCGTCTGCAGCAAGAGGAGGAGCGCGTAGTAGCCCTTCTGCTTCTCCTCGATGTAGGTCCAGGACGAGAGCACCACGATGGGCCCGAGCAGGGTCGTCAACATCACCAGCAGCAGGCTCAGGCCGTCGATGCCGACGAAATACTTTACGTCATAGTCCCCCGGCAGCCACCCCGCCCACACGTCCATCAGTTGCGGCGCCAGGGCCGTGCTCACCGACGGATCGTAGCCCGCGAACAGCCCGATTGAAAGCACAAACGTGACCGACGTGGTCACAAGGGCCGTCCAACGGATCGTCGAAGCGCGACGCAGGAACAGCGTCAGCAGCGCTCCCGCAGCCGGAAGAAAAATGACGAGAGATGTGAGGTAGGGGATGGTCATCTATGCAAGCAGCACCTGATCGGCAGTAAAAACTATTCTCGATGTCATGAATCCTCCCCTATGTTGCGTATTGCGTGTGGCTCAAGGATTAAGGGAGGGAGACCTACTACCCGATACGCAATACGAAATACGCAAT